>NZ_JAMPLW010000008.1:0-209332 GCF_028477805.1 Providencia sp. PROV268
CCACGATAAAATCCAACCGGAACATCGGCTAACGGAGGCAACGCAATCACTTTTCCCTCTTTAGTGACATGGCTGATCATTAATTCAACCGTCGCACTATGACCGTTACATGACACTACTTTTGCCGGCAGTGCCGTATGAATGTCTTGGCGTTGGTTTTCAGCTTGCTTGCCGAGCACATCAAGTAGCGTTGGCTCTGTCATTTTTCCACCTTCTTAAACTTGCCACCGATACACGTCATTTGGCTGTACCACTGATCATTCATGAAATCGCCAGCATGGCTTAGTTCAGTGATCTTAAAGTCGCCACTGTACTCATTCATGATGGACTGAACGCGAACAAATCCACCAATTCGCAATGCCGGATTACACAAGCATGTTAGCTGTAAACCTTTATCGGTCTTTTCTGGGCTACCAATCAATCCTGTTTCTTGTGAAAGCACAAAGCCTTCATTGTCTGCAAGCACCTTATCTTTTGGCAATACCGTCATTTGACCGTCTTGAATAGACCATTGAGCATTGTTATTCTTAGCTATCTTATGAAGTAACTCCCTAGGATCGCCAAACATCACTTTACCTCGCGGTAACTGCCTATCTTTTGGTAAATCAATAACACCCGTCTCAACCCCCATTGCTTGCGTATTCTCTCTAAGGATTTCAGCATCACTCTTACCTGCCGACAGCGTTTTGTTTACCATTGATGACGTGTAAGCTTTAAACCCATCACCGCATATCAGCTCAGTAATAAAGTCTTCACCGTCTCTTATTGTGTTTGCCTCAACAATATCGCCAGCATAAATTTGACGTAGCTCTTCATAACCTACAGATAACGAGGCTCGATTAAATTCTTTGCTGGTTAATAAGTTTCGATGTGACGCATTAAGGTTGTAAATACGGATAACAGCAGGGTTAGGCTCTGGTGTTAGTGTTTTTTTGACTTCAAAAGTGACTCTAAGGTTTGTTATTTCTAGTGACTCTTTTGTATTGCCAATCACTAATTTAAGTTGTCGCCCGAATTGCTTCATACCAAAGTCCTTTATCAACAATATAGAGCAAAAGCCTTTCACCTAATTCACGTCGATATAACGCATTGATACCAAAGTGAGACTTATCAGCAAGCATCAGAATAAAGGGTAAGTTTTTTTCAAGCAGTGACGGCGCATTGACAGCTAACCCCTGCCGCTGTGTGATAAGGCGGTTTGTATCGGTATCTGACAAATCAAACTGCCAACCGTGGGTGATCGGATTGTAGTAGAGTGTAAGCCGCAAATTCATATCAAACAGTGAAAATAACTGCTCTTGAATAGGTTCATCTGATAGCGGAATTTCGTAAATCATCTAAAAATCTCCCGCAATGTGGAGGATTTACTCCCCTTTTCAGTCGGCTGAGTGCGCCCTTTATTGGCTTTTTTCGGTTGCCCTTTTAAATCAGGATGTAGCCCTTGTGTTGTTTTATTTTCAACAATAAATATCTCTTCAACCGTCAATGTGAATTCAGCCGAACCAGGCTTGTCTTGCGTGGTACTAATATTGGTAATTATCATGTTTGTGTACAACCGGATCCCCGTTTGTACAGTGATAGGCTCACCTTTTTTTTGTAAAGCGAGCAGCCCTTCATACGCACGCCCGACACGGTCTAACGTGGGTGACGCATCGGTTGAGGTATTCACATTATCTGGGTACCAAGGCGCAAGCACCTTAGCCGCTTTTTCTTGAACAGCGGCACCTACCGAAAGGTAAGAGCCTAACATTGATTGGGCTTGCCCTAGGGAGGCAGATAATTCAAGCGGTAACGGGTATTCACTCATTAAATCCGTATCTAAACCGGTTAAGTTCTTAATCTGTTGTGGGGGTTCGTACCCAACCACAATTCCCGTTATCGTGAGTGACTTGGGTTCTAAAATGGCATGGTCGGCAATATCCGCCCCTGACTCAACGGGGTTTTTTGTTAACCGCAATGATGACGTATGTTCTTCTCTGACCGTGCAATCTAATTCAAAATCACCAATTGAGCGCGTGATCACCGCCACGCGCCCCGTAAACATACCACTAGTTATATCCATCTCATTACCTTATCTACCATTAGCCAAAACGCTATCGAGTGATTTTTCTGCAAGTTTATAGCCATTCTTATTAATGCCATCCAGAGACAATGAAGCCGCTTTTTGTGGATCGCCAGTGACGATACTTTGCTGTACCTGTATATCGCCTTGGTTAATCGTAATTGACTTGTTATTGGTGGTCGCAGACGATAAGTTAGGCAAACTTGGTTCTAGCAATGCGGCGTTGATAATCGATCCAGTCAGATTACCACTAGCTTCACCAACTGCTTCATCATTACCAAAACCAAAAAAACTTTTGACTGAAGCAATACCGTCTTTAATACCTCCAATGAGCTTATTGAAATATTTCTCAACAAACTCAAACGCGATCATAAATGGCTTTTTAATGATATCCGTCGCCAAGCTAAAGGTTTTACCGAGCTTTTCGGTGAAAGATGTTGAATCATCGCCCCAAATACTGAAAAGCCCCTTGATAAATTCCCATGCTGAGGTGAAAGGATAGATAATCAGGGCAAACACCGCACTAAAGGCTTCACCGATGGCTGTGACTGCTTTTTCTGCACCGTCTTCTGAAAGCCCCAGCGACATCAAGATGGATTTCACACCGTCTTTAAAAAATGACTTTATCTTTTCCCAAGTGTCAGCAACAGCCTTCCAAAAATCACCAAAAGCAGACTCGCCAGTTGTAAGCCATTTATAAAGATCGTAAAGAACATAACCTAGACCAACAACAAGCCCGATAACAATGCCTATTGGGTTCATTAATAGCGCCCTACCAAGTATCATGAAAGCCTTGCCAGCTAACCCAGCAAACTTGATGAGCGTTTTTATCGGTGATATCAGGAAGCTAATCGCCTTTCCAAAAAGACCAGCACCTTTAGTCATCGATACAAAAATATTAGTGCCAAATGTGGCCGCTAGCATTGCCCCGATGATTTTTAATGATGCTTTGAACTCTTTAGATAACCCACTCCACCAATCTTTAACTGATTTAATCCAACTAATACATGAACCCCAAAACTCACCAAATAGGGAATCGCCACCTTCGAGGTAAACCATCAGATCATCAAGTAAGAGCATTAAGCCAACAATACCTGCAATCACCCACGTTATCGGGTTTGCAATGAACGCCATGAGCATTGCTCTCTTCAGCACTGCCAGAATAGCTACCAGTCCGATAACAGCCGCTTTCCAACCAATGGTTTTTTCTATCAGCATACTGATTGCTTTAACTGAGTTGATAACAACTTGAATTACCTTCGCCCCCCACTGAATGACTTTTGTCAGACCATTAGCGATAAGCTCCTTGTTTGATGTTAACCACTCATTAAAACCCTTCGTTGCTTTGGTAAGTTGCGGCACGAGGTTCAGAGCGATTTTTGTCTTAATCGAGTCAATTGATAACCCTGTTTTTTTCAGTGCCGCTTGATATTCATCAGCTTGTGCCAACTCCTTTTTCGATATATCAAATAGTAACCCTTTTTCTTGCGCGAGATCTTTTGCGCCAGCGAGTGCGCCATCAATAAAACCAATCACTTTAGCTGATACAGCGCCTATTACCGCCCCAACCCCAAGCGCAATTAATTTAAGTTTACTAATTTTGCTGCCAACATTGTCCGCCTTGGTTCCAGCCTCTTCAAGATTATCTGAAGCCTCATCCCCAATGTCATCGAGATTTCCGTTAATTTTGTTTGCTTCAATCGCAATTTGAGCCGCAGCCGCACCGAGGGCAGCGACGACATCTTTAATCTTAGCTGCCTGAGTGGTGTCCACTCCGATGGCAACGAGAAGTTCTTCGATTTCCATCCTCTGCCCTCTGCTGAGACAACAAACGCTCGACATAGGCTTCATGAAAATCAAGCACATCGCCGAGCGTTGCTGTCGTTCTAAGATCATGACCGGTATATTTGCCTTCCATAATTGGGAGCATTTTTAACCAATCAACATCACTTACATTACTGTCAGTTCCGCCAAGTTGAGCGTACTTACTTTGGATGCGACTCCATCGGGCAAAAAATCAGCGAAGTGGAATTTCAACCCATCCACAATTAGCGGGTAATAGTGTGAGCGATGCGTATTAAAGTGTTTGTTAAATACATCCACCTTATCTAATTGAATTATTTCCCCTTCTTCATTTTTTGCAATCACCCATTTTAAAATAAACTTCTCGATGTCTTGCATTTCAGGCGACCCGATATTGGCTAGCACACCACCGATATCAACACCTACCTGTTCACCATTTAAGGTAATACACCCCTTTAACATGCCGAGTAGTTTCATTGCGTGGTTTTTGGCTTCAATAAAGTTGCTGGCGCGGTGTTCGTAAGTGATATTATCTTTTTCCATTAGTTTTGTGCTCCCTTGGCTAATTTAGTAATGACTCGCTCGAACTGGATAGTCCATTGAGTTGGGTTATGTGATGCGCCCCGTGTCACTGTAGGTGGTGTCGTAAAGAAACCAACGTGACCCACGATTTCATCGCCATTCCATGTGTCTTTGATATAAAGCTCAAGTGGCGTTGGTGCAGACTGACTGCTTAAAATTTGATTGCGTAAATTTGATAAAAACTGATTATCTTCTGAATGTTGTAATAGCTTGAGTGTCAGCGTTGCTGATTCGTTACCGGTAAACACATACACACCGCGACCACTCGCACCGATGGTAAACGCCCCGTCGTCACCAACCGGCGCAATTGCGATTGAATCCGCCGATTCATCGAATGCGGTGATCTCATAGCCGTTGATGCTGACCATTAGTCGCTTGTGGTTATAAATTGCCATTGAGAACTCCTAGCGGTTGAATTGAATTAATAAATCGGCTGAGTGCCCTGCCCCAGCGAGTTTTATTGCACACATAATCGGCATCATTTTGCGGGCTTCTCGATCTGCTTGTGACTGAACATCAAAGCTATCCGAGTAAAAATAGAAACCTTCATCAAGGCGATCACCGTATGTTAACTCGCCCACATCATTACCGCGCCAAATGCCACCGGCTAAAAAACCATTACGGACAAATTCATTGCCAATAACGACCAGTGAGCCAATTAGCATCGCTTGGCCTTTATCGGTTTGAGGTACTTTTGTTGGGTTGGCTTGTAAGGTCGTGAAGGCTTGTTTTTGGCACGCATCAATAAACGCATCCAGCCCCATCACTTCATCAATAAATGTGCCGCCGAGCATCGTGCCTTCAGCTAACATATTGATCCCGTCATAGTCGGTGTAGTAGTTGATACCTAAACGGCGACACTTTTGAGCATCAATTAATGTCACTCGGTCATCAGAACGAACCGCAGATTGTTGTTTAAATTTAACTGTCTTAGCTGTGTTCTGTCCTTGCCAAACCGTTGAAACGGCAATCGCGAGCAATTCGGCTGCAGCGTGATCATCTCCAGTTTTATTGAACTGAACCATTAAGCGACCAGAGGCTTTGTCGTGCAATTTTTTAAGGACGTTTTCGTTATTCCATTCGATTTGCTCATCACGAATAGCGGTATATGCCAGCACTTTTAAATCAGCGCTAACCACCCAATCATGAGCATCTTCAAGCTGTTCGTCAGTTAACGTGTTAGCAAAATAAGCGCCATACCAGTTTTGATAAATATTTTGCAGTTTACGCATTGCATCAGATGGCATTTCAGCTTCAACACTTTCTGACGCTTTCCCAACAACAATTGTCGCCTGACCATTTTCAAGTTTAAGCATGTTACCGATGTAAGTACCTTGCGTTGATTCTGTAACATAACCTAAGCGTGTCGCAGGATAAGCACCCGTAGTTTTTGCCTGAATAATGAAACGATGACCAACCTCATCCCAAATCACTTGTAGGTTTTTATCTTCTGGTAATTGAGTTTCAATAGTTGATGCGATATCGGTAAACCCAATAGCCTTGCTAAAATCTAATGCTGTTAGTTCCGTTTCTTCACCTGCAATATTCAACGTCATAGATCCATCGGTGATAGATTTAAACGCATTAATACCAGCAGATACCGTTGAACCCTTCAGCGCATTAGCGATAGCTGGGATTTCTTGTTTCTGTTCTGCGTAACGAGCAATCATTGCACGCTTTAACTTTGGACGTGCTGAGAATAGCGCCTGTGCCGCTTTGTGTGCGCTAGACTGGCTACCGAATAGATTTGCTACATCATCAGCATCAGACACAAACACATAGCGTGTCGTGGCATCCTGAAAGACTTCTCCAACCTCTGATGTAAAAATGGCGACCATACTCAAATCACGGCGTTGTGCCGCTGCCGCTTGTGGCAATATTTGAGCGTTAATCACCTCTTTGATTGATAAACTCATTTATTAATCCTTTTGAGTAGTGATGACGACCGACTCACCACGATTGAGCGGTGCTTCGATACGATGAATATGTGAAAGAACTAAGTCGAACTGAGCACGTTGCTCCTTACCTCCAGCGATTGCAGTTGGTAAGTTTCTAATTTGAGATGAGCGAACGACACCGACACCTATTCGTTTAAATAGCTGTTGTGCATAGCTCGTTCTGATTGATGTTGATAGCTTCTCTATGATCAGATAGGCATTTCTGCCAAAGGAATTGATAGAGATTGAGGTTTCGTAGGTTGACGTGACGATTTCTTTTTCATTGGTGGCATCGAATTTAATCTCTGTACCAATAGGCTCTGATGGTAACCTGCTTACTGATATGAAATACTCCCAATCAGAAACATCTACTCCATCATCACCGTCAATAACCAGTTCCTCACGTAATTGGGAAACCTCCGCTATCGTCCGTCTGACTGCCCTCATATCGAGTTGCGAGAGTGTCGTAATAGCCATAATCATTCCATAGCGATTTACTGATAATGCGCCAACGATGACCGTTCCAGTAAAACAACTCTTTGTTTTCGACTGGCTCTTGTGTCATGACTCTGACGGTTGGGTTGTAGCGATCACCTTCTGGCAGAATTTGCAGGTCATCATTACTGGCTGGCTGAACAATGCAGACAAGAATACGCTTTTCGCCAGACTCACTTTCAAACTCACACTCCTGAGCAAAGAACGGATCGGAAAAGATATCTTCAACAAAATTATCCATCATTTATCGCGCACCTCGTAAGTGATTAATTGTATTAAGTTGCCAGTGTCAATAAGTGGCTTGGAGGACCCTTTGCGCTTTATCGTTTTTAGATCAAGCGCTGGGCTGATGCCTGTTTGAATTTTACGCTTTACCTCACCTGCTAGCTTTTCTCCGACAATAGCGAGTGATCTACCTGAATAATCCTCTTGTGAGATATCTGTCATGATTTCACGAATAAGCAACTTTGTCGCCTTACCTTTATTTTCCCTCAACGTCGACAGAAGAAACGACCGCTCAGGAATATGACCGGGAACACCGAACTCATGCGCCGCTGCAATGGTGGCATTACTGAGTCCATCATCACGCTTACCGTTAGTTGCTGCAGGTACACCCACGACGACTTTCTTTTGCCCTATTGCACGAATACGAGCCTCTAATGCTTTGAGACCCGCACCATTGAATTTGCCAGAGTTTTTAATCATGGGATCACCATTACATGCACACCAACTAGCTTGCGAAGTCGGATATATTCCTGACCATAAGAGCTTGATGCGTATCCATCGTGATTAGAGCCAAAGCCAGCGTCAGGCGCAGAGTAACCAATAGATAAACCACCCGCAGCTTTACTTGTCGCGGATTGTACTGGATTACCATTTGAATGACCTGATTTGGTTAATGCGCCAGAGACATAGAGAAGATGTGCTGTTAAAGCATCTCGCCCTTGCTCAAACTTCTTTCCCCATATTTTACGAGACATTTGGTTTTCAGCATCTTGTTGGGCGAGTTCAATTCTTGCTTTATCAACTTTGGCAAATTCGGGGTAACGCACAAGAAAAGACATGTTACCCCCTTAGATTACTTGCTAGGCGATGTTTTGTAGTCCACATACACTGCTGATGCAGGAACCTTCCACATTGCACCACCGAACGCAGCACGATAGCCACACTCGTATGTCAGCAGGTCACGTTGGCGAACAGGTAAAAGCTCTGGCATGTGAACTTTCATTTCCACATACTCTTCATCGTAGGTATAGATAACTAGACGAGTTTTTCCTGCTGTGATTTCTCGCGCATATTCAGCAGGAATTTTTACAAAATTAATACTGAATGCGTTATCACCTGATGCTTTACGCAGTGCCGCCATGACGCGATCCATTGCTGATACTGGTAGTAAGTCAACACCCACAATCACACTGTTTGTATCAAACTTCTGCATAGCTAACATGAAGTCAGCCGCATCCATTGCAATGTGAGTTGGTTGTACACGATAACCTGATGCAGCCCATGCAACATTGTAGGCATCGAGGATCATTGAGATAAACTCTTCTGCCGTCATATCTGCGATAGACTTTTTAGACTTCTCGGTGATCACTGGCACTAATGAGCCATTAAGTAAACCTTCCTGACCTTTAACAGCATTGTGACCACGGTAGCCAGCATACTGAATTGTTGCTAGTGCGTTGGCGTAAAGATCATCTTGCTTTTTGGATGGTAGGTTTAACCCCAGCTTGGCGATTTTTTCAACTTGTTGCGTTGTCCATGTAGCAGCCTTAGCCCATTGTGCGACCGGTGCTTTTTCCATCTCAATTTCACTGTCAATAGTGACCAATGAGTTGGTTTTGTTACCAATAATGCCATCCATCACAGAACCCATCACTTCTGTGCGTCCGTACTCAAAATACTCCATTGCAAAATCAAGACCTTCGCTAACAGGAATAGCTTCACCAATGTTAATTTCAGGTAGCTCTTTCTCCTGCAACTCTTTGTCACGCTCAGTCAGAGACTCTTGCAACACTTCTTCAAAATATGCTTCTTCGATAGCCATTAATTACTCTCCCGAGCCTGTTTGTTGTACGTTTTGCATGTAGCCCAGAGTGATAGCTACGCAATTACTACCTTTGCTCACTTTTTCAGCCCAATAGCCAAGAAAGATATTTCCATCCGCTTCTTTAGTCACTCGTCCTGACGCATCACCACCAACTTTGATGTAAACCAAATCACCACGAGTAAACTCTTCGCCTTCTATAGCTAGAGCGCCCACACAGTCACCGTGAGAGAAGTGGCCAACGTTAGTTGTTTTACTGTGCGGAGCCTTGTCGCCGTAAATATCACGAACAACAATACCGTGAACGACATCATTGACTGTCTCAATATGTTTAACGCCGCCCTCTGGATTGACTGCAACAAAGATGCCATAGTCCATATCTTTTTCAGTGCGGTTTTCTTCTCCCCACACTTTATCGTTCGAGCTTGATGCGCGGTAAATTGTGCCAGCCCGGAGCGTTCCGATAGGCGAATCCCAGTTAGTTTGGAAAAAAGACATTATTTTTTACCCCCTAAACGTTGAGAGACTGATTTTGTTGATTTAGATGCCGAGTCATTGAATAGATGTTTGCCAATGTCACTTTTGGGTTTAGATGTTGCCTGCACTGCAATGTAAGCTGTTCTCAAGGCTTCATCTGACATTGCTTTCACCTGAGCATCATTAAACGCCCCCGTACTTAACAGAACGATTGAGTGGATATCACGAGCTGATTTTGCATCTGCGAACTTAAGTTTTGGGAATCTTGCTTTCGCATCAGTTAATGTCGTATTAGTGTCTTTCTCAGCCTTGAGAGCCTCTAACTCCTCCCTCAGTTGCTGATTTTCTTCTTTTAGCTGAGCGTTTTCAGATTCCAATGCCGCAATGCGAGCATCTTTATCATCGGCGGGTGGTGTTTCTGGATCTGCATCAGTTGGCGTTGCATTCATGCCTTCAAGTTGCGCTTTTAATTCGGCTAACTGAGACATAACTTCAGCGGCTTTTGCAGCAGCCTCTTCCGAAGCGTTACCTTCAAGTTCTTCTAATGACTTCTCAAGCGCAGCAATCATGCCAACAATTTCTTCGGCAGTGAGAGTCGCACCTTCTCCGTCTTTCAGTTTTTTGCCTTGCATAAAGCTAAGAGCATCTTTTAATGTTTTAAACATCGTTTTACCTTTCTTGTCGTTTAACCTAATGTCAGCGCCGTAGCGCCCTTCTGCTACCACGGCAACATGGTTGCCACGAATATTGATGTGATATAACTTGCCGTCACGCCTTTCAATTTCGGCTGGCTCATAGCCAACAGAAACCTCACGGACATCTGTTTTCTCTAGTGTTGCGATTGCCGCTGCGTCTGTGATGTAGACGTCACAAACAATCTTGTCGCCTTCAATCCTGACGTTCTGGATGTGACCTATCGCTTTCTCTTTGTGATCGCCTGATGTCACTTCACCGCTGTCGGGATGAGTAAGCGTCAAAGGGAGTCCTTCAAACGATTTAAGTGTTTCTTGCTTTGAGAGTTCTTCGAGCGTGCGGATGATTGTTATTTTTTTGTTGGCATCACTGCCAGTTAACCCAATTTCATGACCATAATATTCAATAGGCCCTGCACGGGTTATTGCCGCAGTAGTAACAGCGTACCCCTGTGGCGTTTTTTTCCATGCCATAAATTAATCCCATGAGACGTAAGGCAACGCGACACACCTGCACTGATAATCAGTTCCTGGATGGCCTTCGTATGCCCCGATTGATTTGCGCTTCTTCCACGTTTTGCCGCCATCGTCAGAGTAGACGGCGGGATCTGAGTATTTGCAGAGTTTGCCGTTTAACTTGCGGTGACTATCACGCTCACGCTCATCACCAGCACCGCCCCACTCGTACAAGTCAAGTCCGAGCGCACGACTACGAGATTCAGTCAATGCAGCATTAAGCTTTGCGGTTTGGTCACGTGCGATAAACTTCGCACGGCTTTTCGACACCTTCCCCCGCTCACGGATGGATGCAATGAGATTTTCGTGCCTGCCGCCGTTCTTCAGATTACCGAACACTTCCGCGCCGATATCATTGATAAAGTCAGTCTGTATTGACTTAATCAAATCAACATTCTCTTTTACCGCTTTATCCATATCCTCACGAATAGCACCATCACCCAACATGCCGGACAGGTCGATACCGAACGCATTTTTATACGTCCGCAGTGTCTGTTCTTTGTTTTGTTGGTTTGCGCGATTAACTAGACCAAATGACAATCGGTTAGCAATGTCAGCGATAGACATATTGGCCACTTTTTGTATTGCTCTAGATAATTTGGCTGTGATACTTAAAGGAGGAGTGTTTGGAGCGTCGTTCAGCGTGGGACTTTCTAACTCGGCGATAATGACATTAACCATTTCATCAATTACAGAGTTTAATCGCTCTCGGTACCAAACCTCGGTGCGTTTGCTCTGTTTGATGGGTCGCATTCGCCTTCGTCGTGGCTTAAGTCTCCCCTGTTTGTGTTCCAATATCTGTTGTAGTTCCATAGTCACCATATCCTGATGATTCAACTATTCGTTTAATATCGGTCTCAGTAACCGTAACTAATAACCCTCTCGCCACCATTTCACGTAGTACCGTTTCTTCGTCTATTACGCTATTTTGCAACATTGACGTGAAACCGGTTGAGTATGCAGTGAATCGTGTTGCCTGTTCAGCTTCGTTAATGCTGTCAATTGATGGATAGTCATACTTAAGTTCGTCACTGATTGATAGCTTGTCGAGGATGAACTGGTCGATAAAATCTTGCAGTGGACGCAAACGAGCTTCTTGCAACCCGTTTATTGTTTCGTAGTAAGATTTGTTATCCTCTTCGCCTGAGTTGAAGCCACTTGCAGACTGACCAAATAGAACAGTGATAGGTCTATCCAGAGCGCCGGCAAGAACACTCATCATCTTGGTGATGACATCAGACAAACCTGCAAATTGCGCCGTCTTTTGCTCGTATCGCCCTTGAGCATTAGAATCACCTGCATCAATAGCAAGAATACCAGTAGACGATTTACCTTTCTTCATCACAGCGAGGTATTTTCTTACTTTATCTTCTTCACCACTGGCAATCTGATTGTTCATTCCGGGTATAAATAAAACATCGACGTTAGCTTCTTGGATAGTGTCGCCCGCACTGAGAACCGCCGTATCAAATATCTTGATGTCTTTGTACGGTGTTTGCAGATCAGATGTACCGAACTTAGCTCTATCTTTTAAACTGTGCTTACCAAGCTTGATTCGATGACAGCGTGTGTGATGAAATTTTAACTGCTTATCTCCAATATCAATCTGATAGACAATCGGCTCGCCAAAATGCGGTGAAGCGATATCAGTAATGACATTGGAATCAGGCGTATATTCACCCTTCCTTAGCACTATGAATTTAACAATATCTTCATCTGCCAGATTGAGCCTTGATACTATTTTTTCATCATCACAATCAGTAATCGCAACAATGAGAGCGTCACCTAGCAATGAACTCCATGTCAACGCATCATTCAAAACCTGATAAACCCCTAATTCAGTCTCAGCATCTTTGATGCTTTGAATTAACGTACTGTCAATGTCACCTGAAAACTCACGAGGGCGTTTAAGCATATCCTCGGCGGTTTTATTGATGTACTTCTTCGCCACCCATGAGCCATCGTACAGCGCCATTAATTCGGTATCTGGCACTGCTTTTTTCTTATTACCGTATGTAATTGCGCCTATCTTTTCACCGAGAGACGTCATCATGCTGCTCAAGCTGTCATTAAGCCGAGTAATTAAGTTTTTATTAGTCATTAGAGGATATCCAATACTGATGTACGCCCCTTGACATACCCATCCAGACCATACCTAACCGCATCCCAGCAGTGGTTATACGCATCCTCAATGACGGGAAGCACTTCACCAGTGATGCGGTCTGTTTTGTATGAGTAGAGGCGGGCTTCTTTTGCTGTTTCTTTACAGAGAGGATGGATGATAATTTGCTTGAAACCACGCAAGTATGTGATGCCATCTTCTACGCTGCCCTGCCACTTCTTAGCAGCTGAGATATTGAATCCCTGCCGCTTTAAATAGCTAATTGTTTCGGGTCGCGCGGAGTCAGCTTTAATAGGCCACTTACGAGCTTCGGGTATTTCATCGTAAAAAGCTGGCATGTGGTCAAGTTCAACGCCTGCACCGTAAGCCTCGCGCTCGATGTACAGGCAGTCATCCAAGATAAACATGCGAATAAGCGTGTTAGGGTCTTTAGCAAAACCAAAGTCAGCCCCGAAAAGCAACCTATCTGCTTTCTTCCACAGGTCATCAGGGAATGATTGAACAACGTATTTATTGGCTAATACTTGTTTATCAGAGTTTTCAAGGTAAGCACCTTCCCATATCCACGCATAAGTAGCGGCATCTAGTCTAGCTTGGTCATTCAAGCGCTCTTCTTCTAACACGGAAGGAAACCACGGGTTATCATCGTAGTTCATCTCGACAATAATTGCGTTATCGGGTGGCTCCTTTCTAAAGCGTTTATCCGTAGCGCTTCCGTCTCGCTCAGGATTCCATGTCACCCATATTTCAGAACCAGCTTCACGAACAGTGGGGGTCAGTTTCGTCCATGCCGTCTCTGACACGGATTCAGCCTCATCCACCCAAGCGATTAATATTCTCGCCTTGGATTTGATGCTATCTAAGTTATGTCGCAACCCTGCGAAAACATAGCTAACTGAGCGGCACTTAGTGCGAATGTATTTCTCACCAAGCTCGTAGAAATCATTTAGCCAAGGCACAGACCTGATAGCCTGTTTAACTTCTTCCATCGAGGATTCTTCAAGTGAGTTCATGTACTCACGAGCGCAAAGTATCACCCCAGACTGCCCATTCTTTGCAGCCATGTAGCCACGGATAGCTGTCATTAATGCGAATGTTCTCGTCTTTGCGGAGCCACGCCCACCATATGCGCCACGGTATCGCACACCTTCGTTCTCGAAAACTGGAACCAGTTTAGGTGGAATTTCAATCCTCGCTACCGTCATTGCTACCCCCAGCAACCAGAACTATTTTTGTTGGTGACATTGAGCTATCAGAGGATTTGTGATCCACTTCCTGCTTCTCACTGTAACCATGATTGGCCAGCATTAGCTTGGTTATCGTTGGATTAAACTCACCAATCAGGCCTTTATTTATCAGTCTATTTTCCTGTAACGTTTTTATAGCTTCTAACGTGCCCGAAAAGTCTTCATTTTCTTTGGCATATTGCTGAACCGTTGACCGGCTAACGCCTAAATAACAGGCTAGACCAGCCACACTTGGTACAACATCACCAACCGTTTCATATCCGCCCATTAAGTATTCTTTTGCTTTAACTAAACTCTCTGCAAATTTACTTGGGCGACCCATTTTTGTTTTAGTCGCCATTAATTAACCTCAATTAGAACAATCCACTGGCTGTTTTCATATATGCCTCGTAAATCCCGAGACCACCAGTAACAAAAACCTATATAAAACTCTATCAACGCCACTCTATGAATGACGTTTGTAGAATTTTATAAAATTTATTCAAACACAATTTCTTTCTTAAAACAGAGCTTCATTAACCAAGTGCTGTGAATCAAAGCTCCAATAATAAACACTGGGTGCATATAACGGCGCAGTGTCATTTTGTAATGCAGTGTTCCTGTTTTCATATCCCACCCAATAAAAAAGGCCGCTAGGGCCTATTTGGTTTTCTGTTTGTTGACTAACTTGCCTAACTCTCGCTCGACGATTTCAGCAACTATCCTGCCATCATCAACTCTGCCACAGTGTAAGTATTCAAGTGATTACTGTAATTGACGATGGAGAGTATCTAGCCAGTCTTTTTCTTTCTTGGTCAATGAGTTGCTCCTGCATTTTCGTAACGACAATTATCAGGTGGAACTAGAGTACCGTACTCATCTCTAACACCAATATCAGTAAGCATGTCACCGTATTCATGAACAAGAGCATTCATGTATTTAATTCCGCGCTTACTTAATTCTGGTATTTTACCACCACAGATAACCACGCCTTTTGACGGAGTCTCATCAAACTCTTTAAGTAATTTTGAATAGAATCTGGCACGATAACTGTCAGTCATTCTATCTTTTGGGTACCCATCTAGCAGACCGTGAAGAAATGACTTACTGACTTCAATATCCCCTGTCTCATATCTATAAATAGGTCTGCGCCACACGGATACCAGATAAAGCAAATAAGCCTCGGCTACTTGGCCACAAAAAAAATCACAGGCATATAATGGATCATTCATTACTTACCCTCCAATAGATCAGGTATAGTCATTTGAATTTCATTAGCCAGTAGCTTTCGTTGCGATTCAAGGTGATTTTTCTCACCACCAACACCCCACCTATTCATAATCCTTGCAGCAGTGCTTACCCTTTTCTTTTTACTTTGGTATTCAAGTTCAAGTTTATTGGCTTGCGCAAACTTGCTTAGGTGACCAAGAACAAACTCCCTGAATGTTTGGTATACCTTTACCTCAAAAGCAGCAGATAACCATGATGCATATCGTAGCGCGATAATCTCATGCGCCCATGTACCACGATTATTACCGCCATTAACAACTTTAAGTATTTGATTTTGTTCCAGAGTGACTTTTAGCACTCTGGTTGCTTCTTCAACAAACTCTTTCACTCCATCAGCTTTTAAAAACTGACTTGGTCGCTGCCATTCTTTAGCTATGCCGCCAGATATCGCAGCCCTATGGAGATCATTTAAGTTGTAAGCTCCATATTCGTTGCTTCTAACTCGAGTATTCTCAATAACAATAGTTGCGTATTGCATAGTGCTATCCTTACTTAGTAATGAACCCTTGCCACATAGGAAATCAGCCCATCGAAGCAGCACCAGCTATAACTGATCTCCTCAAAGGCTCATTCCTAAATAACGGTTCGATGTTTTTAGATGTGTGTGCATGTGGTGCACAGAGTGAAATGCGAATAAAAACCCCTGACTTCTCAGAGGCTCATTATTCGCTTGCATATTTTGAATGCGTCAACTACATTTAGCGCGGATATTCATTTTATTTTATATATGTATTTTAGCCCGCGGTGTGTGGGCTTTTTTTATTCTTTCGGAATGCTTTTATCCAGTTCTTCCCGGAATTGATCTGGCTTATCAAAACCCTGCGTTGCCATGATATTTCTCCATTAAAAAGCCCCGCTATTTTGCGAGGCTCAGATTTGTAATATCTGCTTGAGATTACTACCTTTTTAATGTTGTGGTTATTCACGATTAACGTATAGTGACGTTACATTCATGAACTATTATTCTCTACTTTGCCTCGATATCTGGGGCATTTCTTTGTTTTCAATTTCCCGTATTGCTTTCTTGTCGAGAGTTAATCTTTCCAAGTGATAGCTTTTACAGCCCACATTTGAGCATCCACAATACGGCGCATGGCTTCATTGTGAATCATCAATGCTTCTTCTGATGTAGCGCTTTCCATACTGTCACGCACTAAATCGATAAGTTCAGCTGATTTCTGCTTGACTTCATCTACTGTTGATAATGATGATGGGTTAAAGCTAATACCAACTAATTTTTGACCTAATGATTTGTTCATTTTAAACACTCCGTTCTAATGTGATATTGAATTATTTCTAGCCGATTCAATCTCTCGAATGGCTTTCTTATCTAAATTGCACTTTGCTATTGAATTCATCGCATCAACTAGCAGTTGTGGCATGTCGCCCCAGTCCACTTTTTCAGGAATATCAGGCTGAGGACAATCAGCGGTTAACTGTGCTGGTATTGGTGGAGACTGAACGGGAATCAATACCTCTTTTGTACTTGTGCAACTCACTAACAACATCGTCAGGCACAGCAGTATTAGCGCACTCATTGTCTTTGAGTACTGTTTTGATAACAGTCTTAACTTTGACATGTTCTGAGTCCTCTAATTGCTTTGCTTTGATGTTGTCGAGCGATGCTTGATAGTGAAGAGTTATTGCTGATTGGGTTACTTGGTTTAGTAGCTGGCTTGTTGATAATTGCTCAATGAGCTTTCCATTCTCTTTACTCACTTTGACCATCTGATATGTCAGTATTAAGCCAAATATGAATAGCAACAGCCAGCAAATAAACGGTGCTAAAGCTATAAGCCTTTTCACAGCAAACTCCACGCTTTTTCGAACATAGCCTCATCGTAGGGTTGCGTGCCATTTTCATGACGAATGATTGCCTTGGCCAGTTTAATTGTGGTTGCCTTATCATAAAGACTGATAACATCAGTAGGCGATACACCCAACTCTTTAGCTACACCGTTAATATATGCTCGGGTGTTGTTTTCATTCGTCGGAGCCCAGCGGTCAATCAGGCCTGATACAGTTTTTAACCCGTACTTACGCTGGTAGGTACGAAGTAGTGCCATCAATGCACGAATACCATAAACAGGGCTTTCGAATCGACAGAAGCGAGGTTCAATACTTGGGTCATGCGGCAATTGCCCTTTCCAATTATTGGCTTTGTTGTAATCAATGTTACCAGGGTTGTTATTGCGAATGCCTCGCGCTTGCTTAGTCATTGTTCACCCCCGCCCTGCCTTTAATAATTTTACTCAGGCCATCCACGCCGACATACCCAATGAATACACTGGCCAGATATGCCAATTCATGATTAAGTCCAAGCAGTGTTAGAAGGTCTTTTACAAACCATGCAAACAACGCACACATGGCACCATCAAATAGCGTCTTCTTCCAACCGCCGCCGTTGTACTTGCCGCGTAGAATCGCCATACCTGTTGCTAGTGATGCGCTAATACCTTGCTCCTTATGAGCAGCAATAATTTGAAATACGTTATCCCAGAACTCGGGGTTTTCTTTCATATGATCCATACTCACCCCCTTTACTGGAGGAATTTAGTTAATAGAAAGCCGCGCACAGACGCTCAGTGAAAGTGAGTGATAGTAGTGATTCTGTGGCGGCTGTATACGAAAAAGGCCGCACTAGGCGACCTCTTGAATGTGAACTTGTAAGCAATCCTTACAGCTTTAATTGGCGACACCGGAATTCCGGCATCGGAATAATATCAACCAGTTATAAATAGAACATCAGATAAAGCCTGTTTCTTTTTTTTAATTGGTTGGTTAAAATAAAAGACGACCAAGAGTTTTTTTGGTTTAGCTATAAACATGATTTGCAATCTTTTGCCACCATCCTAAAAAGTTGGTGGCTTTTTTATGCTCACTCGAATTCATCAAGCATATAAACCCTTGCAATGCAAAAAGCCCCACCGAAGTGAGGCTCTATTAATCTGGTTAAGCCAACCTAAGAACAATTAAGGCAGCTTACCTGATAAGTATTGTCCATTTGGCCATTTCTGTCAATAGCAAAGTTCAGTTATTTTTCTAACTTTAGCTACACGTTTGCGACCGTTCATTGCATTTCGTAGAGGTTCGTATAATAACCACTGACAAGCTTTCAGCTTTTCGTCAACCTCTCTTCGACATGTTCGCAATGATGGAACCTTTACTTTTCCTCCTGACCTTGTGTTCATTTTGCGAGGTTTTGCATTGTTATGGTAGTAAGATGCTATCGAAAGCTTTGACGCGCCGTACACGTAGTAACTTATCAATATCTTGTAAGCCTGCTTGTCAATGGCGATGACAGAATCTATGACCTGAGAAATCAACATTCCGTCATCGTCATTACACATCGGCCGTGTTAGATTTTTGCTTGGGTCAACTGATTGCATGAATTTGTATATGATGTTAATTTTCCTCATGTCTACTCGGCCTGAGTGAACCCAAGCGCCCCACAATTCAAGCCATCCATTAAGCCAGTCGAATTGCTCCTTTGTAAGTTCTTTCTCTCCGATGTAGTTCATCTCACCCCCTGCAATACTTCACTCTTTCCTTTTATCGCTCCGCCGATTCCACCGCGATGTATAACCATAAGCTGCCCATTTACAATGATGTGCTTTTCTGCTCGCGTATCGAATGCGTACTTCTTTACTGTATTTCGCGATGCGCTTATCCAGCCAGCCACTCGAGTTTGATTTCCTCTGGCTTTGATGAGTAATTCTGGAATGGTTGTTATCTCAGCCTGCATCATCTATCTCCCATATCATGATATCCAGTGAGCCGCCTTTAACCCTCTCGCCGCGTTTAATTCGAAAATCATCTATCTGCTCGTCGTCATCCCAAAAGTTGGCGTGAGTAAGCGAATCGAAAACAGCTTTAGGCAAGTTATCGAGGTCTCTTTTGCGTTTGTCTGGAGGGTTTGCAGTGATGATTATCTTGATGCGAGAGGTGGTTTTGATATCTAGGTTATGTTGCTTGATGTAATCTGTTACTTGCTTTCGGTAGCCTGTACCCTTTGATGATATATAGTGCCTGCCTTTGCAGTGTCGCCAGTACGTATTTACTGAAGGCGGCCACGGCAACTTGAGGTGATATTGCTTCATGATGGTTCTATCAATCCCCCTCTGGTTAGCTCCCTAAGTGTTAAAACAATCGCCCTATCCATCAGTTGACGTCTTTCAATTCGACTCAACTTGCTGCCGTTATCAATCTCATGATGGCAGTGCTGACATAATGCTGCTGTGAGGCTATCGTCAACCTTAAGCCCCATCCCCTTATCTTCGTTTCTATGTGCTACCTGAGTGCCATAGCGACCACACAAGACACAACATTCGATTTGAGCTACGGCTTTGAGCCATTTTTTTGAGCGGTAGATACTTGTCATTTCTCTAGCTCCCACTCTGCAAGTGTGATAACCAACATCGGGTTACTACTACCTTCAATCTTCCGCATTGCTTCATACGCTAAGTGCTCTTTAAATTTGCGCTTTAATAGCCCTGCACACTTCCTGACGGCTTCATTAGACTTATGGATAGCCCAACATAGCTTTAATGTTATCAGTGCGCTCATAAACGCTTCTGCTTCGTTTTTCATCTCCACATCCTATTAATCATTGTTCGCGGTGTTGGCTTGAGCCATTTTTGGGTAGGCAGGTTGACTGATACGTCGAAATATTTCGGGTTAATATTGAGCATTTTGACTGGGGAATAACCTTGTCGCTTGTAATGCTCACAAAGTCTTTCTGCTTCTTCGTAAGTGAGAAGTCTGTGTATGTGGGGTTCTGTCATCTCTCTTGCTGCTCCTTGAGTTATTCCCTGTGACCGTAGTAGTTATATTCATAACGAGTTGTACGCAGCTTCACGCCGTTTTCTACCGCCCAAGCTGTCGAGTATTCAATTAAGCTACTCATGCGCTTCTTGCCCATTTGAGACGTACTCTCTCGTATGTTTAATAGCTCACCTTCAATTCCCCTAATTAACGGTGACTCTTTCGCTCCTGTAGTAACCATCCAGTGGCCAGACACAAAGACATTCTTCCACTGCCATAATTTCAGTGGCTCATTGTTGAGTGTCATTTGCTTTGACACATCACCACATAGCGCATGGAACATGTCGTTCTGCGGTAGTGTTCGGCTGGATTCTGAGATTTTTACTTCTAGGGGGAATTCTTCGTTGAGGGGTAGAGCATTTATTGTGGCTATTAGGTTTTCACGTATTCGTTTATTTCTTAGAAGAAACTTTGTGGCTTTCTCCAAGTTAGCCTCCTATTCATTTTTCAAGAAACACGTTGTTGAATAAGAAAAAACAAATATAAGCCATAGATGTTAACCAGAGAATTATCGCTGCTGCTGATATAACCTTCATCGTAATAACGAACCAGTTATTATCCCCATCAAATACCTTCAGCATGATAAATGCCATTGCAAAGCCTAATCCGCAAAACAGGTTCATGCTGATTTTGTACATCAATGTTATTGGATCACTCACTGTTAGCTCCTTGCATTTCTGCGTATACCTCTATCCAATATTTAGCTTCTTGGATCCATTCTTTTTTCTTTTTGCGGATTTGTCTTTTGGTTGGTTTGCATGGGAATTTATAGTGTTCCTCAATCCAGCCTACGTTTATTTTTAACATCCAAAATCTGCTATTCGTATTGAAGCTGACGTAATAGACCATGACTTCTACTGGATCACTCACTGTTAGCTCTCCTATTAAACCTTTGCGCTGAATAATCACGGTCAATTTGCATTAATTCTTCTGCTGTCATGTCATCAGAATTATCTGGGTAAATGTCGTTATTGCGGATAAAAGAGAAATTAGTGCCACAATCAGCATTAGTACATTGGATGTGGTCACAAAGGTGATTATCTTCTGGGTCTGGCTCGTTCTCGCCACACCATTTAACTTTGCTGCCGCAAAACGGGCACTTTTTTAACTCATTCATCATTAGCTCTCCTGTTCCATGCTGCTAATAGCGTTAATATCAGATATGATTTCTCCCAATGATTTCCTTTGTGTTTTTGACAAAACACGGATTATGTCATCGACCCGATTACTGTAATCTGAAAGTTCCGTATCAATGGGTTGCAATATTTCATCACGAGTAAATGTATTTGAGCGCCAAACAACTGCTAAGCCAGAGATGGTAGATTTTTCATACCATCCATTTGCCTCCAAATATTTTTTGAAGTCATTGGTAGTTATGAATTTTTCATTGCGCAGATTAATGCTGTCACCACCGCAAAACGGGCATTTCTTGAGTTCGCTCATAATTTACCCTCGATAACCAAAACAGCGATAACCGCCGCTATTGGGTAAGTGATTATTTTGAAATAGAAAATTAACATTTCTTTTTTGGTTGGTTTCTTAACTTGAAGTGCTCGCAGCTTCATTTGACGTCCGAGTAATTTTATATACTCGTTGCTAATCGGCTTCATCATTCACCCTCTGGCATTGGTGGGAGTGGCATCCAGTGGGATGGATAGCAAATCAACTGAGTTCCAAGTATTTCTTGGTCTAGCCAGCAAAAGTCCCCATCATCATCTAGATATGCGACCATCATTTCTTTAGTGTCGTCACAGTAGACCAACACTTCAGTATTATCTTCAGGTAGTGAATCACTACACTTAACCCAATTAGTTCCCTGCATTAGATGCCTCCCTCTGTTAACGTTGTTCCTTTCATCACTCAACACCTCGCTTAATTACCGAGTTATAAATTGATTCGGCAGCATTTCTTAACGCTACTTTATGGGTTAGCTCTTGCTGTAGCTTAATGATCAAAGTGTCCGACGTATGACTGCTATCATATTCATGATATTGCTTAATCAAATTAATCATCAATTCCAACTCATCAATGCTTAAATATAATCTCATCTAGAAGTCCTTATGATTTGGTGTGTTACGGTTGGCGGTTGCCATGTCAGCGCGAGCCATTGCGTGAGTTTGGTCGGTGTCGAATAAGCAAAGACCTTTCTGGTCTACAAATGCTGTTCCTGTTTTACCATGACGGTTAAGTCTCACAATAAGCTCTGTAAGCCTCTTGTCGGCTTTGTCGTTGTAAACTGAGTCTTTGTATATTCCCATCCAGTAATCGCAATCCTGCTCGATTTGACCAGTATCACGGCTATCGCTTGGCATAGGTCGCTTATTGGTTCTGTCTTCCAGTTTGCGGTTTAGCTGTGTGAGTAATACCACGGTAGTATCAAGCTCTTTTGCCAGTTGCTTGAGCCCTTTGGTAATTTCACCATAGGCAATATCGTTTCGGTCTGCTTTACCAGCTTTCATCAGCGTTAAATAATCCACACCGATAAACCCGATTTTCCCAACCTTGCGTTTCAGCTTTCTGCACTCTGATTGAATGTGCTCAAGCGTCATTCCCGCTGTATCATCAACCCAAATGTTAGGCTTTTCGCTAAGGTCATTAATAGCTTTGCCAAGTAGCGCCCATTCGAAATCATCCTCAGTGCCGCCGTAAAACATGTCAGAGTTTAGGCCTGACTTCTGGCTTACCATTCGTTCAACCAATTGCTGATTTGACATCTCCATGCTGAACAGAGCCACTGGCAAACCATCATCGGAAACGTTCTTCGCCATTTCAGTTAAAACAGTTGTCTTACCCATCTTTGGACGCGCACCGATAACGAATAATGACCCACGCACAACAAATTTAGGTGCCAGCATGTCATCAAGAGGCTTAATGCCTGTCTTGAGTCCTACAAACTGATCGGGATTGTTAAACATGTTTTCTACGCCTTCGAACCACTCAGGCAATAGCTCAGCCATATTCTTCAAGCCAGACTTTCGACCAGTAACACCGTTTTCGCTTGCGTCAGTTACCAGCTTCTGCACGAACTCCATTTTTTCACCAAAGCTTAGAGTGCTTGGCTCAATCAGTAATCGTGTGGCTTCGTTGATTTTCTCAATGGCATAGCGCTCATTGGCATACTCTTTGATTTTCTTCGAGTAATGGAGCACGTTTGCGGTGCTTGGGGTATTCTTTGCAATTTCAGCCAGATAGCCCAATCCACCTGTAGTTCCTTCGCTTCCAGTTGCTTTCAAGCTGTCAGCCACAGTTAAGATATCAATCGGTTGATGCTTGCTAGCCATTGACCGCATTTGCTCAAAGATAATTTTGTGGTGGGTACCATAGAAATCATCTGGCTTCAACACAGCAAATACACGCTGAGCATTATCACTGTTTGGGTCAATCAGTAGTGAGCCGATAACACTTTGTTCGGTCTCTAGGCTGTGTGGCACTTGGTAATTCATAGCGATCCCTCCCTAGTTTTTAACACTGTCGACGGTCTTAGCAGATAATCGAAATTAGCCCTCCAACCAGAATCGTTTTCACCGAAATAAAAATCTTTAGCTGAACTCATGAAATACTCAAAATAGTTTTTAGCCGCTTCGACTGTTGGCTCTTTGAGTTCTTTCAGGAATTTTGAGATGGCTCGTTTCCGCTTGTCATTCAAGGATTCAGCATTTGGTAATCTGTCACCAGCAGCCTCGTTAAACGCATTCATAATTTCGATGTAGGGGATGTTGTTTTTTCGATTGGTTGAAATTAACTTTTCACAATCCCCCTCTTGAGGGGTTAGGGGAGTATTTATTTCTTGTTCAAATACATTCTTATTCTGTTTCACTTCTTTTGTTACTAGGTTAGTAACCTCAGTTAAGCCCTGAACGTTGGTATCACTGGGTTTGATTGTCACCTCATTAGTAACTTGCTTTGTCACCTCGTAATTTGCCTGATATTCAAGGTAATTTGTGATTGTGATTATTGTTCCGTGTCGTGTACCTGCGCGGGTTATCATCCCTTCTTGCTCAAAAAAATCCAGCATGTCTCTGACTTGTTTTTCAGTCTTTTCTTTTCCCTTTGCATCCTTCAGTTTTCTAGCTAAAACTTTTGCTTTTGTTACCAACTGACCAGCCCGAAGATCCCAAGACACACCACCAAACTCAACTGTTGTTGGCTTATGCCTTGCCTGCCCTAGTAATCTGACCCATAGCGCAAGCTTAGCTGTATCTTCTGCCCAGCTTGCGTTAAGCAGGCTCCTGAATATCGCGACGTGACCAAGTTTAGAGTTATCCATCCGAGAACTCCTAGCGTGGTTCTTGTTGCCAAAATCAGCATATGCAACGTTACTCATGCGTTTTCCCTCCCAATAGTTCTTTCCTGTGAGCATTCCTTAGTTTTGCATCTTCAAAAGCTTCTCTAAGTCGCTTTATCCCTAGTGGGGTAACTTTCCTGAGTTCCCTATCCCGCATGATGTTTTTATGCACTGCATGATAATTAAAGTCATGATTTCGTTTATTTTTCATGATATAATTCTCTTATTCTATTGCTGTATCAAAAAAGGGAAACGCTAAATTTCCCTTGTTATAATTACTGGTTGTTGATACAGTTGTTTTGATCGTTAAATATCCAAATTGATTTGAGCCTCATCATTCGCCGTGGTTGAGGCTTTTCTTTTAACCTTTCCCTTCCCTTCAAGAGCCTGAATTAGCCTTTCTGCATAGTCACCTTCAAGCACAACTTTCGTTGGCTTATCGCTGATATTTACAGAATCAGGGGGTAATCCGAACTTACTCACCAACTGGCAAGCTAAATCGAATATTCTGGCTTTATCTCGACTGGATTTTGATGGGTGTATTCCTAGCGCCTTAGCGAGTCCGTTATTACCGACTGAATACATTTGTTGAATGTAAAACGTCATCAATTCGTTTGATGAGCACTCTACTTTGATATTTTTTGCATTTTCCATAGTCTATAGTCCTTTTTAGATACAGTTAGTCCGTGACTCACGATCCAGTGAGTTAAGTTTTGCTCGGAGAGGTTGCTCTGAGCGTTCCGTTGGAAATAGACACCCTAGTCTGACTCTAGGGACAGCAACATCTATTTCCAGTTGTAAAAGAGCAGGTAGTACTTACTGATAACGTTGCGGATAAAGAATCTCTAATTCAGTTATTTTTCCGCGATAAAAATTTGCGAGTTTTTCTGCTATATCCAAAGATGCAGCTTGAATTCCTCTTTCTAATCTAGAAAGGTTCCCTGCATCAAAATTTATAGCGCTAGCTACTTCAGATATTGTCAGCTTCTGTTCAAGCCGAACTTTCCTTAATGGTGTTTGCATATCAGTCTCCTTATTGATGCGCTGCACGCATATTACCACACAATAAAATATGCGCAATACGCTTTGTGTTGTGCGCATTAATAAAGTTGAATTAACATATGAAAATAGGGACACGAATTAGAGAACTTAGAAAGAAGAAGGGGCTAACCATCCTTCAATTAGCCACAGCAATTAACAGCGATGTGGGGAATATCTCTCGCCTTGAAAGAAATATTCAAGGTTACTCAGAAAATACGTTAGTTAAAATAGCCGAAGCTCTCGGGGTTTCGGTAGCTGACTTATTTTCAGAAAGCCCACCACAGCTTGATGAAATCGAATATATAGGCACAGTGCCTTCAGGAATGGTTCAGGTGCGCGGTGAGGCGTTCTTAGGTGCTGATGGTGCTGTTGATATGATCGAGGCTCACAATGGCTGGCTGAAGATATACAGCGACGATAAAGACGCATACGGGTTGAAGGTTAAAGGTGACAGCATGTGGCCGCGCATTCAATCAGGCGAGTTTGTTGTGGTTGAACCAAATACAACAGTCAGATCTGGCGATGAGGTTTTTGTGCGCACGGTTGAAGGTCACAATATGATTAAGATTTTCAACAAAACTCGTGATGGGGACTATCAGTTTTCCAGTATAAACAACTCACACAAGCCCATTACTCTATCACCAGATCAAGTTGACACCATGCACTATGTGTCAGCTATCGTTAAACCAATTAAATATATAGACGCTTGCGAAAAAACAGGCCGAGCACTGTTTTAATGGCCTGACGACACGTTCATATGAAAAAATTATGGGGTTGTATCAAGCAGCACAAGGTAGAAATAACCGCAGCACTATCCGTGATTGCAATGCTGGTATGGTTTGATTTTGATGATGATGCCATATTCCAACTCTACGAGATGATTTTTGGACGGCCTGACGACACGTTTTAGGAGAATGCATGGCATTTAACGACATTGAGATAGCTAACATTAAGCGGTGTATGGAGTTTTTCATGGAAAAGCGCCGACCTGCTGAACACCTAAGGGATGAGCTGGATTTAAGCTATAGCATTGAAGATGACTCCGTTGTCATATTTGAAGTAAGACGCCTTACTTGGAGTGACGGGCAAGCTCAAGAGCCGATAGCAAAAATTACACATGACAAATCTAACAGCTCTTGGTCTCTGTTTTGGATGGATAAAGACAGCAACTGGCACAACTACGATGAAATAATGCTAGGCAGTTTTTCTGACGCCATTAGGCTCGTTGAAGATGATGCCCGTGGCTGCTTCTTTGGATGACGACACGTTTTAGGGTGTGGCATCTAAGTCTGATATAAAATAATTAAAAAAGTTGTTGACATTGGGTTGGCAACTGGAATAGTCTAAGGACGTCAAGCCCAGCCCCGTTCGTAGACAATAGTTAATATCTACATAACGGCTCTGGGCGTTTTTTATTTGATTATGAAAAAGACAGCTATTCTTATTGATGCAGGATTCTTTATCTCACGAGTTAACGCTGTAAGGCGTAAGCATTTTAAAGGTCATGATTTAAATGCATCTCATCTAATGAAATTAATATGGGGGCTTGTTCAGTATCACTTGAACAAAAGACATGGCTCTCATGAGCATAGATCTCCACTGGAATTATACCGAATTTATTTCTACGATTGCCCACCTCTTGATATACAAACAAGGTACCCGTTGCCAGCCGAAAAAGGGCACACGTCGCCACCAAGGAAAAATTTTAAACTAGAGCCATCTTATATTCTAAGAACAGAACTCCATGAAGAGTTAAGGAAAAGCAGAAAAACAGCCCTTAGAATGGGAACACTAGTTGATAGTAAGCGTTGGCAAATAAATGAACACACGCTCAAAGATCTTCTTGCTGGCCGGAAAAAATGGGAACAACTGACCAATGATGATTTTCATTACGACATAAAACAAAAAGCTGTAGACATTAAGCTAGGCATGGATATAACCATGCTTGCATATGAAAAATTAGTAGATGTAATGGTTTTGGTGGCTGGTGACTCAGATTTTGTCCCGGCAGCTAAACACGCAAGAACAAAAGGAATAGACTTCATCTTAGACCCATTAAGGCAAGATGTATCACCAACTCTATCTGAACATATAGATGGGATTCAATCTTATAGTTTAATTTCTGCAATTGCAGACATACTACAAGTAACCCCAGAGCCCATGCCAGATTGGTGGGAAGATAAAGTAGCCAGATCAGAAGTTAGAAAAAAAACAAGCAAGCATAGAACAAAACCTAAAAGAAGATAATCTCCCAGCCCTCCCCGCGAGGGTTTTTTTGTGTCCTATCCCCGCCAAAGAAGTGATCTGCATTCCAATCTGAGATTCTTTTGAAAATAAATTATCAGTGAAAACAATTAAATAGTGAATATTCTTCTCACGCATTTAATTAATATGCAAATATGCGCTTGACGCATTTGCGTATAATGCATATGATTAACTCATCAACGGAACACACCCTGAGATAAATGCTCTTTAACATGTTGCCTTTTGTGTGGTTAGTTTAGTAAGGCATAGCGGAACGCACAGGACAACTTTCCCGTGCAATGCTTTAAAAGTGAATTTTGGGGTGATGGCCTAAAAGGCAAGCAGTCGCCTTGTGGGCGAAAGACAGCTACCGGAGGCATTCGGCATCACCACCAAAAATCACTTAGGAGGCATTATGAAAGACAAAAAAATTCTCACAATGAATGGACTTGTTAACAAAAAAGATCTCGCGCCAAAGGTGACGTACATAGATAACCTTAAGGTGCGGAAATACAAAAAACGCGGTGAATATTATGCACAACGCGCCTTAGCAAAAGGACGCTCAGTGGAAGAAATTTGGGATTCGATATTTGGAGTTGAGAAGAAAGAACGCCCTGTTCTCTCTCTCAAACCAACAAAGCATTATCCAAGTGGAGACAACTGTTGCTTACCTAATGTAGCAATATTTTCAGGAGTTAAAACAAAACAGCCGAGCAGTGAGTTCGGGGTTACGGCGAGATAAAGCCCACGGATGGGCTTTTATTAACAATCTACGGCAGGGTTTTCATTACCGATTCTAAATCCCTGCACTCAAATTCAGACGTCCAACCGCAGGAGCTACAATGGTAAGGAAAATCAGTAAAACCACTACCGACCGCTTTAAGACAGTTGGGACAATACACAGCCCTAATGTAGTTGCCAGAGGTGTCTTTTCTAAAGGCCGCTCCCATGTGCTGGATAAATTGCTCCTTTTCCCTATAACTCGCTATTTCCTTCTCAAGTTCGCTGTTCTTTATTTTAAGCTCGGCAAGTTCTTTTTCGGTGGCTTCATTGGCTTTTTGAATTACTTCAATTTGCTCTTAGATGAAAGCGATTCGCTCTCTAAGTACCTCGTTCGTTTGAACAGTAGAAAGAGCACCAATGGCATTTTTAACCGAAGAAATAAATAAACCTACATCCATGAAGTTATTCCTTATTTTGACTGTGGAATAACCAATATATCAATTTTCCTTGACTGTGGAAAGTAAGGAACCACCTCGCCTGACGTGGTTAAAAGCAGGCACAGTTAACTAATTACAGTCCATCAAGGTGGGCTGTGGTGAGTTGATTAATAGATAGGAGATAGAGATGGAAATTGAAGTAAATACAAAAGCGAAAGTTGACATTAAAACGCTAAGGACGTGCATTAAAGTTTCTGACAGTTTCAACTGTGACATTCTTGATGCTAACGGGAATAAAGTAGAAAACTATAGCTACTATGTTCCTAGCTTTTTCCCCGGTGACCACTACGGTGATTATCTGATGTTAGATATCGATATCGAAACAGGAAAGATAACGAACTGGAAAAAGCCAACGCCTGAAGAATTACAGGAAATGCTTTATCCAGAAGACGACTAGCATCGTGTTTAGTTAATAACGGAGGGAGTATGGATCGTATTCCAGAAGTTGATTTTGAAGATATGGAACATGGAAAGACATATCTCTGGTATCGAAATACAAACGATATTGATTTTGCTTGGTTGAGTGACGATGGAAAGCACTTAATTACACCTGAATATTTCAATGACAGTGTTCCTGACTATTGGGAATTAAGCGCTGGTCTGGTTGGTGTATTGTATGGGCCAGTAAATATTGAAACTGCAATCAAGCCAGATGAAACTGAAGAATAACGGAGGGAGTATGCCAGATAAAACAGGTGGAGCGGCTTTTCCAGCAAGCGGGCGTCCAGATATGCAGTTTGTAGCGCAGGAAGGCATGAATTTACGTGATTATCTAGCCGCTAAGGCTATGCAACCAATGATTGCATATTTCGGTGAGCAGGCATTTAGCGATTATTCTATGAATGAAATTTCTGAGGAAGCCTACCGCATGGCAGATGCAATGTTAAAGGCTAGGGGGTGATATGGAGTTTAAAGGAACGCCAGCGCCGTGGCGATGTCATGACAAAAGACCAAACTGTAGCGGTTACTCTATATTCGGTAACGATGGGCAGTATATCGGTTTTGTAGGTGACTCTGATGAGCTAACACCCATAGATGCCAACGCCCATCTAATCGCAGCAGCGCCAGAGTTATTAGAGCAGTTAATAAGACTTCGCAATAAAATTGCAAGCTATAAACCAGATGATGACGATGATTTAGATATCGTTGACGCTGTAATCGCAAAAGCCCTCGGTCAGCAGTAACCCACCGCACCAACACCAGAACCTAAATAACAATCGCTATCAATCGATAAGTGAGGATTAATCATGCAATCAAAAAACAAATACAGCCGTGCAATGCGAGACGTTTGCATGGTTAAACCAGTTAAACCTCAAGCAGTTAGAAATAAGCCAACATCAGGGTTTTGTCTGGCAGTTATAGCAATATTCGCATTCCTATTACTTCCTGCTTTGGTGAGGTGACTTATGAATAAATGCATACAGCTTTTATTGTCAACTTTTGGATGCGACCACTCTTCATCAGGAACAATTATTACTTGTGTCAACGGAAATGACATCAAGCGCATAGACGGTGATTACGGAATAATCATTAGCAAACTACAGTTCACGGAAAAAGAACGGTACGAAAACATTAAGGAAAATGGGCAGCTTGCTGGGTTTATTGATGAAGCCATAGCAGCAGGCGACGGGCAATGGATTGTCGATTACATCAGGAGCAAAGGTAAGGTGGCAGCATGAGAATTTCAGAGTATGAAAATTTCGTCACCATTCCAGACCGCGAGCATCTAGCAAATCAATATGATGAGCTAGCTAATGAAATGGCTCAGCGGTTTTATGATGCGGTCATGGATGAAACTCCGCATCTAATACAAAAACTTAATGAATCTGAACTTGATGGTATTTGGAATGGATTATTTAAAGCCGCTAAGTCTGAAAACTTACTGAGATAATCAAAGGGAAAAATATGAGTAACTCACTAGTTTCAATGGCTGGCTCACTTGCCAAAAAGTTAGAGCTGGCTATTGATGAAAAAGACCTAATTCAAACATTGAAATCCACGGCATTTAAAGCCGAAGCAACAGAACAGCAATTTTTAGCCCTTCTCATCGTCGCTAATCAATACAACTTAAACCCTTGGACTAAAGAAATTTACGCATTCCCAGACAGAACAGGAATTGTTCCGGTGGTTGGTGTTGATGGTTGGGCGCGCATTATTAATGAAAACAAAAACTTTGATGGCATGGAGTTCATTATGGACGCTGACTCCTGCACATGCAAAATTTACCGCAAAGACAGGAGTCATCCTACCTCGGTTACTGAGTATATGGATGAATGCAATCGAAACACCCAGCCTTGGAAATCACACCCAAAACGGATGTTACGGCACAAAGCAATGATCCAATGTGCTCGACTAGCTTTTGGTTTTGCCGGTATTTATGACCAAGACGAGGCCGAAAGAATTACCGAAAACACACCAACGGGCGTTATTAACGGGCAAGAAAGCCACGAAAAAAGAGCTGAACTAATCGCTAAGTGCGAAGCGGCAGCAGCCAAAGGAATGGACGCATTTAAACAATTATGGACGGAGTTATCAGGGGATGAGCGAACCATTATCGGATCCGCTGAAAAGGAACGAATTAAAAACTCTATAGCCATTGATGCTGAATTTACCGAGGTGCCAAGTGGAGCAGAAAACTGACGAATGGTATGCGGCAAGACTAGGATGTGTTACCGCCAGTAACCTATCAAAAGTAATGGCAAAAGGAAGCGGAGCAACTCGTAGAAATTATATGGCTCAGCTAATTTGCGAAACACTAACAGGACAAAAGGAAGAGTCCTTTAAATCAGCCAGTATGGAGCGTGGAAACGAGCTTGAGGCAGTTGCAAGGGAAATGTATTGCCTCAATGAGTTCGACGCCACAGTGACAGAAACAGGCTTTATCCCTCACCCATCTATCGAAGGATTCGGAGCTAGCCCTGATGGGTTGGTAGATGAAGATGGACTTATTGAAATCAAATGCCCAAACACCGCAACTCACTTAGAAACGCTTAGGACAGGAAAGCCCAAGACAGAATATCTATTACAGATGCATGGGCAAATGATGTGCACTGGACGCAAATGGTGTGACTTTGTCAGCTACGACAATCGCCTTCCAGTAAACCTCGCTTATTTCAAAACACGGATTGTTTTTAATGACGAGCTAGCACAAGAAATTGAGCAAGAAGTTCGTAAATTCTTAAATGAACTCAAGGAAGAAATAGAAAAGTTAACTAAATATGCGGAGGCTTCTTAATGGCTAGTAAATTAAAAGTTTCTGATATCAAAAAATGTGCTCACTGTGGCGCAGAGTTTTATAAAAAAGCAAAACACAGCATTACCCAATGGAAAAATAGTCGATTTTGCTCGGTTGGATGCAACTCTCGTTATCATGGGGCGCTAAAGAGAAGATGCATATTCGACAGGGTTAGAGAGAAGCAAATAATCAGTCTTGATGGGTCTTGTTGGGGTTGGTCTGGAGCTATGGATAACCACGGACACCCAATAATATCCAACAGAGTCAGAGCAAATAAATCTCCAGAAAAGGCTCATCGAGTTAGTTATGAAATGTACAAAGGGGCGATACCTGATGGTGCGGTTATCATGCACAAATGTGACAACCCTGCCTGCACAAATCCTGACCACTTAGAAGCAGGAACCCAAAAGCAAAATATGATGGATTGCTCAAGAAAGGGAAGGTTAAACCCCAATTCATTAAAAAATTTAGTTAGCGGGTCAAGGGGGTATCTTGGCGCTGCTGTTGATAAAAATAAGGTGAGCCATGTCAAGTAAGGGCGTTAATAAAGTTATATTAATTGGTCGGTGCGGTGATGACCCATCTATACGTTACATGCCTAACGGCGGCGCTGTGGCAAACCTAACTCTGGCAACTTCTGAAAGCTGGCGCGATAAGCAAACCGGTGAAATGCGCGAGAAAACAGAGTGGCATAAAGTGGTGATTTTCGGCAATTTAGCTGAAATTGCAGGCGAATATCTGAAAAAAGGAAGTCAGGTATACATCGAAGGTTCTTTGCAAACCAGAAAATGGCAAGACCAGAGCGGTCAAGACCGATACACGACAGAAGTCGTTGTGAATATCGGCGGCTCTATGCAAATGTTAGGCGGCAATAGCAATCAGGCAGGAATCCAGCAACCAGCGCGACAATCTCAACAGTCACAGCAACAATCGCCGCAGAATGAGCCACCGATGGATTGGGATGACAATATTCCCTTTGCCCCTATCGGGCTGCAATACTCACGCCACGCTATTTATGTGATTTAACCAAAGGATATATTTGCAAGGATGCAAACAGGAGATAGATATGACTATTGAACAGTTACAAGAAGAAAATGCGAAGTTGAAACAGGCGATTATCAGCATTTACAAAAACACGGAAGAAATCACACTCAATGGCGAAGATGGCTATTACGCAGTAAAGCAAAGTGTTATTGATGATGTTATTGACTTAACGGAAGATTAATTTAACTCGCAGGGATGCAATGAATAAAAAATGCCGCCACGGCGCGGACGGCAAGGGGACGTGCAGGAATGAAGCTTATAATTTATCTGTGTATGCAGTTTAAGAATAGTTAACGAGCAGGATTTGGCAAGATATTTAGACAAAAAAAGCCGACACAGGGAGCATCGGCGAAAGTTGCACAGCTTGTCATTAACCTTTCTGGCTTAAGTGTAGGTGATGATTAAATATTTGCCATGAAACGTTTTAATCCTAGCGATTAAATATATGCAATAAGAGGGATGAATATGAAAGACAGAATCAAGTTTAACGATGCAATGTTAGCGGCTGTCATGGATGGCAGAAAAACACAGACACGTAGACTGATTGAACCACAGCCAAAAGTAACCGAGGATGAATTACGCAATTTAGGTGCATGGCAAGATGGTTACACACTATCAGAGCAAGTATGTGCAGCATGGAGGCATGGTTTTGTTGATGTTGATTGTCCGTATGGTGAAATTGGCGACATCATCAAAGTTGCAGATAAAGACGGTAATATCAAAGGGAAAATTGAAATTACTGATGTTTGGGTTCAGCAAGTACAGGAGATATCGCAGCAAGACGCAATGAAAGAAGGCGCACCACCAAGCCACCCTTCTATTGATATTGTGTCGCGTGAATATGGTTTCCCTGACTTTTCTCGTTCGTGGTTCGCTCAAACATGGATAGATATATACGGCGAAGATAGCTGGAATAATAAAGAATGGGCGTGGGTTATTGAGTTTCGCAGAATTTATTGATTATCACTACTTAACTAAATTTTAGATGGTATAGTCAGCTCTCAACTATAAGGAGAGTGACATGGAATATTTACTAATTAAAGATAATAATGAAACAGAAGTTATAACCTGTCTTTATAAAAAGCAAAAAACGAAAGGCCATAGATTTGGAGATGCAGTAGAACCCACTGTAAGTGATAAATACAGAACCACTTCATTTAAAATAAGTGGTTATTATTATAATGTTGCATATGAAACTAAAGTGCCAACAGAAGAAGAATTTATAGAAAAGTCATCTGGATTATTAGATGGCAAAGGTGGCTACATAAAATAATTAATTAACAAATATATCCAACACCCTGCACTAGCAGGGTTTTTTATACCTAAAATTCAGGAGTAAGCATGGATAAATCAAGGCAGCAATTTGAAGAGTGGTTTGCACCACAGAAAGAAGAAATGAAGCGGAATGGGTTAGGTATGATTTCGATAACGAGAATGCACCAGCGCCAATGGATGGCATGGCAAGCATCACGCGAGAGTTTAGAAAAAGAACGCGACGAAGCCATTAAGCATTTAATTCTAGTTTTCCAACAATACGCAAATAGCGACCATTTATTTATGTCGGCTGGTGAAGATGCTTGCGAATTTTTAGAGGATTTAGGCTACGGAATTGATACTGGTCGAACTCTTGAATTAACCGATAAAGGTAGGCAATTAATTAAAGAAGATTGGGAGTGAAAATAAAATGAAGCTACTTGCCTTAAATGACGAAGAGTATTCTTTATTGCAGAATATATTAAACAACTTTGTATTACACGGCGTAGAAAGCATCCCAAATGACGATAGTTGCAATGTACTTAAAATGAACGACCGGATTAATGAGCTAAAAGATGTAGAGCCTGTTGGTTATATAACTCCTGTTTCTGGACTTCTTCTTCGTAGAAAACAAAAAGCATTTATTTACCCAGAAAAAACAGAAACTAATATCCCACTATATCGATTGGATTAAATAATAATGAAGCTATTTGTACTGTTATTAATTTGGCAGGGATATGTTACGCCTGTAACCGATACATTATACACACAGCAAGAATGCGAGAGCCGTGCTATGCAGATAATGATGGTGCGGGATGTTGAGATAGTTTGCGGTGAGGTGATTAGATAATGAAAATAACAATCGAATGTAAAGATAATGAGTATTTATTTGCTCTAGAAGCGGCAAAAACAATTATCAGTAATAAACCAGATGTTAATGCGCTAGCTGTGGCTACTGGTGATGGAAAAACAGCGTACGGTAAGAAATCACACGCAGGTAATTACAAGATAACTGTGAAGGATTAATCAATGAATAAATACACTGAACTATCTGACTTCGAGATTAATAAAGCTGTATTTCACAAAGCAAAAATAAAGCATAAATATTTTAGATTCTTACCTAATGGCGTTATTACTTATAATATCAAAGGTAAATATCAAGTATTCGACCCATGCAACAACCCATCCGATGCAATGCCGATTATTATTGAGAATAAATTAACTTTGTCACCAAGATACGATAGCGACGAGTGGATTTCTGAATCTCTTTTTTATCATGATATTTACTCAGTAAATAAAAACCTATATCGCGCCGCTATGGAAGTGTTCTTAATGATGAAGGATGCGGAGAATGAAAAAGTATGACTTAATTCTCGCTGACCCGCCTTGGCAATATAATAATAAAGCATCAAACGGAGCGGCAACCAATCATTACAATACTACCGACTTATATTCCCTATCCAGATTACCCATAGAAACTATAGCCTCTGAAAACTCCGTACTGTGCATGTGGTACACGGGTAATTTTGCACTTGAAGCAATTAAGCTATCCGAAGCATGGGGATTTAAAGTTAAAACTATGCTTGGTTTCGTGTGGGTTAAATTAAATAAATTGGCAATGGAAAGAATAACAAAGCAAATACAAAACGGTGAGCTATTCGATGCCTACGATTATATGGATATTTTAAATAACGAAACGAAAATTAATGGTGGTAATTACACTCGTGCAAATGCAGAAATATGCCTGATAGCTGTTCGTGGTAATGGTCTACCACGTCAGTCCGCCAGTGTTCGACAAGTTGTTTACTCATGCCTTGGTGATCATAGTGAAAAGCCAAAGGAAGTACATCACAGGTTAGAGGAACTATATGGAGACGTGCCACGCATCGAATTATTCGCTCGTGAAAAATTTGGCGATTGGGATGTATTCGGGGATCAGGTGGAAAGCAATATTCAATTTAATAACGTATTGAAAATAGCATAGGTGAATTATGGACATTATCGACTCAGCAAACGAACTCAACGAATTAAGAATTCAAGCCGCATTATCAAATCGCCAACCAGTAACTAAATCAATAAACGGAATGTGCATCTGGTGTGAAGAAATGCCAGCAAAACCAAATAGCGCATATTGCAGTAAAGATTGTGGGGATGATGATGAGAAATATAGAAGGAAGAATGGATGATGTAACGCTTGAAAACGGACGCCGAAAGATAGCAAGGGAATGCAGAGACAAATTAAAGCAACTCAAAAAACTCAGCGATAAACAAAGCGCGGCAATACTTAAAGATTACCTTCCGAAGTTTCAATTAACACTCAGCGAAAAACACAAGAAATTCCCACCGATTATGTGGTTGACTTATTACGTCAACTCTATCGATAAGGAGATTAATAGTGGATGACTCTCTTTATACAATAAAAGAATACGCACCGATGATCCGGCTGTCATCTTCAACGGTATACCGCAACCCTGCTAAATATTACATGTTCAGGGTCGGTAGCTCATGGAGAGCAAACAAGGAAAGCCTGAAAAAGTTTGAACAGGCGCAGTTTAACGACAATAATGTCTATCGGCTGGCTGTAGTCGGTAGCGGGAGGAAAACATGCCGATCTACAAAAGAGGTAAGAAATACTGGGTTGACGTTACAGCACCAAGCGGAGAAAGAATTAGAAAATCTGCTGGCACGGAGGATAAAGTCAAAGCCCAAGAGTATCATGACAAGTTAAAACATGACCTATGGCAAATGGAAAAACTGAACAGGATTCCTGATAGGTCGTTTGAGGAAATGATGTTACTGGCTTTAAAAGATGCCGAAGGACAAGCATCATTTCCTACAAAACTTGCCTACGCTGAATATTTCCAGTGTGTATTTAAAGGAAGGAAAATATCTACAATAACCAGTGATGAAATAGCTAACTCTTTGCCCGTTTATAATCCAAAAACAAAGAGAAAGCTATCCAACGCAACACAGAATAGATATCGTTCTTTTATTATGCGTGCATTTTCACTAGCTCACAAGATGGGATGGCTAACCAAGTCATCCTATATACCACGGATGAAAGAACCCACTGTTAGGGTTCGATGGCTAGAAAAGTGGGAAGCTGAACTACTCATATCTAACATCAAAGTTAAGTGGATGAAGGATTTTGTTTCTATTGCTATTTTAACGGGTATGAGAAAAAGCGAGATATTATCGCTTAAATGGAAAAGTGTAGACATAGTTAGAAGAGTTGCTCATGTAACCGCAGATAATGCAAAGTCAGGACGAGCTAGACCAGTTCCGCTAAATGACGTGGCCATTGAGGTTCTAAATGGAATTGAAAAGGATGGTGAATATGTGTTTTCCAACAAAGGAAAGCGAAGGAGTAACTATTATCGTGAATGCTATTATCAAGCGTTGATTGATTCCGGTATAACTGATTTCACTTTTCACGACTTGAGACACACTTGGGCAAGTTGGCACGCACAAAGTGGAACTCCGTTAATGGTGTTAAAAGAAATGGGAGGATGGGAGACATTAGAAATGGTTCAGAAATATGCTCACTTTAGCGGTCAGCATTTAACCAAATATAGTGAGCACGTCACAATTTCGACACAGCCGAAGAATGAAGCCAGCCAAAAGCCACACTTAACTCTTTTAACTGGCTGATGTATAACGATTAATTTCACACATCCAGAATTCAAAATCACTTCAACTTTAGACTATGAATCCGAAGCCGCCATCATGGCGAATATGCCTTTAATCACACAAGGACGGACAGTGATCAGTATTGCGCACCGTTTGAATACTATCATGCATGCGGATCGCATTTGTGTAATTTGCGACGGTAAGGTGGCTGAAATGGATAACCATCAAAATTTGCTTCAGCAAAATGGGTTATATGCACATTTATGGCGGCAGCAAACTCAATAATAGTACCGTCAAAGCACCAGCATGCGCTCGGCTGGTGCTTTTTCCAACAAACAGCTCTTTTTTTTACTATCAATAACTTTCGCTCGACATGCGCTATGGTACAAGGGAGTCAGCTAGGGTATTATTGCGCGCTGGATTATTGGTATACGCCCTTTAGCAGTAAAAATATATGGCAAAAGAACAAACTGATCGCACCACCCTTGATTTGTTCGCTGAGGAACGCAGGCCTGGGCGACCTAAAACAAGTCCGCTGTCGCGGGATGAACAATTAAGAATCAACAAACGTAATCAACTTAAGCGTGATAAGGTCAAAGGACTACGCCGCGTTGAATTAAAACTTAATGAAGATGCTGTCACGATATTGAATCAATTGGCGAATGAAAAAAACATGAGCCGTAGTGAGTTGATAGAAGAGATGTTAATGTCACAGCTAGCGCTAGTCTATGAGCCTTCTGGTCAATAGTTTCGTCTTCATAAACCACACAAATTCGACAGATTTATTCACGCTTTTTCGCCAAAATAGGGTCAAAATTCTAGGTACTTTAGTTCAAATTTAGCCCTATCTGGCTTTAGTAAACCAGATTGGAAAAACAAGAGGTTATTCACTTTATGGCAGTCATAGGCATTTTCTTCGGTAGTGACACTGGTAATACAGAAAATATTGCCAAGATGATCCAAAAGAGATTAGGCAACGAGAACGCGGAAGTTCATGATATTGCAAAGTGCAGTAAAGAAGATATTGAAGCATTCGATATTCTGCTTCTCGGTATCCCAACTTGGTACTATGGTGAAGCCCAATGTGATTGGGATGACTTCTTCCCAACACTCGAAGAAATTGACTTTGAAGGTAAACTTGTTGCTTTATTCGGCTGTGGCGACCAAGAAGACTATGCGGAGTACTTCTGTGATGCGATGGGAACCATTCGCGATATTATCGAGCCACGCGGTGCAGTGATCGTCGGTCATTGGCCAACTGATGGCTACCATTTTGAAGCATCTAAAGGAATGGCGGATGATAACCACTTTATCGGCCTTGCTATTGATGAAGACCGCCAGCCGGAACTCACCGAAGAACGTGTTGATGCATGGGTACAGCAAATTTCAGAAGAGATGTCTTTGTCTGAAATTTTAGGCTAATCGACTAATTAGAAATAGGCTTATTAATACTATTATAATAATGCGACAAAGCATGGTTTCTATTTTTTATTTCCATGCCTATAATTGTAAATCAGTTTAGAAGACAACTGAATTTATGTTAAAAACGTCTCATTATTGTTAAATTTATGATTTAAGATACAGGACAAACCCGCATGACAGACAACAATAAAGCATTGAAGAATGCTGGACTCAAAGTCACTCTTCCAAGATTAAAAATATTGGAAGTACTTCAGGAGCCTGAGTGCCATCACGTCAGTGCGGAAGATCTCTACAAAAAGCTGATTGATATGGGCGAAGAGATCGGTCTGGCTACAGTTTACCGCGTATTAAACCAGTTTGATGATGCAGGTATCGTGACACGTCATAACTTTGAAGGCGGTAAATCCGTTTTTGAGCTGACTCAACAGCACCATCATGACCACTTAATCTGCCTAGACTGTGGAAAAGTCATCGAGTTCTCTGACAAATCCATCGAAGAGCGCCAGACCAATATCGCTGCACGCCACGGTATTAAACTATCTAACCACAGTTTGTATCTTTATGGTCACTGTGCTGATGGCGATTGCCGTGAAAATGCGGACGCACACGATCCAAAAGAGTAATTACCGTAAATCTTTGCCTTTAACTGACTATAGATAGTTTTTAAAAAGGCTGTGGGATTTGAGTCCAGTACTCACTGGGCTCTAGCCTTCCCCACTTCATATTAATGCCTTACTTATCCTGTTTTGAGATCTTTCAAGAACCTAACGAGTCCCCTTCAATCCTTTGTCAGCTGAGTAAAGATTAAGTCGTATGGTTGATAGGGTTCTGATACCCAAGCTCGGCGGGTAATAGAACGTGATTATTGTATGGTGACGATAAAACCGTGAGGGAGCCTCTTCATTCGCTCCCTCACCACATACCCGTTATTTTTGAGTCACGATTTCTACACGACTCGCCCTCGCCCCGTCTGGACTTTTCGCTCTTATTTTGACGTTCCCATTGACTTTGGGTGGGTTATCCGCCGAATAAACCTGCCAGTTATCGCTATCTGCCAATGCATACTCGATAATTAAGCTAGGGTAACTGATATTCGCCAGTAGCACACCGTTTTCAATTTTTGCGCCAGGAACAGGGATACGGTAGGCAACTCCGGCTCTATCTAAGCGGCGAAGCTCTTTTTGCCCTACGATAGTCGCAAAACGGTTCCAATCATCTGCTAATTTTTGCTGTGAAACATATTGGGTTTTACCACCAATATATTCACGCCCTGATTGATAATCATTTTCCCATTGCGCCTTATGCCACGCTCTTTCTGCCAGCGGCAAAATGCGAGGGAATAACATGTATTCGACCTTATCATCCGTTCTGACGGCTTCACTCCACAATTGCCCTGAAAGACCATATACGCCCGGCCAAGGCTTGTCGCTTTTCGCACTGAAAGGATTCCCATCTCTATCCACTGAGGTTTCAGCATTTTGAGGGAGGTTATTCGGGGCAAAAGCAAAGACTTTTTGTTCATCACTCGCGCGTGTTGCCCAGTAGTAACCACTTTCACTTGGGTTAACTTCATAAGGCATATCAAAATAGACATAGTCTGGGTTGGAGATAACCACTTGGTAGCCTTTGTTTGCCCAATCATTTGCCGAGTCAAAGCCTCCCCAATAGAGAGTATCCCAGAAATTAACGCGAACATTGTCAGTGGCGAAATCTTTCGCACTCGAAGCGTCTTTTAAACCATCCTGCCATGCTTGCATTGTTGTAACGCCTTTTTGTTGCAAACTTTTACTCACCTGTTTAGCAAAATGGCTGGAAAGATGGTCAAAATCGCTGACATCCCCTTGCTGAATTAAAGCCTGACATGCTTTCGATTTTGCCCATGGCTTATCTTCGCGCTGTTTATCAATAATACCTTTGCCCGGCTCAATAGGGCCGCGTTTATCTTGGAAGCCTGCACCTAAGCGAATATTTTTCGCCTCATCACCACCAAAATGCCATGTTTTCAGTGGAACACCTGCTTCATCGTGCATCTGCATCACTTCACTGACGACTTTATTGACAAAGTTCTGTGATGAATCTAAGCAAGGGTTTAAATAACTGCGCTTATCATAAAACTGTACCGATGTGGTTATTGAAGTATCTGATGGGTCAACTAAGCGGTACTCATTTGCCCCTTGTTCATCGCCCGCCGCGCTTAACTTATTATAACGCGCCTCCATAGCAACAACGGCTGCACGTGCATGGGCTGGCATATCAATTTCAGGGATCACCTCAATGTTGCGATCTTTGGCATAACGTAAAATTTCAATATAGTCATCACGCGTGAAATAGCCGCTCCCCATATTATTATTGTCAGCCCCCGACCCGAGTTGCGGCAATAAACATTTTTGCTCAGTTAAATCATGGCAACGCTGACTTCCCACTTCCGTTAATTCAGGTAAACCGGGGATCTCTATCCGCCAGCCTTCATCGTCGGTTAAATGAAAATGGAATTTATTTAATTTATAGCGTGACATCTGGTCAATTAATCGCATCACCACCTGTTTACTGTGGAAATTTCGTCCAACGTCTAAAAAGACCCCACGATATTCCATACGTGGTTTATCATTCACGACCATTGCTGCCACTTTCGGTGTGTCACCTTCAGTTACCGCTGACAATAATGAACCTACACCATAAAATAACCCTATACGGTCATAACCAATAATTTCGGCTCGTTGCGGTGTGATCACTAATTTGTAAGCACCACTCACTTGATCTTCAGTAGAAAATTGCTTAGGTGCGATTTTCCCTTCAATGGGGAACCCGTGACTATTTTGTTTTAGCTTGCTCAGTTGTAAGTGTTGTTCAATAACAGCTAACTCACCTTTCGTTAGCCCATTTAGTTGTAATTTAACGCCTTTACTCAGATCAACATCCTCTGACTGCAAACTGATATCAAATGGAGTAGGTAAGATTTGCCCTCGCAATTGCTGCTCAGATAACGGTTTCATCGCTAAGTTTTTTTGATAGCGGTTTTCTGGTGTCATTAATAGATTGTTATCGGCGTCGGTTCGTTTCCAATTTTTCAGTTCAAAGGGGGTAACAAAGGTTGTTGGATCTTGAGTATCAGTGCTCTTAAGGTTGCGTGGGGATGCATCTCCCGATGTCGCGTACCACCTAGGCATAAAGTCTGAATAACTAACCTGCCAATATTCTCCCGTTAGCGGTAATACCACTTTTTCGTGGGCTTTAATCCCTTTAAATTGCTCTGTTGGTGTAATTTTATGAAGGTCGCCTGTAATATGTGTGATCTTAAATTGCGGGTTATCTTGTTTTAGAATCTGTCTAATACTATGAAAATAAAGCACCCAATCGTTGGATTCAATCGCAGTATCGCCATTTGTTAAGGTAATATCGACACGGTTACATGCAGCCCAATCGGCACCCAGTGCAGCACAGTGAGTACCATGCTCACCAGCTTGGTTATCAAGCACATTTATTTTCACATCTATATCACTTAATGCATCGACGACTTGAGCCGATGATTGTTCAGCATTTACTGCGGTAGAAAAAAGTGTTGCTGATATGAATAATGCTAAAGGACTTAAATAATTCTTTTTCATTGTGACCTCAATATTAAATTCAAAATCAACCACTGCTATTTTATTTTTTAATAGCAGTGACCGCGCTATTAAAAAATAGTAAATGGCATCATGACCATAAACTTAATATCTTTTTCATCTTGAAATATATTGCCGAACCCACCACCATAGCTTGGAATATCTGTATGGTTGTCATATTTAGTAAAATGTAATTTAAATAAGGTATCTTTCGCCTTACCTGTCTGAACGGTATATAAAATATCAACGTTCCAAGCCGTTTCTTTTAATTTTACATCTTGAGCATATTGTGTATTCGTGCTGGGTTTAGCATCCCATCCATAAATATATGATGTTCCTACTTTCCAACCAGCAAGATCCCATTTAGCTAAATCGTACATCACCCCCGCAAAGAGCGCTTTTTCATTATTCGCGTTATAATCGGAGCGCCCATCCCACCAAATATCTAATCGCCCATTTGATGTCGCATACCCCGGGGTCATACGCTGTAAAAAATAGCCCTGATTCCCCTTTGCCTTCACATAAGTGCCTTCTAATCGAAAATCAAACTGATCATAGGTATAGCCAAACGTCACGGCTTGCAAGAACGCCAATCCATCGTAAACATCATTAATGCCACCATTGGTTACCTTATCTTTTGCTCCATAAAATTGATAAGACATCCGCAGGTCACGTGTGGCCACAGGAACAGCATAAGAGGCCTTCGCAAAGTACTGGTCCATATAGCCTTTTGCTTGCCCATAAGCCGCCTCTAAAACAAGGTTATTTTTAAAATCATATTTAAAACCAAGGGATTGCAAATAACTGATCCCTGTTTGACCATCCGCTTCACGGAAGTTATACATATCGCGATACCAAGGCGCTTTATAACGGTCTGTCCACATATATGACAGGCTCAAGGCCCCTTGTTGTGCGAAATCAAATACCCCACCGATTTCGAAACCCCGATAAGTTCCGGGCATATAGCTCCAGTGAGAAGCTAATAGTGTTTGTCCTGTTGGTTGGATATAACCGCCTCTGCCCCAAAACGGACCATATTGCATTTTAGCCGCTGCTTTATAAACGCTGACACCACTTCGATCACCGGTCCATTTTTCATCCCAACGCGTTTTTGCATCACTAAAACCAATTTCATTAGGCGCCGCTGGGCCACTATTGGATAATTCTATGGCTGTAAATGCGGCTAAATCTAAACCGATGACATCCTGAAAATAACCTGAAGAATAATCAAGGCTGGCATTCACGGTTGAATGTTTAAGGTTGTCGACATATTTCTTATATTTATCGCTTTCTGGATTTAACTCTTTCCTCGAACGGTCACGTTGCCAATAATACAAACCGCCTTTAAGGGTTGAATCATCTAAAAATTGCTCAGAAAAACTTATTGGTTGATAACTAATAGGAAGGAGTGCTATTCCTATTTTAAGCACGAGTATTCCCCTGCCACGATTGACATTTTTATTAACCATTCGATGTTTCCTCAGTTTTTTATATTATTTTTCAGTGATAAATTTCAGTAGCCGCCCATTAAGTAATGATTAGTTTTGATAAACAAAATACGAGTACCTACTTAGCCTATTTTTCGCAACGCGAATTATCAAGGCTAAAAATATATTTATTCCTAAAATATGAGCCAAGACACATTAATTTTTCTATTCATTCACAGTAGTAATTATTCGAGTTTATGGTGTTTCTCGAATTAATATCCTGAATTTAGGATAAAATGCAGGCAAAACACTATGGACAGAATGGGCATTTTGGACTTATTTCAACATAAAAAATAACTGCATTTGAATGTAATCGTTTCATTCAAACTTGCTAAGTTGATTCATAACTGCTTTAGTTGATGAATAGTTTTTCACTCATAAACAGATCAAGTGAATGATTTTAGTGAGGGAAAATAAGGCGATTCAATAAGAGAAATAAGAGGGATCCGTCACACGTGAATATAGAGAAAAGTCAGCAGGAAGGTTGGCGTACACTACTCACCGGTAAGAATCTCTGTTTAACACTTGCCTTATCGGGGGGGATTTGCCTCCATGCGATTAATGTTTATATCACCATTACCACATTACCTTCCGTTGTACGGGATATTGGCGGCATTAATTTCTATGCTTGGAATACCACACTGTTTATTCTGTCTTCGATTATTTTGTCCGCCCTTACCTCACGGATCCTCAATTATTTTGGCCCCAAAAAAAGTTATGGGCTGGCGACGTTGATTTTTCTTGTAGGATCCGTTATCTGCGCTATCACCCCCTCAATGCCAGTGATGCTCCTTGGCAGAGTGATCCAAGGGGCTGGTGGCGGGATTTTACTCACCTTATCTTACTCAATGGTACACATTGTATTTCCTCAACATTTATGGTCGAGAGTGTTAGCGATGATGTCGAGTATGTGGGGAATGGCAACATTACTAGGGCCAGCACTGGGTGGCGTATTTGCAGAGTACGATATATGGCGAGGAGCATTTTGGTGTCTGGTCGTAGTCGGTATCCCTTATTTATGGCTGACTTGGCGGATTTTGCCGGCAAAAAATCCCCATGAAAACTGCCCTCAACAGCCGATTCCATTACAGGCCCTTTTACTGCTTTCTTGCGCCGTGCTCGCCATCTCTCTAGGCAGTTTGAGTCAAGACAAATTTATCCCTATTGGAGGGATGTTTATTGCCGTTTTACTGTGTGCTCGATTAATGGTTATTGAGCGTCGTGGTCATAATACGCTTTTTCCTTCGGGAACATTTCGCTTTTCTGCACAATTAGCGCCTATTTACCTCACGATGGCATTGTTGGGTCTAAGTGTACAAACAGAGGTTTTTGTTCCCTATTTTTTACAGATATTGCATGGTGTGGCTCCCTTGTTATCAGGCTATTTAGCGGCCCTAGTCGGTGCGGGTTGGTCAAGTGCCGCCATTGCTTCCTCATCACTAAAGCCGACGGTTGCCGTGCGAATTATTCGTTTCGCTCCACTATTCACACTGGTAGGCCTAACCACTCTTGCATTGTTCATAACAAAAATTATTGCTATTGAAGCATTTCAGGTATGGATTATTTGTATTGGTCTATTTATCACTGGCGCAAGTATTGGTGCAGCATGGCCACATTTGCTCACGCGAGTATTGCAAGTCTCGGCTGGAAGTGAATCTCAAAAAGCGTCGTCGGCAATTACGACCTTACAGCTATTTTCCACTGCTTTTGGTGCCTCTTTGGCAGGTATGATCGCTAACCTTGCAGGGCTTTCTTCACCTGGAGGGATTGAAGGTGCACAATCGGCATCAATATGGCTCTTTATACTCTTTTCCTTAGTACCTTGCTTTGCGCTAATTACCGCTAATATTGTCGCCAATAGGGTGGATTTATCTGCGAAAAGCTGCGAATAGAGGGTCATTCCCCCTATTCGCTAATTTTAGTGTGGGTTAGTATTTTTCAAAAAGTGCCTGAATACGTTTAGGATCTTTGGTTTCAGTCAAGGCTAATTGAAGTAAAACACGTGCTTTTTGCGGGTTTAAGCGCTCTGAAGCTACAAAGCCATATAAGTTATCATCCACTTCAGCGTTACGAGTGGTGTAGCCTGTTGGTACACGGCTGGCACGAACGACAACCACATCCTCTTTAGCAGCAGTGGCTAATGCATCAAAAACCGTTTTATACATGTTGCCATTCCCAACCCCCGCACTCACTATTCCCTCAACTCCCTCATCACGTAACGCTTTCACTGGGGCAGCAGAGGCATTAGCATAGTTATAGACAATGCCAACTTGAGGTAATTTGTCTAATTTACTGACATCAAAGGCTGCTTTATTATCTCTAGGCTCTGCTGGTTTATAAAAAGTCACTTTGCCATCATGGATAAAACCTTGTGGGCCTGCATTTACTGCCTCAAACGCTTGCACTTCGGTTGTGTTCATCTTAACGACATCACGCCCTTGGATCACTTTATCATTCATTGCCATTAAGACACCGCGATCCCCCGCTGATTTATCCGTCGCTACCACCACCGCATTATATAGATTGAGAGGACCATCAGCCCCCAGTGCAGTCGATGGTCTCATTGCGCCAACCAATACAATAGGTTTTTGACATGATGTTGTTAAATCGAGGAAAAAGGCAGTTTCTTCTAACGTGTCTGTACCATGAGTGATCACAAATCCATCTGTTTTATCACACTCTTGGTTGATTTTTTTCGCTAACGTTAACCAGACTTGGTCATTCATATCTTGGGAGCCAATATTGACCACTTGCTCGCCATTAAGATTCGCTATTTTTTTGATTTCAGGCACTGCATTGATGAGTGCATCAATACCGACCTTTCCGGCTTGGTAGCTTGAAGATGTTGCTGATTCACCACCTCCTGCTATCGTTCCTCCGGTGGCTAATACGGTAATATTTGGTAGTGCAAAAACGGATGTACTTGCCAATGAGAGCGCTGTCGCCAGTAATATTTTATGACTCTGTTTCATCCTATAACCTCTCTTTAAATAAACTACCGTTATTATGTGGATTTGAAACTGCATTTCCGTGATACCGATAATTATTTTAGGCAAAATAGTGGGGATTAGGATAATTTTGCGTGAGGTGTGTAACAAAAATCCGTATCATAGCCCCCTATAATTCTCCCTATTGATAAGTAACAAAATCATGAGCCAAACATTTATTCCTGGCAAAGATGCCGCCCTTGAAGTTTCCATCGATGCATTTCAAACAAAATTGAAAAAGCTCGGTTTTGATATTGAAGAAGCCTCATGGCTGAATCCTGTTCCTAATGTTTGGTCAGTCCATATTCGAGACAAAGCATGCCCTCTGTGCTTTACGAACGGCAAAGGCGCGAGCAAAAAGGCCGCTTTAGCTTCTGCACTCGGTGAATATTTCGAGCGTTTATCAACTAACTATTTCTTTGCCGATTTCTATTTAGGAAAATCGATCGCTGAAGGTGATTTTGTTCATTATCCCAATGAAAAATGGTTTCCTCTTACCGAAGACGATAGCTTACCGGAAGGTATTTTAGACACTCGCTTACGTGAATTTTACGATCCTGATAATGCCTTGGCAGGCAGTCAGTTGATCGATTTACAATCGGGTAATGAAGAGCGTGGTATCTGTGCACTGCCTTTTACTCGCCAATCCGATAACCAAACGGTTTATATTCCTATGAATATTGTCGGCAACTTATATGTCTCTAATGGTATGTCGGCAGGCAACACGGCAAATGAAGCGCGTGTTCAAGGCTTATCTGAAGTCTTTGAACGTTTTGTGAAAAACCGCATTATTGCTGAACGAATCAGCTTGCCTACCATCCCAAATGAGATCATGGCTCGCTATCCTAATGTGGTTGAAGCCGTTGCCACACTTGAAAAAGAAGGCTTCCCTATTTTCTGTTATGACGCCTCTCTTGGTGGTCAATTCCCAGTCATTTGCGTGGTGCTATTTAACCCACAAAATGGAACCTGTTTTGCCTCTTTTGGTGCCCACCCTGATTTTGGTGTTGCTTTAGAGCGTACCGTAACAGAACTCTTGCAAGGCCGTAGCCTTAAAGATCTTGATGTGTTTAATGCGCCGACATTCGATGATGAAGAAGTGGCTGAGCAGACTAACCTAGAGACCCATTTTATCGACTCTAGTGGTCTTATTAGCTGGGATCTCTTTAAAGACGATGCCGATTACCCTTTCGTCGATTGGAATTTTAAAGGCACAACACAAGAAGAATTTGCAACACTTATGGGCATTTTTAATCAGCTCGACGCCGAGGTTTATATTGCTGATTATCACCACTTAGGGGTTTATGCCTGCCGTATTTTAGTGCCGGGTATGTCTGATATTTATCCTGTCGAAGACTTGCATATTGCCAACAATGCGATGGGTGCACATTTACGTCATACCATTATCACGCTGCCTGATAGCCAATGGGAAAAGCAAGATTATCTGGCATTAATAGCGCAATTGGACGATGAAGGCCTCGATGATTTCACGCGTGTACGAGAGCTACTTGGCCTTGCCGTAGGTAAAGATAATGGCTGGAGTAACTTGCGTATTGGTGAGTTAAAATCCATGCTGGCGCTAGCAGGTGGTGACCTAGATCAGGCATTAGCATGGGTAGAATGGACACAAGACTTTAATAGCTCCGTTTTTACCGCTGAACGAGCTAACTATTATCGTTGTTTGCATACCCTGCTACTACTGAGCCAAGAAGAACAACGTGATGCGTCACAATATTATAGCGCTTTTGTCCGTATGTATGGGCAAGAGACCGTCGATGCGGCATCCGCTGCTATTGCTGGCGAATCTTGTTTCTATGGCTTGTGGTCCATCGATGATGAATTAACTGCGCTTCCAGCTCACCAAGCGCTACTTGCCGCCTATGAAAAACTGCAAAAAGCAAAACGTGAACATGCCTAATTGTTTTCTAACTCATCATTTTTAGATAGTGGCCTTCGGGCCATTATCTTTATATAAGTTAAATTAATTAAAATCACCGCTCATTTTGCAATATTTAAATAACAAATCACCGGTTTTATTTACCTATATTCCCTGAGCAAAGTCAGAATATAAAAATTTTTAATAAAATTTAAAAAATATTTAATTTATAAAAATCAATTAGATAAATCTAAATTTAACCATTTTTCAACAATTTACGTCGATTTCTTACGATGGTTCATGATCCATATCAAATTTCTTAGTTATGCCGTTTGTTACTATGATTGCGTGCTATAATTAATCAACTTAGTAAGAGAGTGTTAGTATGAAAGCTGACAACCCTTTTAATCTTTTGCCTCCCGCTGTAATGGCTCAAGTTGCAGATGACTCTGGTGTTTACAAAGCCAATAAACATCCAGCAATAACATACTTGTCAGCATTCACTGCCGGTATCTTTATCTCAATCGCATTCGTTTTTTATATTACTGCGACCACTGGCGCACAAGCCGCTCCTTTTGGTTTTACGAAACTTATCGGTGGTGTCTGTTTCTCTCTTGGGTTGATGCTCGTGGTTATTTGCGGTGCAGATCTATTTACATCCACGGTGTTGACCATTGTGTCAAAAGCTACAGGGCGGATCACTTGGGGGCAAATGTTCCTAAATTGGTTTAACGTCTATGTTGGCAACCTTATCGGCGCGCTCTTCTTTGTTGCTTTGATTTGGTTTGCTGGTCAATATACCGCGGCAAATGGTCAATGGGGGCTTAATGTCCTACAAACCGCAGACCATAAACTGCACCATACATTTATTGAGGCTGTTTGTTTAGGTATTTTAGCTAACTTAATGGTTTGTCTCGCTGTTTGGATGAGCTATTCAGGTCGTAGCCTAGCCGATAAGCTTTTGGTGCTTGTGCTCCCTGTCGCCATGTTCGTTGCGAGTGGCTTTGAACATAGCATTGCAAACATGTTTATGATCCCATTAGGTATCATGATCAAAGAGTTTGCTCCAGCTGAATTCTGGACTCAAATTGGCGTTTCACCAGAACACTTTTCTCAACTCAGTGTTAGCAACTTTGTTACAGACAACCTAATACCCGTTACTATCGGCAATATCATTGGCGGCGCACTTTTAGTCGGCCTAATTTACTGGTTCATGCATTTACGTGGTGGTCAAAAACATTAATAGCCACTACTTTCACGAAAAGATTTATTAAGATCCTTAAAAGATCCATTGTTAAAAGGTAAAAGTATCATGTCAGAATTAAATGAAAAATTCGCTTTAGCATGGCAAGGTTTTAACCAAGGTAACTGGAAAGAAAACGTCGATGTGCGTGACTTCATCCAGAAAAACTACACTCCATATGAAGGTGATGAATCTTTCTTAGCAGGCTCTACCCCAGCAACAGATGCGCTGTGGGAAAAAGTCATGGAAGGAATCAAAATCGAAAACCGTACTCATGCCCCCGTTGATTTTGACACTGATGTTGCATCAACGATCACTTCCCATGATGCGGGTTACATCGCCAAAGATTTAGAACAAATCGTTGGCCTGCAAACTGATGCACCTCTAAAACGTGGACTTATCCCATTCGGTGGGATCAAAATGGTGGAAAATTCATGTAAAGCCTATGATCGCACTTTAGATCCTAGCCTGAAAAAAATCTTTACTGAATACCGCAAAACCCATAACCAAGGCGTTTTCGATGTTTACACTCCAGACATTCTAAAATGCCGTAAATCAGGTATCTTAACCGGTCTGCCTGACGCATATGGTCGTGGTCGTATCATCGGTGACTACCGTCGTGTTGCTCTGTACGGTATTGATTTCCTGATGAAAGACAAATTTAATCAGTTCACTTCACTGCAAGAAAGATTAGAGAACGGTGAAGACCTGCAAATGACCATTCAATTGCGCGAAGAAATTGCTGAACAGCACCGTGCATTAGGCCAAATCAAAGAAATGGCTGCAAAATATGGTTATGACATTTCAGGTCCTGCGACTAACGCTAAAGAAGCGGTTCAGTGGACTTACTTCGCTTACCTAGCGGCAGTGAAATCACAAAACGGCGCGGCAATGTCATTTGGTCGTGTTTCAACCTTCTTAGACATTTATATCCAACGTGACCTTGAAGCTGGTAAACTGACAGAGCAAGAAGCACAAGAGCTGATTGACCACTTAGTCATGAAGCTACGTATGGTTCGTTTCCTACGTACTCCTGAATACGATGAGCTGTTCTCTGGTGACCCAATTTGGGCAACAGAATCTCTGGCAGGTATGGGTCTTGATGGCCGTACACTGGTGACTAAAAACACCTTCCGTTTCTTGAATACACTGTATACTATGGGCCCTTCTCCAGAGCCTAACATGACTATCCTGTGGTCAGAGAAACTGCCAATTAGCTTCAAAAAATTCGCTGCAAAAGTCTCTATCGATACTTCATCAGTTCAGTATGAAAACGATGACTTAATGCGCCCAGATTTCAACAACGATGACTATGCTATCGCATGTTGCGTCAGCCCAATGGTAGTTGGTAAACAAATGCAGTTCTTTGGTGCTCGCGCTAACTTAGCGAAAACCATGCTGTATACCATCAATGGTGGTATTGATGAAAAACTGAAAATGCAAGTAGGTCCTAAACACGCTCCTATCATGGACGAAGTACTTGACTTCGATACTGTGATGGATCGTATGGATCACTTTATGGATTGGTTAGCAACTCAGTATGTCACTGCATTGAATATCATTCACTATATGCATGACAAATACAGCTATGAAGCGGCTCTGATGGCACTGCATGACCGTGACGTTTACCGCACAATGGCTTGTGGTATCGCAGGTCTATCTGTCGCTGCTGACTCACTGTCTGCAATTAAATATGCGAAAGTAAAACCAATTCGTGACGAAGACGGCATTGCAATTGACTTTGAAATCGAAGGTGAATACCCACAATTTGGTAACAACGACCCTCGCGTCGATGATATTGCTTGTGACTTAGTTGAACGTTTCATGAAGAAAATTCAGAAACTGCCGACTTACCGCAATGCAGTACCAACTCAATCTATCCTGACAATCACTTCTAACGTGGTTTATGGTAAGAAAACAGGTAACACACCAGATGGTCGTCGTGCTGGCGCACCATTCGGACCAGGTGCAAACCCAATGCACGGACGTGACCAAAAAGGTGCTGTGGCTTCACTGACTTCTGTCGCTAAACTGCCATTTGCTTACGCGAAAGATGGTATCTCTTATACCTTCTCTATCGTACCAAATGCATTAGGTAAAGATGATGAGGTTCGTAAAGCGAACTTAGCCGGTCTAATGGATGGTTACTTCCACCATGAAGCTTCTATCGAAGGCGGTCAGCACCTGAACGTCAACGTAATGAACCGTGAAATGCTGTTGGATGCGATGGAAAACCCAGAGAAGTATCCTCAGTTAACTATCCGTGTTTCTGGTTATGCAGTGCGCTTTAACTCACTGACTAAAGAACAACAGCAAGACGTTATTACTCGTACTTTCACAAGTTCAATGTAATAATTAGGTTAATAAGTCAATTAAAATAACTAAAAAGCCCCAGCCTTATGGGGCTTTTTTAGAACTAAACCTGAATACTTTAAGTCAATTACCCACTAATAACGATATATTTAAGTATAACAGGTATTTTTGGAGTTCCTGCTATGTCGACAACAACCAATATTATCCCAACCGCTGATTTAAGCACCACTGCGCCTCCTGCGACGCTGGGACGTATCCATTCCTTTGAATCTTGTGGTACTGTTGATGGCCCTGGTATTCGCTTTATTGTCTTTTTTCAAGGCTGCTTAATGCGCTGCTTATATTGTCATAACCGTGATACTTGGGACACCCATACCGGTAAGATGGTTACCGTCGAAGAGTTAATGAAAGAAGCTGTTACTTATCGGCACTTTATGAATGCCACAGGTGGTGGCGTAACGGCATCGGGCGGCGAAGCGATTTTACAAGCTGAATTTGTTCGTGATTGGTTCCGTGCATGTAAAGCGCAAAATATCCATACTTGCCTTGATACAAACGGCTTTGTACGTCGCTATGATCCCGTGATTGATGAGCTAATGGAGGTAACCGATCTCGTTATGCTCGATTTAAAACAGCTCAACGATGATATTCACCAAACATTGGTCGGCGTTTCTAATCACCGGACACTCGAGTTCGCTCGTTATCTTGCCAAACGTAACCAAAAAACTTGGGTGCGTTATGTCGTTGTTCCCGGCTGGAGTGATGATGACCACTCTGTTCATCTGCTCGGCGAATTTACCAAGGATATGAAAAACATCGAGAAAATCGAATTGCTCCCCTACCATGAGTTAGGCAAACATAAATGGGAAACCATGGGCGAGGAGTATAAACTCGATGGCGTTAAGCCCCCTTCAAAAGAGATCATGGAACGTGTCAAAAGCATCCTTGAAAGCTACGGCCACAAGGTCATGTATTAAACACCCTAATGGCTCTACACTCATGTAGAGCCATTATCATTTATTGTGTTTTAAACAGCATACCAATAGCTGAGGCAAACATGATCAAAGCGGTTCCTCGAAAAATCACTCTCTGCGATTTCGTACTCGATAAAAATTTACTTGCCTTCTTTGCACCAAAGATAAATATCATGCCAACTAAAAGTAATATTAATAACGTAGTTGGAACTAATACTGTGCTCCAAATCGTTATAGTCATTTCATTTAAAGAAATGACTAACGGTAATATTGCCATATAAAAAGCGATTGTTTTTGGATTACTTAATGTAATGGCAAGACCGGAAACACTCACAATAGCTAACTGCTTTTTTGATATAGCACCTACAGTATTTAATGGTTGGGCATCGTGGCGCCAAAAGACATAAGCTAACCAAAATAAATACAGTGCAGCAAACCAATAAATTAAATTAAAGATCGCGGCTAAGTGGTCAGCAACGAATACTAGGCCGAATATCGCAAAAGAGAGATAAATAATATCCCCTAAAATTAATCCACTCAGTAGTGCAAACCCCATTGTTACGCCACCCTTCAAGGTACGTGCGACGACTGCGGTCATTCCGGGCCCTGGAATAACGGCAGCAATCGCCAATGCACTCGCATAAGAGAGCAATTGTGTTATGCTTATCATATGATTAACCTACAGTAGAATGGCGAGATATAACGCTTATTTAAATAATGATAAATTACCGGTTAATTTATTGATGCTATTTTTATTCCCTACTAAACCAATAGCTGCTAATTGAATTTCTTGATCTAGAGTGTTAGTTAATTTTTGAGTGTAGTCATCATAACTTTTACAAGACTGAGCAATTAAACTAAAAGGTAATATATAAATATCTTCATGCTCTGCTATTTCTTTTTGAATTTGCTTTATTCGCTCAGGCGAGCTTTTTAATATAGGTAATGATGCACTGATGACCCCAGGATAATAAATATTATCTGCACTCATTAAATCATTCCCTATTAATTGGGTAATTTTGTTGCCTATCCCTACACCAATGATACTTGCAGCATTCATAGCAAGCCCTAATGCTAGATCTTGATTGACGATGATGGCACAACGATGAATAGATGCATCAAATTGCATAAAATCCCCTTTTCATAATTTTTGATAACATAAGGTTCTTCTGGTCGTGAACTGTAACAATTATGTCATCAATAAATAGAAATTTGCTGCCTATCTTATCTGTAGTAAAGTAGCTAAAAGAAGAAAATTACCTATTTATAAATATATTCCGAAAGGAAATACCCGCTATGGCAATAGATAAGACAGAAATCAAGATTCTTAAACTCCTTCAAGACGATGCACGTATTACAAATCAAGTACTCGCTGATAAAGTCGGTATGTCAGCATCCCCTTGCTGGCGACGCGTCCGTAAATTAGAAGACGATGATGTGATCCAAGGCTATCGAGCTATTCTTAACCGCAAAAAAATTGGTTTAGGTGTTATGGTTTTTGTGCGTGTCACTATCGACAGCCATAGTGAAACGGAAGCAAAGAAATTTGAACAAGAAGTCAGTGAGTTAGAAAATGTTGTTTCATGCTACAGCATCGGGGGAGATGCCGACTTTTTATTGCAAGTGGTTTCCCATGATTTAGATTCCTATGCCGATTTCGCGATGTCTGTGATCCGACGGCTTCCTGGTATTAAAGAAATGCAAAGTATGTTCGTGCTTAAAGAGATCAAACCCTTAGTTTCTTATCCTGTAACAACCGTTAATAGTGAAGCATAATAACCAGCAACGTATCAGTGGGTTGTAAAAAAAACGCCACTAATAAGTGGCGTTTTCTGTTTTAGTTAATTTAACTTGATTAACCGATGTACTCTAGGCCTTTCATATATGGGCGTAATACTTCTGGTACTTCAATACGACCATCTGCTAATTGGTAATTCTCCAATACAGCAACCAACGTACGACCAACAGCAAGACCAGAACCATTCAGTGTATGCACCAACTGTGTTTTCTTGTCACCTTTACTGCGGAAACGTGCTTGCATACGGCGAGCTTGGAAATCCCACATATTTGAGCACGAAGAAATCTCACGGTAGGTATTCTGAGCTGGTAACCAAACTTCCAAGTCATAGGTTTTACGTGAACCAAAACCAATATCACCAGTGCAAAGGATCACTTTACGATAGGGTAATTTCAGTAATTGCAGCACTTTCTCCGCGTGACCGGTTAGCTCTTCCAATGCTTCCATCGATTTCTCAGGATGCACTATTTGTACCAATTCGACTTTATCAAATTGGTGCATACGGATAAGCCCACGCGTGTCACGGCCATAAGAACCCGCTTCTGAACGGAAGCATGGTGTATGCGCTGTCATTTTTAGTGGTAATGCATCTTCATCAAGGATTTCATCACGTACTAAGTTGGTGACCGGCACTTCTGCTGTTGGGATCAATGCATAAGTACTCTCCGCTTCTTCTTCAAGCGGCTTAGTATGGAACAGATCTTCCCCAAATTTAGGTAATTGACCAGTGCCATAAAGCGTATCATGGTTAACCAAATACGGTACATACAGCTCTTGATAGCCATGCTGTTCAGTATGCAAATCCAGCATAAACTGAGCCAGTGCACGGTGTAGACGAGCAATTTGCCCTTTCATCACCACAAAACGCGCGCCTGTCAGTTTAACGGCCGCAGGGAAATCTAGACCACCGGCGAGTTCGCCAAGGCTAACATGATCTTTAATTTCAAAGTCATATTGGCGTGGTTCACCCCAACGGGCAACCTCAACGTTATCTGAATCATCTTTCCCATCAGGAACAGCATCATCAGGCATATTCGGGATACTTAATGCAATATCACGGATCTCTTGTTGCAGCTTATCTAATGCTAACTTAGCAGCATCTAATTTTTCGCCTAACTGGTTCACTTCCTGACGTAAAGGCTCGATATCTTCACCACGCGCCTTAGCTGCACCAATGGATTTCGATCGCGAATTACGCTCTGCCTGCAGGGATTCAGTTTCAACTTGCAAAACTTTGCGGCGTTCTTCTAATTCACGCAGCTTTTCCACATCAAGGGTAAAACCCCTGCGAGCCAGTTTTTCAGCAACCGCGTCTAGCTCCGTACGCAGTAAATTGGGATCGAGCATGCTTATCCTGTGATTATTGTTAGTCAATATTGAAAGGGAGTATAACACATTCCGGCATTATACTCGTTACACCATCAAGCCGCCTATTGCGAAGGCGACCTAAATAATTTTATAAAAAATATTTCTTATAACCTTACCGCATTGCCCACATTAGCGATAGCGTTTTGTTGGGCTATTTTGATCCTGTTGCGCTAACCAGTTTAATTTTTCTGCTATTTTCGCTTCTAAACCACGATTCGTTGGGTGGTAATATTGGGTATGTTGCATTTCAGGTGGGAAATAAACCTCACCGGCTGCATAAGCATTTTCTTCGTCATGAGCATAGCGATACTCTTTCCCCGCCCCTAATTCTTTCAACAGTTTTGTCGGTGCATTACGTAAATGGGCAGGTACATCATAATCAGGCTGCATTTGCGCATCCGCTAACGCGGCTTTATAAGCCGTGTAAACTGCATTACTTTTTGGTGCACATGCCAAGTAAACAATAGCTTGAGCAATCGCACGCTCACCTTCCGCAGGACCAACCCGAGTGAAGCAATCCCATGCGGAAATAGCGACCTGCATTGCTCGCGGGTCGGCATTCCCTACATCTTCAGATGCGATAGCCAGCAAGCGCCGAGCCACATAAAGTGGATCACCACCTGCGGTAATAATCCGCGCATACCAATATAAAGCAGCATCGGGAGCCGAGCCTCGTACTGATTTATGCAAGGCAGAGATTAAATCGTAATAACGATCACCTTTATTATCAAAGCGCGCTGTACGTTCACCGCTGACTTCTTTTAGTAATTCAGCCGTTAAAATACGCTGACCATGGCTATCGGTTTCCGCCATATCCGCCATCATCTCTAAAAGATTGAGGGAGCGACGCGCATCACCATTAACCAACTCGGCAATTAATTGACGAGTGGTATCGGGTAAAATCACATTTTGCCCGCCTAAGCCTCGCTTGGGATCCTCCATGGCTTGCTGCAACACATCTTCAATATCGCTTACCGTTAAAGATTTCAGTAGATAGACCCGTGCACGCGACAATAATGCGGAGTTGAGTTCAAACGAAGGATTTTCTGTGGTTGCGCCGATAAAAGTAATGGTGCCATCTTCAATGTGTGGTAAAAACGCATCTTGCTGACTTTTATTAAAACGATGCACTTCATCAACAAATAAAATAGTCCTACGACCCGCATCTCGATTTTGGCGAGCTTTCTCTATCGCTTCACGGATCTCTTTAATACCGGACGTAACGGCAGAAATACGTTCAATATCTGCCTGTGCATAGTGACCAATAATTTCGGCTAATGTGGTTTTGCCTGTTCCTGGTGGCCCCCACAAAATCATTGAATGTAAATGACCTGCTTTTATTGCCCTGGGTAATGGTTTACCTTCAGCAAGCAAATGTTTTTGGCCTATATACTGTTCAAGAACCTCTGGGCGCATACGCGCTGCCAGAGGTTGAAATTCATTTTGTGAAAAATCGAGTGATAGGTTGCCCACTATTTCCTCTTATTTACCACCTGAGCGTTGGTCATCCAATGTGACCCCTTCCGGCACAGTGAATGTAAACTTACGCTTATCGACATTACCATTTTTTTGTTCTTTCAATTGGTAAGCACTTGTTTGCCCATCTTGCTCAACGGCTGAAAACTTCTCAATGGTGCCTTCTGGAGAAACCGTAATTGAAAAACGTTTTAATGTGCCATTACTCAACTTGGGTTTTAAGTCGAATGTATTACCTTGCTGAATAATAGAGTACTGTTTCCAATCTCTTGGGTTATTACGTGTAATCAATAAAAATGGGGTATCTTGAGTCGCATCCGCTAAGTTAGTGACAGTGACTTGCTCAACAAACGGGTTATAAAACCATAAATTTTTGCCATCAGACACTAAAACACTTTCATCAGGTGACGTCATATTCCAATTGAATAAATTAGGGCGCTGAAGCCATAATTCCCCCACACCTTCTTGTACGAGGTCACCTTCTGGGCTGGTGACTTTTTGAGAGAAGCTAGCGTGGAAGCTATTGACCTTATTCAGGCGATCCTGAAGGTCTTGGCTGGCATCTGCCAGTACTGAGCCGATATGTAAACTTAGGGCCAACGCCCCCAATAACATCATTTTTTTCATCGAACAAAGACCTTTTATTGATACCTTAATAGGCGCTATGCCTTTATTATTGCTCTCGCAACTCATCGACAACAAGGTTAGTAATCAGCTTGCCGTGGGGAAAGCACTTCGCGATTTCCATTATGTCCCGGCTCACTGACAATCCCTTGCGTTTCCATTTGCTCAACAATTCGCGCAGCGCGGTTATAACCAATGCGGAACTGACGTTGAACACCTGAAATAGAAACGCGTTGTTTCTCTACAACAAACTCGACGGCTTGATCAAACAGAGGATCCAACTCTTCCTCTGCGCTATCATAACCGCCCCCTTCATTTTCATCGCTGCATTTGGTAATGCTATCAATATATTCTGGGCGACCGCGGGCTTTCCAATCATTCACTACCGCGTGCACTTCTTGGTCACGGACAAATGCCCCATGGACACGAACAGGAATCGATGAGTTAGGTGGTAAATACAGCATATCCCCCATTCCCAATAATGACTCGGCGCCACCTTGATCGAGGATAGTCCGAGAGTCAATTTTACTTGATACTGTAAAGGCAATACGCGTAGGTATGTTTGCTTTAATTAAACCTGTAATGATATCCACTGACGGGCGCTGAGTTGCCAATACTAGGTGGATACCTGCTGCACGTGCTTTTTGCGCTAGGCGAGCAATCAACTCTTCAACTTTTTTCCCTGCCGTCATCATCAAGTCAGCAAATTCATCAACCATGACGACAATATAGGGTTCTTTTTTCAGCATTGGATGCTCAGTTTCCATGCTGTCACTCGGTTTCCAGTGTGGGTCAGGTATAGGTCGCCCCATCTCTTCGGCAGCTTTAATTTTATCGTTGTAGCCAGCAAGGTTACGTACGCCAAGCGCCGACATTAAGCGATAGCGACGTTCCATTTCATTGACGCACCAACGCAATGCGTTAGCAGCATCTTTCATGTCAGTCACGACTTCTGTCAGCAAATGTGGAATGCCTTCATAAATAGACAGTTCCAACATTTTCGGGTCGATCATGATAAAACGGACATCTTCAGGTTTCGATTTATACAAAATACTGAGGATCATCGCGTTGACCCCTACCGATTTACCTGAGCCTGTTGTCCCCGCAACGAGTAAGTGTGGCATTTTCGCCAAATCCGCAATAACCGGATCGCCTTCGATATCTTTACCCAACACCATTGTTAACGGTGATGCACTATGCCTAAATTCGTCACAGTCCAGTACTTCTCTTAAATAGACTGTTTGGCGTTTTTCGTTCGGTAATTCAAGCCCCACATATGGCTTGCCGGGGATCACTTCAACAACCCTCACCGCCGTGGTAGAAAGTGAACGGGCAAGGTCTCTCGATAAAGTGGAGATCCGCGCCGCTTTTACCCCCGGTGCCAAATCTAGCTCGAATCGAGTGATCACCGGCCCCGGAGAGAAGCCGACCACTTCCGCTTTCACCCGATAGTCATTTAAGCGAGCTTCAATCAACCGTGCTGTCTGCTCTAATTTAAACATGTCAACAGGCTCTTCTTGTGTTGGTGGCGTAGTTAACAAATCCAAAGAAGGCATAGGCGTCGTTGGTTTTGGCAATGGTTGATCATTGCGTACCAAGAACGGATGGAACAGGCTGTCTTGCTGCGGCTCCGGTTGTTGTGGTTGTTGCTGCTGTTGTGGTTGTTGCTGCTGTTGTGGTTGTTGCTGCTGCGGTTGTGGTTGTTGCAGCGGAGCAAAAGTGTGCGACTGATTAGCAGAGATATCCGGTGTTGGAGCGACATGTTTTGTCACCTCATTCACTTGAGGTGTATTGTTTGTATTCTCCACGCTCGTTGCACTAAATGACGGCATAAATAAAGGATCTGCAGGCTCTTCATTAACCAAATCATTAACTGGCGAAAATTCATCTAATACCGAAATATGTTCACTCAGATCGAATTTAGGTTCAACTTTATAACCCACATTCTCATCATCATCTTGCGCTGAGAAGGTATTTTTAGACTGGCTAAAGTGATGAGTATTTTGCTCAGTTTGTTCAACAGAAGCGGGCGCAGAAGACCAACGATGCTCTATTTCAGGTTGAGTATAATGAACCACTTTTTCTGGCGTTGGCGTTACTTCAGCCTGATGAGATATTGGTGACTCAGTCTCATCATGATGCTCAATATCACTGCCGTACCGTTCGCGCTGTTGCTGCAAAAATTGCTCACGGAGCCTATTTTCTTGTTCTTCATCTTGTTGTGGTTCATTCTCTGACGCAGCAGACCATTGTTGATAAATCTGCTCACGTTGCAAAGCTTCTTCTTTACGGCGCTGAAGTTCAGCATCACGTTGAGAAGGAATGCGAATGCCATATAGCTCCCGACGGGTTGGTAACCGAACAGGATTTGGGCGAGGCAATTCAGGCTCCATATTTTGTTTAACCTGGGCGTGGCGCTCAAGAGCCGCAACGGAAATACCAGCGGCTGCCAATGCAGCGGGATCGGCTAGCCTATCTGTTACTGATCGCCCACTTGCCTGTGAAACCGCCTCACTGATAGAAGAAGCTGGCATCGATACATTTTGCTGCCCTGTTAGGTTTGCTAATGATGGATTATCAGTATGTTCTGTCGGTGTCGTTGCAGCAGGTTGTGCCTCTGCCCCCCAACGCTCATGTGTATGATGATTGGCAGGTTGGTTAACCACACCATTCTCTGGAGATACATTATGGCTTTCAGGTTGGTAGCCTGTTGGCTCCGCGACTTGTGCCTGAGGCTCACTGGTTTTGAATTGGAAATCCCTATCATACACAACAGGTTGATAATCATCCGGCACTTCAAAATGATAAGCTTCTTGCGGCTCAGAAGCTGAAAACGCAAGGGGCTCTTCAACTTCATCAATAGGTTGATTGGCAGCCAAAGGAGCCGCTTCTTCTGTGGGTTGAACCTCTTCGGTTTCTACTGCGGCTAATTCACTAATTGAGGGAGCGGAGAACAAAACATCGTCACTGTCTACATTATCAATCGCTTGGCGCTCTGCCTCCTGCGCCCGCTGTAACGCATCTTCTGTTTCTTCAACATCATACGCATCATAATCATCGCCGCGCGCACGATTAGTCATTAATGTAATAGGAATTAATACCGCCGCACCAATTTTTTCGGCAATCGTCAACCATGACCAGCCCGTAAACAGTGTAAAGCTAATTGCCCATAAAAAGAGCAATGCCAGTGTTGCACCTAAAGAATTAAACCATGGCATGATCGCATTACTAAACACACTGCCAATCACCCCACCGGACGCGAAATTCGGTAAGTCGTCAAAGTTAAGCGCAGCAAGACCGCATGATGAGAGGATCAGCGCTAACCCACCAATTAAGCGCAATGACAACGAAAAGAAGTCAATATAACGACGTTGGCTTTCATAATGGTAAATCGCCCAACAACCGAGTAGCAGTAGAGGTGGAATTGCAAATGCTAAAATCCCAAAAGCCGAAAAGAGAATATCCGCACTCCAAGAGCCAACACTTCCCCCCAAATTTTTAACCGGTGCATTCCATGTGGTTTGCGACCAGCTTGGATCTGAAGGATTGAAACTCATTAATGCCACCATTAAGAAAATGGCACTTAAACAAATGGCAAGCAAAATGACTTCGAGTAGCCGTCTTCCACTACTGAGTTTTTTTAATCGAACGTGTTTGTCTTCTGTATATTCTTGGCTCATTACTGTTTCTTTACTGACTGATGATGTCACCCATGCCGAAACGAACTCACTTGAATTCGCAATGATGATAAGCACATATTGAAAGCCATTCTAACACCAATCACCTTCTTGTGCGTGACTTGTTGCCTCTCAGGCAAACTAAACGACTGTAGACACAGCAAGATGCAGTATTTCATCTTACAGTTGAGGATTCAATTTCTATTTTACGTTAAAAATCTTAATTATTTATGGCTTTAATATCAATAGATTAAAACGAAGAGTTACAGCTATTTAGCCTATTTTCAGAAAAAATCATATCGACGCTGTGCCTTTAATCGGAAACAGAGTCAAAAAAGCGCTAAGAGAGATAAAATATTGGCCTCTAAAACGGAACAACGCTGAGTAAACTCAGCGTTGAAACTGCAGTGCGACAACCATAAATGATGTTGTGCAGAAATGAGACTATACAAGCCTATTAGCGTGTTTTAATAACCAAGCGGTTACTTTGCTTCACTTCTTCCATAACGACGTACGTACGAGTATCGTTCACACCCGGTAGACGTAGAAGAGTCTCACCAAGCAGTTTACGGTAAGCGGACATATCTGGCACACGCGTTTTCAACAGATAATCGAAATCACCAGAAACTAAGTGACATTCTTGGATCTCTTCAAGCTTTTGAACCGCTGTGTTGAATTGCTCAAACACATCTGGTGCGCCACGGTTTAGTGTAATTTCAACGAACACCAAGAGTGAAGCATCTAAGTAGTGAGGATTCAAAAGTGCTGTATAGCCAGAAATAAACCCTTGTCTTTCCAGACGACGCACACGCTCCAAACATGGCGTTGGTGACAAACCAACACGCTTAGACAGTTCTACGTTTGAGATACGCCCATCTTTCTGTAGTTCGTTAAGTATATTCCTATCAATACGGTCAAGGTCTTTTCCTGGACGCTTTTTATTATCAATCATCTCTTTATCTCTCTTTCTCTAATTGTTATTTTCCACACCTATAAAACAGCACCATCCTCGCTCATACTTTATTTATTTAGGTATTCGTGTTCAGGAGCAAATTTTATGCGCAATGCTGAAATCGACGTGAACAGAACCCCTGTTCACAATGATCACCTGTTTGTTAAGTTATAAGTGCTGTAAAGTTAACTTTCCGGCAAGAACAAAAACACACCATTTGCATTGGTCTACTAGATAATTAACTCTTACATAGATGTTTTCGCAAATGCACAGCCGATTGTCAAAGCAAATGAATAAAAATCAGTACAAGATTTCGATTTTTTTTCTATTTAAACGTTTCGCTGTCCGGATTCAGGAATATTCCTAAAAATCCTACCACGTGACATAAGCATACTTGCCATACTAAATTTTCACTTTAATCACTATTATCTATCGCAAAAATAGCTCAGCTATAATTTACTTAGTATTTAAATCACTTTTTTTAGCTTGCCAATTCTCCTACAATCCCATTATCGCTATTTTTATACTGAAAATGAGGTATTCATGAGCACAGCCATACATCGCAAGCTAATCATTTTGGGTTCTGGCCCAGCAGGATACACAGCGGCAGTTTATGCTGCACGCGCAAACTTAAGTCCAGCTCTGATTACTGGCGTGGAAAAAGGCGGTCAGTTAACCACTACGACTGAGGTTGAGAACTGGCCGGGTGACCCTGAAGGCTTGACTGGTCCAGGTTTGATGGATCGCATGTATGAACACGCGACCAAATTCCAAACAGAAATTATCTCAGATCATATTAATAAGGTTGATCTTAAGCAGCGCCCTTTCCGTCTTTTTGGCGATGAAAACGAATATACCTGTGATGCCCTGATTATTGCGACAGGTGCATCGGCGCGTTATATCGGCTTACCTTCTGAAGAAGCCTTTAAAGGCCGTGGCGTTTCTGCTTGTGCAACTTGTGACGGCTTCTTCTATCGTAATCAAAAAGTGGTTGTTGTCGGCGGAGGTAATACTGCGGTTGAAGAAGCCCTTTATCTATCCAACATTGCCTCAGAAGTCCATTTGGTTCACCGTCGTGATAGCTTCCGCGCAGAAAAAATCCTAGTTGATCGCCTAATGGATAAAGTGAAGAACGGCAATATTACGCTGCATACCGACCGTACACTTGATGAAGTACTCGGTGACGATATGGGCGTGACAGGCGTCCGTTTGCGTAATACCAAAACCGATGAAACTGAAGAATTAGAGGTGATGGGGGCATTTATCGCGATTGGTCACAGCCCAAATACCGCTATCTTTGATGGCCAGCTAGATTTAGAAAATGGCTATATCAAAGTGCAATCCGGTACACATGGTAATGCAACGCAAACCTCTATCCCAGGGGTCTTTGCCGCAGGTGATGTAATGGATCATATTTATCGTCAAGCAATTACATCAGCAGGTACAGGCTGTATGGCTGCCCTAGACGCAGAACGCTACTTAGATGGTTTAGCGGATAAAAAATAGTATAACCACATCCATCCTGATCATTTTAGGCACCTCAAATAGGTGCCTTTTTTGCCCCCTCTTTATAGGATAAGTTCTTTTTTTTTCAGAGTAAGTTCATAGGGGAGTTTCCTCCATCAATCTACAATAATCAAATTATTGATACATTATTTTTGACAATTCGCGCTAGGAAATATTATGGGTCAACAAATACAACGAGAAGCTATCAGCCGCTATGCCTACCTTTTTGTCGCTCTACTTGCTATTATCCAATCGACCTTGATTGTATTGTCAACGGACTCTTCATTCTCGTTCATCTATAATTTAAGCGCCCCATATACCTATCTTCCTTTTATGGTCGCAATTTTTGTACCTTCTGCTGTCAGTTACTTAATTACGAATGCCAAATCAGCTATTTTCTATACTAATATCTTGATCATTGCTGTATTAACAGTCTGGATCACGCTATGGGATGCAAAGAACTTAGAATTAAGTTACAGTCAACCTCAATTTACTGCCTTTGCTACCTTAATTGTTCTTTTTTTCTTTTTGCTACCTTGGTTGCAGACACGTCAGTTAGTGGGTAGATGGCATATTGATTATAGCCACTTACTCGATTTTTATATTAAAAATACGCTATTAATGATTATTGCCACCGTCATTGGTGGGCTTCTGGTTATTTTACTTTATCTCGCCAGTTTTTTATTTACGATTGTCAATCTCTCTACTCTTAGTCAGCTTATTGATAACAATTTTACTTTATATTCAGGTTTCACTTTAGGATTTAATATTGGGCTGGTTTTTTTACGCTCAATATTTGAGTTTCGCTTTAGCCAATTTATCCATTATATCGCCCGCTTTTTCCTGATAATACTCCATCTTATTGCTGCCATATTTGTCGGTGGTTTTTTATTCTCATTTGTGATGAAACTATCGATATTAGAGGTGGGGGCTAGCGCAATACTGTGGTTCTTGGCTTTAAATATCATTTTAATTAATTTGACCTATGGGAATGGACACCACCAATACCAACGTTTTACATGGCTAAACACCTTAACGCTGTCTAGTATCATTTTATTGAATTTTTTCTCACTTTTTTCACTTTACGGCATTTTAGTGCGTGTCAACCAATACAGTTGGAGTGTCTCTCGCCTCTATGCCTTTAGCATCGCACTCTTTTTCACCGTCATTATTTTCGCCTACAGCTTTGCTATTATTCGCCGAAGAACGCTTTGGGCAAAATCTTTAGGCACCATAAACAAAGTAGGGATTGTAGGGCTAATGGCTGCCATCCTTATGATTAATAGTCCGATTGCTGATTTTAACCGTATTACCGCAAACAGCATATTAGCCAGTATCGAAAATGGTAAAATTGACGTTAACCCTCGGCTCGCTTTTGCCTTAAAAGAACTCGGGCCCAAAGGCCAACAAGCTATCGAAAAGCTCAAATTAAATCCCAATTACACCGCTCTACTCTATACAGATATCGATATTGGTAATGAAAAAATGAGTAAATCCCCCAAAGAGGCCATAATTATCGCAAAAAATAGTGCCGAATTGCCGGAAAGTTGGTGGTCCCAAACACGCGAATCGAGCTGCATCAATAATTATCATCCACCTCATTGCCTAGGTTTTATGGCAGATATCAATCAAGATGGACAAAACGAGGTTATCATATGCCGTGCTTCCCCTAAGAGTGATTCTTTAGCCTGTACTATTTGGCAATATCAAATTACTGATTGGAAATTGATTGATCACCAAATCAGTCATTATGATTCGGTGGCACAGCGAGATAACGCATGGGATAAATTATTAAATGGTCAATTTAAATTAGTGCCTAAAGAATGGCTACAAGTGGTACCAGAGCAATAATATTTATGCGTGATAAATGGCTTTACTCATTTATGTAAAGCCATTCGTTGTTATGAACCTACAGCTTATCCCTTGTATGCTAAATGCCACACATCTTGTAAACTCACCGACATCGCTCTAACAGGTTTAACTACCTTATTGATTTTAGTTTTGCATGGATGACAATTATCATTTACCTTTATAAAACATATTGATAACAATCATCTGTGCTATTTTAATAACACACTTTTATTATGCAACATATCGCGAATAAGCTGCTATGATAGGTAAAAACTCCGTTAAGCTTTAATCCATTGGCTTATTTTAGCTAGCGGCACACTCTCAATATAAAACTATACCTGCACACTGATCATTATGGATAAAACAAGACAGACTGAATTGGTACGTTGGTTGAAACAGCATAGTACATCCGCAAAACGTTGGCTGCGTATATCTATGCTATTAGGCGTTGTTAGTGGTCTGCTGATTATCGCACAAGCGTGGTTCTTGGCGGTAATATTGCAAGCTCTGATTATGGAACACACTCCACGAGAGCAACTTCTGACCCCTTTTATCCTACTCCTTGCCGTATTTGTGCTACGCGCACTCCTAACGGTTATTAGAGAGCGAGTGGGCTTTCGTTGTGGTCAAGTTGTACGCCAAGAAGTACGCAACATGGTCTTAAATAAGCTACAAGCGCTAGGCCCTGTATGGGTAAAAGGTAAACCAGCCGGTAGCTGGGCGACTATCGTTCTAGAGCAGATAGAAGATATGCAAGAGTACTATTCGCGCTATCTACCACAAATGTACCTTGCTGGCATCATCCCTATTATGATCTTGATTGCCATCTTCCCATTTAACTGGGCCGCCGCCTTAATCTTGTTTGCAACCGCCCCATTGATCCCCATTTTTATGGCCTTAGTGGGACTCGGTGCCGCAGATGCTAACCGACGTAACTTTGTTGCTTTAGGTCGCCTCAGCGGTAGTTTTCTCGACCGGTTACGCGGCTTAGATACATTACGACTGTTTTTCCGTGAAAAAGCAGAAGTGCAACAAATTCGTGAATCTACCGAAGACTTTCGCTCAAGAACCATGGAAGTCCTTAGAATGGCTTTCCTCTCCTCTGGTGTGCTTGAGTTTTTCGCCTCAATTTCAATCGCTATCGTAGCCGTCTATTTCGGTTTTTCCTATCTTGGCGAATTAAATTTTGGAAGCTATGGGTTACCAGTCACCATGTTTGCAGGTTTTCTGGCATTAATTTTATCGCCTGAGTTTTTCCAACCTCTACGTGATTTAGGCACCTATTATCATGCCAAAGCTCAAGCGGTAGGCGCAGCAGAAAGTTTGGTGACATTATTAGAAAGCGATGGCGAACAAAAAACAGAAACTGGGGATAAGACACCGCAAGATAAACCCATTCAAATTGAAGCAAATAAGTTAGAAATCTATTCCCACGACGGTCAACGTCTTGTCGGTCCTCTCGATTTTACTATCGAGCCACAACAGCGTATCGCTGTTGTCGGGCAAAGTGGTGCCGGGAAAAGCTCTTTACTCAATCTTTTGTTAGGTTTTCTTCCCTATAAAGGCTCGATTAAAATTAATGGGGATGAGCTAAAAGAGCTTTGCCCAGATAAATGGCGTGCATTAATTGGCTGGGTGGGTCAAAACCCTCATTTACCAGAACAAACGCTTATCGAGAATATCTGCTTAGGCAAACCGACTGCTTCAGAGGCTGAAATACAACAAGCCATTGATGATGCCTATGTTTCCGAGTTTCTCCCTATGCTACCTGATGGCTTAAATACACGCCTTGGCGACTATGCTGCTAGGCTATCCGTTGGGCAAGCTCAACGTGTTGCTGTCGCGCGTACACTCTTAAAGCCATCGCGTATTTTATTACTGGATGAACCAGCTGCTAGCCTTGATGCGCACAGTGAAAAACGGGTCATGCATACTCTTAATCAACTAGCTCAACAGCAAACGACAATTATGGTCACCCACTTACTCGAAGAAACGGTTAATTACGACCAAATTTGGGTGATGGCAAATGGTCAAATCATTCAGCGTGGTCATTATGCACAATTGAGCCAATCGGAAGGGCCATTTGCCCGCTTGTTGGCTCACCGTAGTGAGGAGCTTTGATAATGCGAGTTCTATTACCTTTTTTGGCTCTCTATCGCCGACACTGGTTTTTGATCCTGCTCGGCATGATCTTAGCCATCGTGACTTTACTTGCCAGTATTGGGCTACTTACTCTATCAGGGTGGTTCCTCGCTGGGGCGGCAATTGCAGGTTTTCCGGGGCTTTATTATTTTAATTATATGCTGCCTGCTGCTGGTGTCCGTGGTGCCGCTATTTTCCGGACCGCAGGTCGCTACGCCGAACGACTGGTTAGCCATGATGCCACATTCCGAGTTTTGGCCCATTTACGTGTGTTCGCCTTTAGTAAAATATTACCGCTCTCACCGGGGGGGATCAGCCGCTTCCGCCAAGGGGAAATTCTTAACCGCCTTGTGGCGGATGTCGAAACCCTCGATCACCTATATTTACGTGTTTTATCGCCGATTTTTGCTGCTTTTGTCGTGATCTTTGTCCTGATTTTTGGGTTGAGCTTCCTTGACCCTCGCCTAGCGTGGACACTCGGTTGTATTATGCTGTTTTTATTATTTACCTTACCGTTTGTCTTTTATCGTGCAGGTAAGCCCATCGGACAAGAGCTGACTTACTTACGTGCCCATTACCGCACTGTCCTGACATCCGCTTTACAAGGGCAAGCGGAACTGACTTTGTTTGGAGCGCTTCCCCGTTTTCGCCAAACATTGGCAAATATTGAAAGCCAATGGCAAGTGCGCCAACAACAGCAAGCCAATCTAACAGGGGTATCTCAAGCCATTATTCTATTTGCCTCTGGTTTTACTGCTACTTTGTTGTTGTGGATGGCGGCAGATCATGTGGGGGGGAATACTAACCCAGGAGCACTCATTGCTTTATTTGTCTTCTGTGCACTGGCCGCTTTTGAAGCCTTAGGCCCTGTCGCCGTTGCCTTTCAGCATATGGGGCAAGTGATTGCTTCTGCTGAACGTGTTTCTCAGCTAATTGATGCCAAACCAGAGGTAACATTCCCTGACAACGGTTTATCCCTTCCCCAATTGGAAAGCCTTGTTGTCGACAATATTTCATTTACTTACCCCGAGCAACCTTTCGCAGTTTTAAAACAGGTTTCGCTTTCACTGCTACCGGGGCAACACATCGCCTTATTAGGTAAAACAGGTTGTGGGAAATCAACACTTTTGCAATTACTCACTCGAGCATGGGATGTTGATAGTGGTATGATCAAAATTAATGGTCAAAATATTAGTGACTATAGTGAACAAGCACTGCGTTCGCTCATGTCAGTCGTTCCACAACGGGTACACATTTTTAGTGATACCTTGCGTAATAATCTACTGCTCGCTAACGATAAGGCAACCGACAAACAGCTCATTGAGGTGTTAGACCAAGTTGGTCTTGGTAATTTGTTGGAAAATGAGCAAAAACTTAACGCTTGGATGGGTGAAGGTGGTCGACAATTATCGGGTGGAGAGCAGCGCCGCTTAGGGATCGCTCGAGCGCTATTACATAATACGCCATTAATTTTAATGGATGAGCCAACCGAAGGGCTTGATGCACAAACAGAGCAGCAGATCCTTGCCCTGTTAAAAGAGAAATGTGCCGATAAGGCACTAATTGTGATCACCCATCGCATGCAAGGTATCGAGCAAATGGATACTATTTGCGTGATGGATAACGGTGAAATTGTTGAGCAAGGCTCACATCAGGCGCTTTTAGATTTAAAAGGCCGCTATTTTCAGTTTCGCCAGCGCCATTTACAACAGCAGGCCCTGTGAGGCACATCATGTTCCAGCTTGATGATGACTCCTATCTGTTCCCGCCCGTCCATGAAGCGATGCGGGAACCTAATGGCCTGTTAGCTATTGGTGGCGATTTAGCGCCAGATCGGCTGAAGGCTGCCTACTATGATGGCATTTTCCCTTGGTTTAACCCGGGCGAAATGCCATTATGGTGGTCACCCGATCCTAGAGCGGTTTTAATGGTTGGCGAATTGCACATTAGCCGTTCGATGAAAAAGTTATTGAGAAAGCAAAAGTATCGCGTCACTGTCAACCATGCCTTCAAAGATGTCATCGCAGCTTGTGCGATACGTGACGAAGGAACATGGATTTTACCTGAGGTGCGTGAGGGGTATCAGGCACTTCATGAGCAGGGGATCGCTCATTCTATTGAGGCGTGGTATGGTGAAGAACTGATTGGCGGCCTGTATGGCGTGAACATGGGGCACCTATTTTGTGGGGAATCTATGTTCAGTCGGATGAATGATGCCTCCAAATTTGCTTTTATTACATTTTATTTTCATTTTTTGCGCTATAATGGGCAGCTTTTTGATTGTCAGGTACTTAACCACCATACCGCCTCATTAGGCGCAAAAGAAATATCCCGTCGGGATTTTTTACATATTCTTTATCGGTGGCGTAACAAAGCGATTGATCCCGCCTGCTGGTTACCGCAATCGATTGAAATACCGCCATTATTCGAATAGCGAATTTTGGCTTTACGTTATTTTATGCCCATACTGTTCAAGAAAAATCGCTTTAAAATGCAACATTTCTTTACTTAGTGAGGGTTTTTGGGCATTATCTTGCCCGTTAAAAATCATGGTTATTAGACTTAGAGGATTAGATGGCCAAAGAAGACAATATTGAAATGCAGGGCACAGTACTGGATACCCTGCCAAACACAATGTTTCGTGTTGAACTGGAAAATGGTCACGTTGTGACTGCCCATATTTCTGGAAAAATGCGTAAAAACTATATCCGCATCCTGACAGGCGACAAGGTAACTGTAGAGTTAACTCCGTACGACCTGAGCAAAGGCCGTATCATTTTCCGTAGCCGCTGATTCTATCTCTTCAGGCAAGGCCTGATACAGCCACAGGTGCACAAGACACCTGTGGTCTATTTGTTGTCAGAATACCGCATCCTCCGGAGAGGCCTTGTGCACGCTACTGAAGCTATATGTCAGTGTGTTACTTTTATTATCAAGCCCGATACGTACTGAGCCGCCATTAGTTAACGAACCAAACAGTAGCTCATTTGCTAATGGTTTTTTCAGGTTATCCTGGATCACACGTGCCATAGGTCGGGCTCCCATCGCCTTATCATAGCCTTTTTCACACAACCAGCGGCGAGCCTCTTGGCTAACTTCAATCGAAACACCTTTCTCATCAAGTTGTGCTTGTAGCTCGACAATGAATTTATCCACCACCTGTATGATGATATCCATGGATAATGAATTAAACCAAATAATGCCATCAAGACGGTTACGGAACTCAGGCGAGAAGACTTTCTTAATTTCAGACATCGCATCCGTACTGTTGTCTTGCTCTGCAAAGCCAATTGAGCGGCGCTGTGTTTCTTGAACCCCTGCATTGGTTGTCATGACAACAATCACATTACGGAAATCGGCTTTGCGCCCATTATTGTCTGTCAGTGTGCCGTGATCCATAACTTGTAGAAGGATATTAAACACATCGGGATGCGCCTTTTCAATTTCATCAAGCAGCACAACAGAATGTGGATGTTTAATCACCGCATCCGTCAAAAGCCCGCCTTGATCAAACCCTACATACCCAGGAGGTGCACCAATTAAGCGGCTCACGGTATGCCGTTCCATATATTCAGACATATCAAAGCGCAATAATTTTATATCCAATGCCTTAGCGAGTTGGACTGTGACTTCCGTTTTACCTACCCCAGTAGGGCCTGCAAATAAGAAGGAGCCTACCGGTTTATGATCTTGGCCTAACCCCGCTCGACTCATTTTAATAGCTTCTGTTAATGCGGTGATCGCATCATCTTGCCCAAACACTAGCATTTTCAGGCGTGAATCTAACGTTTTTAAGCGCTCTTTATCGCTCGAAGAGACGGTTTTTTCTGGGATACGTGCGATACGCGCAACCACAGATTCAATCTCAGGCACACCAATGGTTTTCCGACGTTTGCTAGGTGCAACCAAACGTGTCCGAGCGCCTGCTTCATCGATAACATCAATCGCTTTGTCTGGCAGATGCCTATCCGTGATGTATTTAACCGACAAATCAACCGCGGCTTGAATGGCTTTTGCCGTATAACGAACATCATGGTGTGATTCGTATTTCGGTTTTAATCCATTAATGATACGTACCGTTTCTTCGGTTGTTGGCTCTACAATATCAATTTTCTGGAAGCGACGTGCCAACGCCCTATCTTTTTCGAAAATATTACTAAACTCTTGATAAGTCGTTGAACCAATAACACGGATACGGCCACCTGATAACAATGGCTTAATTAAATTTGCCGCATCAACTTGACCACCAGACGCTGCACCAGCCCCAATAATCGTGTGAATTTCATCGATAAATAGAATGCTTTTACTGTCTTTTTCCAGCATTTTTAGCAGTGATTTAAACCGTTTTTCGAAATCACCTCGGTATTTAGTGCCTGCTAATAAAGAACCAATATCTAATGAATAGATAGTGCAGCCGTTCATGACCTCGGGAACATCCCCTTGCTCAATGCGCCATGCTAGCCCTTCCGCTATCGCTGTTTTACCAACGCCAGATTCTCCCACCAGCAATGGGTTGTTTTTGCGACGGCGGCAAAGAACTTGGATCGTTCTCTCTAGCTCTGCCTGACGCCCTACCAGCGGGTCAATTTTGCCTTGTTTAGCCAGTTGATTCAGATTGGTTGTGAAATTATCCATATGATCATCAGAAACAGGCTGTTCTTCATGATTGACGTTGCTGTTTGGCGTATCTTGCTCGGATGATGCCGAAGCTTCCCCTTTAATCGTGCCGTGGGAGATAAAATTGACAACATCTAAACGGCTTACATCATGTTTACGCAATAAATAAGCTGCCTGTGACTCCTGCTCACTGAATATTGCGACCAGTACATTAGCGCCACTTACTTCATTGCGACCCGATGATTGAACATGGAAGACCGCACGTTGCAGAACGCGTTGAAAACTTAATGTTGGCTGAGTATCGCGATTATCATTTTCAGGCAACAGTGGCGTCGTTTGCGCAATAAAGTGCTCAAGCTCTTGTCGCAGAACAACAAGGTCAACTTTACAGGCATCCAATGCTTCACGTGCTGACGCATTACTCAATAATGCCAGCAACAGGTGCTCCACTGTCATAAATTCATGTCGATTATCTTTCGCTTTTGCAAATGCGACGTTTAGACTCAGCTCCAGTTCTTGATTGAGCATAAGCACCTCCCAAAATTGATATTAGCGAGTTCACACTTTTTCTATTGTGCACAACAAAGGGTACTCATGTTCGCGCGCATAGCTGTTAACTTGTGCCGCTTTTGTTTCCGCAACCTCTGCCGTAAAGATACCGCAAACCCCTTTCCCCTGAAAATGGACATCTAACATTATCTGTGTAGCGCGTTCTTCATCAAAAGAAAAGTATTTTTGCAACACTTCAACAACAAAATCCATTGGAGTGTAATCATCGTTATTTAATATAACCTTATACATCGAAGGGGGCTGTAAAACTTGCTCCACTTCATCTTTAAAAACAACATCTGTTTTAAATGTACCAAGAAAATCGCTCATTACTTGTCGTGCTCGGAGTTAAGATTTATTAAGCATAGCCTTTATTATCAATGATTTCTATTAATCAAGATAACAATAAAACATAAATAAAATCATTTGTTTTATCAATTGCTGTTTCCGCTTAATAACAGTGTAACACGCAACCTAACGCAACTCATATGGCCTAAATTTTGTGATCTGCTTCAAAATTAATAAACTGGAGAGCGTTAGCCATATCAAATTTTTATCACTTCGCCAAAAATCAGCAAATTGATCGCTTGACGTCCGAAGGCAATTCACTACAGTATGATTTGCAGACAGTCAATATGTGTAATTATACTTAGTCGATGCATAGTGGTTATGCATTTATGTCAAACACAACTTGTAAATACGAAGGACGATGTATGGAGACAGGTACAGTTAAATGGTTCAACAACGCCAAAGGCTTTGGTTTCATCTGCCCAGAAAATGGGGGCGAAGATATTTTCGCTCATTATTCTTGTATACAAATGGAAGGTTACAGGACATTAAAAGCTGGTCAGAAAGTCAATTTTAGTATTAATACTGGCCCAAAAGGGAACCATGCCAACCTCATCATTCCGATTGAAAGCAGTACGTTGAATCATACAAGTGCAGAGGCAACGCCTCAAGAATAACCCCCGTGTAATAGAGCACAGTTAATTACTTTTCATTTAGCAATAACTGGTTTGCATGATTGGTCGTTAACTGTGTCTATTTTTTAATATCAATCTTTTGATATCAATGGGGACGGCCGTGGGTTTGTAAAAAAGAGACATCACCATAAAGTGATTTAAGCAGTGCGAATTGCTCTTCATCATAGAATTGGCAATTACCGCTACCAAATGCCTTCGCAACTTCAATCATAAACTTCACCGATGCGGCAATATCCACTTCATGACTAGCGCCTGTTGAACAACCCGGCACAATTGTCTGCGTACAAATAGCCACACCAACAACAGGGGCTGTTGTTGAGACTGCTGGCTGCATAATACTATTGATGTGATGTAATCCGTTGCCGTAAGGCGTGATATCTTGTACCGCGAGCGGGAACGTCACCGCATTCTGCCCACTGCTCCACTCCATCAAATGAAGTAAGTCCTCAGAAACAGGCAAGATATAGCCATCTTTTACCGTTGGTGACAAGGCATAACCTTTATGGTTGATCAGCCTATTTCCCTTTGTCGTGTCCACAGATAAAATAGCATCCGCTTCTGGGATGGCCTCATTTTCATTCATCGTCTCATCGTTGAGTGGTGAGTCCATAAAATCAACGGGGCTATGAGGACGTGTTGGCGCTGTTGGGCAAATATGCGTCGTAATGATCACATCCCCCATGAGGACATCACCCTTTTCTCTCATCTCGGCAAGTTTTAATGCCGTCGCAATGGCAGCAATAGCGCCATCAGCATCAGAAACCAGCCCAATACGAGATGGGCGCGCTCCGATACCCCCTAAACGCCCAATAATCCCCAATGTTGGGGCATGGTTACCTTGGCGTTTACCATGAGTACCTGGGATCACGATACGCACAAAATCACTTTGCCCTTTTCCATCTCGCACTGTTTTTGATGATGCTTCAATGGTAGTAAAGTTTTTAAACAAAGCGACAATATCATCCCCATTAACAACGGCGCTATCGATTAACTCGTAAGCACACAGGGTCTGCTTTAAACTCATATATTTCCCTTGTTATGTACTACTTTTCAGCTTATTTCTCTCGATCTCACCACTCTCCTTTAATGGTTGGTGTATAACCGTCAAAAATTAGCCTATTTCCTGGTGAAGGCGCATACACGCACAATAAATATAATATTTTTATTTTATGATTCACTACTACGTTTTAACCAATAAGGGTCACCTACCATACTGCCAAGGTAGGATGCCTTATGACATATTTTTGTCGCTAATTGCGCCAATAATTCAGAGGTAATTTGCGATGCAGGTAAACTCAAACATAAGGCATAGAGTGTACCTTGCGCAGGGTCATACACTGTACTTGAGACAGAGGCGACCCCCGGAACGGACTCATTAATTGAAAATGCCCAGCCTCGTTCCTCAATTTGATTTAACTCTTGGCGTAGCTTGTCTTGCTTTTCTTGCGGCTCTTGGCAAATGATCACTTCACGTTCACTCAAAGAGTAACGAGCTAATAACGCTTTACCTGTAGAAGTTCCCGCTATAGGCAATTTTGTTCCCGGCTGAGTGATCACTTGAAGCATGCTATTACCAATACGTGCATGCACGACTCTTACCTTATCTTTGTCTCTTAAAGAGACATAAGTGGTGAACCCCGTTTCTTTGGTCAGTTCATCGAGTGATTCAAGTGCCATATCAATCAACGGGTTCATACCCCGAGCACGATGCGCTAACTCCATAATGATCAGCCCCGGACGATAAATGGGCGCATCATTTTTCTTTTCGAGCAAACCATGCTCTGCCATCTGTTTTAATAAACGTGATGCTGAGCTTTTTGGCATTCCCAATTCATTCACTAACGTTGTCACCGTCAGTTCATCGCCAGAGCGAAGAAACAACCGATATACATCGACAACACTTGAGAGAATACTCATAACTCACCTGTAACCTGAGAATTCTGCACCAACGCCTCATAGCTTTGTGGTTTTCTATCTCTTAAATAAGGAATGTTCAAACGCGTATGAGCCTGAACACGAAAATCAACCTCACCAATGAGCAACGTTTCACCATCACAACTGGCTTCACTTAACACTTGCCCACGAGGCCCTACAATCTTACTACCGCCAAATAAATGAAGATCTTCCTCATTCCCCCAACGGTTAACTGCTAATAAGTGGCTACCATTCTCCAAAGCGCGGCACGCGGTATTGATATCCCACATATCCTTATCTTGAATACGCCATGCAGAAGGCACGAGCAGCAATTCAGCACCATTTAAGGTTAAGATACGAGCCACCTCAGGAAACCCCATGTCGTAACAGATCATCACACCAATCTTACCGAATGGAGTATCAAATACCGGATAGCTATTACCACTGCTAAACCATTGTTTTTCAATGCCAAATGCGTGGACCTTACGGTAGACCCCGCTGACACCTTCACAACCTGGATTCCACACCCCAACAGCGTTATAAACCTCGCCTAAGTAGCTTCCTCGCTCAGCAAAGCCACTAACAATAGTGAGATCCAATTGCGTCGCTAGTGCGCTAAACAAGCGATAAGTTTCGCTGCCTTCATCATCGCTGAGATCCCATAGTTGGGTCGCAAGCAAATCGCCTCGATAGCCTGTTGTAGCCAGTTCAGGAAAACAGATTAATTTGGCACCTTGCTCCGCAGCTTGATGGCAGAATGCGGCCATCCGCTCTAAATTATGCTGCTTTTGACCAAGTAAAGAGTTAAATTGCGCAAGAGCAACTTTAACGCTGCTATGATCCATTGCTCTCATCCTTAATCTAAATGGTTAACTTTACGAAATTGCAGCGTATCGACACCTTTTATTCGAGCTTGCAGCAGCATCATCATCCAATAAAGGACTCCGCTAACTAGCAAAGAGTTAAGCGCTGGCACACCAAAATCAGTATCCCAAGGGCCTAATGCCGAGCTTAGCCAACCAACAACAACAGCAATAGCCCAAACAACCAACGTAATGGGATTAACTGCCTCACACAGAGTTGGAAGTTCACCCGCTGCTCTGGTTGTATCTAACTCACGCCGATCACGCTTTAATAAATAATAATCAACCACCATGATCCCCGCCACAGGTGGGATTGCTATACCTAAATAAATCAGAAAACCCACAAAATTATCTAAAATACCGAGCATCGAGGCGATCGTACCCAAAATGCCGATAACCCACGTTAGATAACGACGGTCAAACCGTTTTTTGAAGATGGCATTCAATAAAGTCGATAAACCTAGTGATGAAGAGTAGAGGTTAATATCATTCATTTTGATAGTGGAGAAGATAACGATCGATGCTCCAACCAACCCAGTTAACGTCAACATTAGGTCAAAGACTTCATTGGTACGCAGGGCAAGTGCCATCAACACTGAAATCATATTGACTAACAGCTCACCAAAAAAAGTCCCGATAAGGGTCATCCAAAAAACCTCTTTCGGGCTTTTCATGAAACGACTAATATCGGGCGTTGTGATAGCTGAAATAATAAACCCACCAGCAACCATCGTAATGGCTGCTGGTAGAGTCATAAAAGCCCCCGCAGGTTCAGTGCGATTAATAAGCGCTCCGATATCTTGCCCAGAAAGCAAGCTATAGGTTGCCCAAGCTAATGCGAGTAAAAATAGCGGCGTTGATATATTTGCGGTAATAGATAAAAAGCGATACCCATATACCGTAATAATCGTCACCGCGATACCTGTAATAAGCGACCAAGTCCCTGGTGTTAGCACATTCGTCGCTTTATACATTCCATCCGCAAAGAAGCCATTTTGTACGCCAAACCAGCCCATCAGTGAAATCGCAATTGCGCCACCGATTAAAGCAGAGCCTAACTTACCAAATCCAGACCACCTTGATAGTAGACTGATTGACATTCCTTCACGGCACGCAGCTGCACCTAAAGCCCAGCTAACAACTTGTAAAATCACTGAACCTAACATTGTGGCCCAAAACGCTTGCCAAAACGTCAGTCCATAACCCAATGCTGCACCTAACATCACCTGAGATACACAGGCTAGTGAGCCAATTCGGATTATAAGAACTTCGTAGAATGGCCTGCGAGCACTGAAGGGCACCCGAGCCAGAGAATAATCTTCACCTGTTTTATTTGCCATTTAGTATTCCTGCTGTGTGGATCTTTGCTATTAAGTTTATTGGCTTTATTTTATTTGTTCCATTTTATGGAACTAGGTTTCATTTATTCTACGAGACAAATGATATCCATGTTCGATACCAAATCGCAAGTAGAATTTAACTTTTTACATAGCTTTTTGTGTATGTAGATATAACTATAACGGGAAAACTAAAGGCTGGGGAGATAAATTGATATAAAAATAAGGATGTTGAAGTACCTCTGACCATTACAGAGGTACTTGAAAAAATACAGATAGATCTCTTACTACTCTCTTGCTAATGCATCAATAGGGTTTAATCTTGCTGCACTTCGCGCGGGTAAGAATCCAAAAATGATACCAATTGCTGTCGAACAGATAAATGCACTGATCAGCGCCATAGGTTGAAAAACGAAAGTCCAGCCGGGCAACGCCATTTGCGCCATGACACTAATGCCATAGGAAAGCCCAATCCCCATTAACCCACCAATCAAGCAGACCAGTACCGCTTCAATCAAAAATTGCTGCATCACATCACTTGTGCGCGCACCAACCGCCATACGGATACCAATTTCTCGGGTCCTCTCAGTAACGGAAACTAACATGATGTTCATCACGCCTATACCACCAACCACCAGCGAAATAACAGCGACCAAGGTTAGAAACAGTTGCATGGTACGAGTGGTTTTCTCCGCTGTTTTCACAAGCGTATCAATATTGTAAGTAAAAACGTCCTTCTTACCGTGTCGCAATGTCAATAAGCGGGTGATCTGTTGCTCCGCTGTTTTGGCATCAACCCCCTCTTTAACCCTTACGACAATACTATCCAAGTAAGGTCGATTTAAGATTTTGCTATTTACCGTCGTATCCGGCAGCCACACTGACAGCGAATTACTTGAACCAAAAATTGATTTTTGCTCCGCGAGAACACCAATGACGGTAGCTGGCATATTCCCAATCAAGATGGTTTCCCCTACCACTTGCTTTTGGTTAGGAAAAAAGCGACGTTTTGTGTTCGCATCAATCACAACCACTTGCGCCCTACGCTCTACCATATCTGCAGTAAAGTTCATCCCTTCGGAAAACTTTTCAGCGTAGACCTGAAAATAATCACGCCCAACCCCTAATAACTGGGCTGAAGCATCTAAATTCCCCTTACGCAATCGAGTTGATTTAGATAACTCCCCCGATACGGCTTGCACATAAGGTTGCTTGGCAATGGCGTCAACATCGGATGGCTTTAAAGATTGCCGATTCTCTGCATCATCACTACCAAAATCCTCCCCAGGGTAAACCGAAATGGTATTCGTGCCGATTGATTTTATATCATTGAGAACCATGCTTTGAGCGGCATCGCCGATCACCATAATAGAGACGACTGACGCAATACCGATGATAATGCCTAACATGGTGAGTAGTGTGCGCATTTTATTAACCACCATGGCGCGCCAAGCCATTAACAGTGCTTCGCTAAACCGTCCATAGATTTGCCCTAACGACATTTTCCTAGGTGATGTTTTCTCCAATGAAGGTACGTTTGGAGCTTTAGCAGAGCCTGAGTCACTAATAATTTCGCCATCTTTAATTTCAATAATGCGTTCAGCCTGCTGAGCGACTTTGGGGTCATGGGTAACAATAATAACGGTGTGCCCCTGCGCACATAATTCTTTGAGGATTTTCATTACCTCTTCACCAGAGTGGCTATCAAGGGCACCAGTTGGCTCATCAGCAAGGATAACTTGACCACCATTCATCAACGCACGCGCGATACTTACCCGCTGTTGTTGCCCTCCCGATAACTGACTTGGTCGGTATTCTGTTCGTTCGCCAAGCCCGAGTTTCGCTAATAATTCAATGGCTTTTTTACGGCGTTGAGTCTTACCTGCCCCCGCGTAAATGGCGGGAACTTCAACATTTTGTTCAGCCGTTAAATGGCTAAGTAGATGGTAGCGCTGGAAAATAAAGCCAAAGTGTTCACGGCGTAACTCAGCTAGCTGATCGTTATCAAGCTGAGAAATATTTTGCTGAGCAACAAAGTATTCCCCTGAGCTAGGTTTATCCAAACAGCCGATGATATTCATTAAAGTTGATTTCCCCGAGCCAGATGCACCAATAATGGCCACCATTTCCCCAGCATCAACAGTTAATGAAATATTTTTCAATACCGTAATTTCTGTTTCACCAGCAGGATAACGTCGCGTGATCCCTCTAAGTTCTAATAAGGCTGACATATTAACTCTCCGCGTTACGGCCGGTGATCACCTGTTCGCCTTCTTTTAGTCCATCAGTGACTTCAACATATACATCATTACGGCTACCGATTTTTATTTGCCGTTTTTCAGCCTGTTCTCCCTGCAACACTTCTACCTCATAAATTTGCGGGGAAACTTCATCCCCTAAAGCAGAGAGCGGTAAAAGTAATACATTTTTATGCGATTCAAGATCAATTTTGACCTGTGCCGTCATTTGTAATTTCAGTAAATGCTGGGGGTTGGGCACTTCAAAACGTGCATAATAAAAAATAGCATCGTTGATTTTTTCAGGAGTCGGTAAAATATCTTTCAACACCCCTGAGAAGCGTTTATCTGGCGCGCCCAATACAGTAAATGACGCTGCCTGACCCGGTTTAAGATGAATAACATCCGCCTCTGACACTTCAGCTTTAACTAACATTGTATTCAAATCAGCTAATGTCAAAATGGTTGGCGCTTCCTGAGCCGCTATCACTGTTTGACCTTGTAATGTTTTGATAAACGTGACAATACCATCCATTGGCGCGGTAATTTGTGTATATTTCAAGTTTGTTTTTGCCGTATCTAAGGTCGCTTGGTTGCGCTTAATTTGCGCCTGATATGTTGCCACCTGCGCCTTTTTCACAGCGACATCCGTTTGCGCTTTATCTAAATCTTGTTTTGAGACGGCTTGGAGCTTAGATAAACTCAATTGGCGTTGATAAGTCACTTCAGCTAAGCGTAACTCTGCTTTCGCTAACGCCAAATGTGATTCCAGCTCATGGATCGTTTCTTGAGATTCTGTCACGTCGTTTTGTGCTTTTTGTGGATCAATGACCGCCAGCAAATCACCTTTTTTGACTTTATCTCCCTCTTGAACATACAGAGTTTGTAGCTGCCCACTGACCTGCGCACCGACATCAACTTTGCGCACAGCATCCAGTTTACCTGTTGCTTGAACTTGTTTATTGAGATCACCTCGGGCCACTGCGACTGTTTGAAAAGCCTCTTTTTTATCTTCCGTGAAAAAAAAGAATGCGATACCAATCGCAATTAAAATAACCAGTAAAGAAACCAGCCACTTCTTACGTGAATTTGCTCTCATTCAATCTATACCTATACCAATAAAGAGAGGGCTACGCCCCCTCATAAAATTTACCTATTTAGCCGAGCATTCGTGAATAATTTAGTAAGCTTTACCTCTTGCTAACCACGCTACCCGAGAAAACATATTTTTGAGTTGTGATGGGATAGAATCTGGCCCTAATTCTGCTGCTCGATTGACAATAGCGATAGCAAGATCAGGTTTGGATGTTTTGGAAATTGCTTTAATAATCACACGTCGAGTCGAAACTTTCGCGTTATCCGGTATCCCTGATATCTCATGATAAAGATGTTTAAATCCTTCGCGATATAAAAAATGCTCCATATCCGGTGCCGGCAATCGGGTTAATCGGTCTCGTTCCGTGTCATGCATTTTTTCAGCGTAACTCAGCGCGGTGGCGGCATACTTCTTACCAGCCTCATCGCCATCAACAAGTGTATGCCATTCTATACCCATTTTGCTGGCAAACTTTAACAAAGGCTTAAGACCGCTTTGTGCAAACTCAATCACTTTGATGCCTTCTGTTTCAAAGTAATAGTTACACTGCCGCGCTAACTCATTCATTAACCAAATTTCAGTCTCGCCTTCAACCAATAACCAACAACGCGCAAACATCGCTGATGGCCGGTTAAAGCGGATGTGAAAGGAGATTTTCCGAATTTCCTCCGCAGATAGCTCATTCTCACCTAAGCGATAAGCCGAAACTTTGCCGGAATCGCGCACCAAGCGGCAAAGATTTTCAATCGGCACTTGCGACAGAAGCTCCCCGGAGTTCGTTGTGGTCAAGCGTTGTAAAGAAAAGAGATTGAGTAGGCCCCAAGCAATCGACAACATAATTGGATGCAGGCGTGTTTCGGGGTCTTCTACAATAACCAAAGGGCGTGCATATTTATCGAGTTGGATATTGCCTTTTGACTGCAATAAAGAAGAAAACATGCCTAAGATAATTAAACGGATATTACGCTGATTTGGTTTTGCAATAATACGGCTAATATTATCTAAAGCATGCCAGCCTCTTTTGCGTGGTTCAAACTTAATTGCTGCTTTATGCTCTTGAAACAGATGGTTACTTTGCCCCGCAAAATAATGACTGAGCAGTTGCTGCATCGCATCCACCCCTTCAACCAACTCCTCGTCGCTCAAGCGTTGCGGATTATTGATTAATGCACGAGTCAGCTCTTCCATTCGCGAGTTAAAAATATCGCGTACCTCTTTTTCACCCGCAACAATCGTCTCAGTATTTAATGTGCGCAAAAAACGGGCATCACGCAAACGGATCACTGGATATAAGCGAATAATTTCTTTGATATATTTACCGACATTATCCAATGACAACTTATTTCCCCCTGCATTGAGGAAACTACGGTCAACGCTAATGCTGCCGTCTTCTTTTAGTTCAGCACTAACGCGGTAAAAGATATGCTTAAGATCATCACCGTTATCGACCCAAACGGAGGTAAGATTACGAAAGCGAAATGAGCGATGTCGGCCTGGGCGGTTTTCACAAAATTTCAACACTATCTGCAATGAGCGAAATCGAGAGGCATCATCCCCTGTTGGATGATGAAAATCATGCTTATTAAATTGGTAATTTTCTTGTTCAGGCGAAAGTAAAATCGTCAGTGCATCCAAAAGGCTCGACTTTCCCCATGAGTTTTCACCAATTAACACCGTATTGTTATTTAAAGCTAATGAGAGCCGGTTAATCCCTCTAAAACCGTAGATTTCCACTCGTTCCAGATACATACACCCTCTCCTTGCTATTAATCTATTTTTAGAGCTTACCTCTTAACTGCTGGTATGACTATAAGACAGCTCGAAAATTAAATATATTTTTACACTCAATAACTAAAGTTGTATTTCGGCAACAGACGCGGCTGGCTCGTCCGTAAAGCCACTTGACGACGTATCAACGGCAGATAACAATAGAGCTGACTAAGTTGAGCCTCCATTTATAGTGTTATAAAATAGTTAAACTTTATTTTTTAGTCTTTTTATCCTATTTTTTAGCCATAACTGGAGAAAAAGACGCTATCTTAGAACCATCTGCCAGACTGATAAAACAGCAAATAAATGAAATTAATATCAAATATAATAATTAATATATAACCCCTTGTTAATGGGATAATTATAAGGATGCAAAATGTATTCAGGACTACTCATTATTTTACTACCGTTAACGCTAGGTTATCTTATCCCTATAAAAAATAAAAAGATTTTAGATATTATACATCGAGCGTTAAATTCAATGGTTTATATCATTCTCTTTTTAATGGGGATTACACTCGCTTTACTTGAAAACTTAAGTGTTCACCTATTTTCAATTTTAATCTACGCACTCACATTCTTTGGTTGTATATTTTCACTTAACCTTATCTCACTACTGCTATTAGATAAGTTAGATCCTTGGAAAATCCCTAAGCATAAACAAGAAAAGCCTCCATCACGTTTAAAAATGGTATTTGAATCATTGCAACTGTGTGGTGTGCTATTGATTGGTTTCTTAGTTGGCTTAACTGGATTTGATTTCCTGCACTATGCCGATAAAGGCAGCCAAATTGCGTTAATGATGTTACTGCTTCTTGTCGGCCTGCAACTTCGCAATAGTGGCATGAGTATTAAACAAATCTTAGTTAACCGCCGAGGAACCACAATCGCCTTTGTGATGGCAATCAGCGCGCTAGCTGGTGGCGCAATTGCCGCATTATTATTAGGTTTACCCGTAAAAATGGGGCTAGCATTGGCCTCTGGGTTTGGCTGGTACTCATTAACAGGGATTGTATTAACCGATGCCTATGGCCCTGTCATGGGGAGCGCCGCGTTCTTTAATGACCTCGCTCGTGAACTCGCTGCGATTATGTTGATCCCTTTAATTATTAACCGCTACCGCTCAACCGCATTAGGTATTTGCGGCTCAACATCAATGGATTTTACCCTCCCAGTCCTCCAGCGAAGTGGTGGCGTCTCTATCGTACCGGCCGCTATTGTGCATGGTTTCGTGCTCAGCCTCGTTACCCCGATCTTAATGGCATTTTTCACTTAGCTATATTTCACTCACAGATTGCCACTTATTTATAACATGATAGATAAGTGGCAAGTCCTAAAATGACTATAATTAACAGCACTTTACATAAGTAGAATTTCAGTCACAATAGCGACAGATGAGAGTGAAACAGGAAACCAAGATGAACGAAAAGCAACGTGTTTTAGTATTGGGCGCCAGTGGCTATATTGGGCAAAATTTAATCCCCGAATTAATTAAGCAAGGCTATCAAGTGACAGCCGCTGCTAGGCGGGTGGATTGGATGCTCTCACAAGGCTGGCAAGATACACAATGTGTTTATGTTGATCTGCAAGACCCTGAAACACTCAAAGACGTGATGAAGGAGATCGATATTGTCTATTTCCTCGTTCATAGCATGGCTGATCATGCCAACCTGATTGAACGTGAGCGCACGGCGGCTCGCCATGTTCAGCAAGCGCTTGATCAATCGAATGTTAAGCATGTTATTTATCTCAGTTCACTACAACATGGTCACAGCTATTCTCAACATTTGATCTCTCGTCGATTAACAGGGGAGATTTTACGTGAGAGTCAGGTGCCAGTCACAGAGATCCGCTCAGCAATCATCGTTGGCTCAGGATCGGCGGCTTTTGAGATCATGCGTGATATGGTTTACAACCTCGCTATCTTAACCCCACCGCGTTGGGTACGTTCAAAGTCTTCACCTATTGCGCTGAGTAACATACTGCATTACTTAACTGAATTAGCAAAACGCCCTGTGACTGAAAGTAAAATTTACGATGCGGGTGGCCCTGAGTACATGAGCTACCAAGAGCTATTCAAGCGCTTTATAAAAATCAGCGGTAAGCGTAGATTGCTGATCCCTATCCCTATTCCTATTAGCATGATCTCCGTCCACTTCATCAGCTTGATCACCTCAGTTCCTCCGGCAATTGCTAAAGAGTTGATCCAAGGATTGCAGCATGACCTGCCTGCCGACGATAAAGCCTTACGCGAACTGATCCCACAAACGTTGGTTTCATTTGATGAGGCGGTCAAAACCACCTTAGCTCAAGAAGCCGATGCTATCGACAATGCAGATTGGGGTTATGATCCTGAAGTCAAAAAACGCTGGCGACCGGGTTATGGTTTTTACCCTAAACAGGCCGGTGCCACACTCGGCACTTCGGCAAGTACAGAGTCGCTATGGCATGTTGTGCAGCAAATCGGGGGTAAAAACGGCTATTTTTATGCCAACGCACTTTGGAAAACCCGTGCCATTATGGATGACATGATGTTAAACAAAGTGAAATATGGTCGCCCCGCTCGTGAAGAGCTGCAATTAGGTGATGAAATTGATGGTTGGCGCGTCATTAATCTGGAGCCTAATAAACAGCTTAGCCTGCTCTTTGGGATGAAAGCGCCTGGGCTAGGCCGCCTGACTTTCACCATTCACGATAGCGGTAGCCGCCGTTCAATTGATGTACGTGCATGGTGGCACCCCGCAGGATTTAGTGGGTTGCTCTATTGGTTTGCCATGATGCCTGCCCATCTATTTATTTTTAAAGGCATGGCTAAACGTATTAGTGAATTGGCGTTTGAGCGGGATAAACAACTTGCAGGCAAGTCATCAACTGGGCAACAGCCGCCAAAATGATGATTGCTTAATAACAAAAAACCAAATTTTTATGCATATATTATTGCATAAATATGCTTACAGGATTAATATCTGTGTCAGTTAAACAAGGTATTATTGGTAAGCATGAGCATTCAATTAAAAAATATAAACTGTTTTTACGGCTCTCATCAGGCGCTCTTTGATATCAACTTAGAGTGCCCTGCCGGAGAAACCATGGTATTACTCGGGCCTAGCGGTGCAGGCAAAAGCTCTTTGCTACGTGTACTGAATTTGTTGGAGATGCCACGTTCAGGTGTACTTAACATTGCAGGTCAAAATTTTGATTTTGCCTCAACCCCTGATGCCAAAGCTATCCGTGCATTACGTCAAAATGTCGGAATGGTTTTTCAACAATACAATCTATGGCCTCATCTCACCGTCATGGATAATTTAATTGAAGCGCCGTGCCGAGTTTTAAAGCTGTCACGTCAAGAAGCAAAAGCAAAAGCGGAAAAATTGTTAGAACGTTTGCGATTAACACAATTTGCAACGCGTTTCCCTTTGCATTTATCTGGCGGTCAACAGCAACGTGTTGCCATTGCTCGTGCATTGATGATGGAACCACAAGTTCTGCTATTTGATGAACCAACGGCAGCCCTTGACCCCGAGATTACAGCACAAGTCGTCGATATCATTCGCGAGTTGTCTGCAACAGGAATTACACAGGTGATCGTGACTCATGAAGTTGAGATTGCCCGTAAAGCCGCTAGCCGTGTGGTGTATATGGAAAACGGTCATATTGTTGAACAAGGGGATGCCAGCCATTTCACAGCACCTCAAACTGAAGCATTTGCAAATTATCTGTCACACTAATAGATATAGGATTAAGCAATGAAAAAAATTATATTAGCTGCACTACTTGGCGCTGTAACCCTATCTGCAACTGCGGCGGAAAAAGAGACCATCCGTTTTGCAACAGAAGCGACTTATGCCCCATTTGAAATGTTTGACAAAAACAACCAAATCGTGGGTTTTGACGTCGACCTTGCCAATGCGATGTGTGAAAAAATGAATGCAACTTGCACATTCACCCATCAATCTTTCGATAGCTTGATCCCAAGTTTGAAATTCCGTCGTTTTGAAGCATTGATGGCAGGTATTGATATTACGCCTGATCGCCAAAAACAAGTGGACTTCACTGACACTTATTACCCTAATTCGGCTGAGTTTATTGCCATTAAAGAGAAAGTCTCTTCTGTTGATCAGTTAAAAGGGAAAAAAATTGGCGTTCAAAATGGCACAACTCACCAAAAATATATCATGGAACAGCATAAGGATATGACGACCGTTCCTTATGATAACTACCAATCAGCTATCCTTGATCTGCAAAATGGTCGTATTGATGCTGTGTTCGGTGATACTGCTGTTGCTGACGAATGGCTAAAAGCCAAAGGCAACGAAAACTTAGCGCCTGTTGGTGAAAAAGTCACTGATCCACAGTACTTTGGTATCGGCTTAGGTATCGCGGTTCGTAAAGGTAATAAAGAGTTGTTAGATAAAATGAATAAGGCATTGGCAGAAGTAAAAGCTGATGGAACTTATGACGTTATCTATAAAAAATGGTTTGAACAATAATCGATACTGTTAATGAACAATTTTCTTTTTCTAACAAGTGCCGCCGGTATCACCGTCGGCCTTGCTGTTTCTGCTCTCATATTGGGCCTGATCCTCGCCATGTTATTTACGGCATGGGAGTCCGTGCGTTTTAAACCTATCGCTTTTTTAGGAACGTGCTGGGTCACCTTGATCCGCGGTCTACCTGAACTGCTGGTTGTGTTATTTGTCTATTTCGGCACACTGCAACTGATTAATATTTTAGGTGATGGGATAGAGATCAATCTGGGTTTCTGGCAAACCACCTTACAGATTGATCCGAGCATTTTCTTTGCAGACAGCGGTGAGTTTGACTTTACCCCCTTCGCTTGCGGTGTGGTTGCATTAGCCCTTCTCTATGCGTCCTACGCATCACAAACCCTACGCGGCGCCTTAAAAGCGGTGCCTTATGGGCAGTGGGAAGCAGGTTTAGCGCTTGGATTAACCAAACGAACCATATTCTTTCGTTTTATCATGCCACAAATGTGGCGTCATGCGCTGCCCGGCTTGGGCAACCAATGGCTGGTATTACTCAAAGATACCGCACTGGTTTCTTTAATCAGTGTTAATGATCTTATGTTACAGACTAAGACCATTGTTAACCGTACCCATGAACCTTTTACATGGTACGCTATTGTAGGGCTTATCTATCTTGCGATTACCTTATTAAGCCAAGTTATTTTGAAACGAATTGAATTGCGTACAACTCGCTTTGAAAGAGGTGAATCGCAATGATTGATTTAATTCTCGATATTTTACCTGGCTTACCAACGAGCTTATCGTTAACCTTCAGCGCATTATTTGTGGCATTTATATTGGCCGTATTATTTACGCTCATTTTGTCATTAAAAACGCCAATTATTTCGCAAGCCGTCAAAGTCTATATTACCCTATTTACCGGCACACCATTATTGGTGCAGTTCTTCCTGATTTATAATGGCCCTAGTCAATTTAAATCATTACAAAACTATCCTGTACTGTGGGAGTTTATTTCAACGCCTTGGGTATGTGCGATGATTGCATTAGCCCTCAATAGTGCTGCTTACTCAACATTACTCTTTCATGGTGCCGTAAAAGCAATTCCATCTGGGCAATGGCAATCATGCCAAGCATTAGGTATGTCTAAAGCCCAGACCATGCGGATTATTCTTCCCTATGCGTTTAAGCGCTCTTTATCATCTTATTCGAACGAAGTGGTATTAATCTTTAAAAGTACCTCACTCGCCAGTACGATCACGATGATGGATATTATGGGTTACAGTAGCCAAGTATTTGGTCAAAGTTGGGATGTAATGGCATTTGTGGCTGCGGGGATCATCTACCTCGTTGTTAACGCAATTTTGACGATCATCATGCGATTTATTGAACGTCACGCTCTTGCATTTGAGCAAAGGAACTAACCCGTTTTATCTTTGAATTTAACCTATCACAGTCATAAAAGGGCTTATGAAAATAAGCCCTTGAGGCTTGCTGATAAACAGGGATAAAACCCTAGTTTTTCCCTCTTCGTGTTATCAGCAGTCTGTTTGATTCACCATCAGGGCTAGCGTTTTACCGCTTTTAACACTAAAAATGGTGCATAACGGGTATAGCGTTCAAGATCAGGGCGCTCTTTTAGCGCACTAGCAAGCGGTTTAGGCTCTTTCACCCCTTCAAGGGTAAAACCACAACCAAGTAAGGTTGAGACATAATTTTCCACCGTACGATGGTACTTGATGACGTTCTCCACAAACCACGTTGTGTTCCTGCTTGATTGTTGTTGATAGCAATCAACAGGTAAATAGCGAAAATTACCCCGTATATTCGTGCAGGTATCGGCTTGACCAACCTTAAATATAATTCCAGCTATCAATATAGAGAATGGGATCCCGAAGGGAGATTAACGGATGATGTTCATTGTCTAAATCTAAAACGAAAAACAATTTTGCTTAGCGCTTAGGTTTAGAGGTTCAATATGCCGTTAATGACAATCTGTCAATGGATTTGAGTTACCGCTATCGAAGATGGCTGCACCTTTAAATCCAAAATTAAAGCTCAGTCTAATGATATTTTATTGGGTGTCACCTATCATTTCTAATTAACATTATCCGGCAGCTTATCTTTTAATAAGCTGCTTTAATTATCACACTATTCGATTAATAAAAATGTTCTAAATAATTCGCTAGGTAAGTTGTTTAGTTTTTGACTAATAATGCAATCACTTCGTAGTGCGCAGTATGTGGGAACATATCAAACAACTGTACCTTACTCACAGCATAGCCTTCCAATTGCTCAATATCTTTTGCCATGGTCTGAGCATTACAGCTTGAATATAAAATATAGTTAGGCCGCATAGTCGAAAGATATTCACATAACTCTTTACCTATGCCTCTCCTAGGTGGATTGACTAATACCAATTGAGGAATATTTCCTTTAGCCGTTGCAAACTTCGTTGAATCTAATGCTTGAAACTCAACATGTTGTAGTCCAAGCTCTTGCGCTGATTGCTTGGCACAAGCGATCGCAGGAGCACTAATTTCAATTCCCGTTAACTGAGTTTGCTTTTCCGCACAATGTAAGCCAAATCCGCCAACACCGCAGAAAAGATCCCATAAGCTAGTGATATTAAGCTTTTTAACCCACTCACGCGCTGTTTGATATAACCGAGCAGCCACAACAGGGTTCGTTTGAAAAAAACTGTGCGGCCGTATAAACAGTGGCACTTGATTTAGCTGTTCCCGTAAAACCTGCTGCTCAGTGAGATAAATTTCTTGTTCGCCTTCTAATATCGCCATATGGACAGGCTGCAAATTAACCGTGATCACCGCCAATTGGGGTAATTGCTGTTGCAACCACGGTAACGCATTTTTTAGCTGCTCAACTTTTTTTTCTGAACGCAAGACAAATCGCAACAGAAACTCACCCGTATGCTGGCTTTGCGTTAATAATAAGTATTTTAATTCGCCACGTTTACGTTCAATGTTATAAGGCGTTAAACCTGCTCGCGCAATAAAAGGTTTAATGACATCAAAAACGGCTGAAAATGGCTCAGGATAAAGCGGACAATCCGTTAAACTAATTGCCTGCCCTTGTGAATTCACAATGCCCAATATTGGTTTTTCTACACTTCCACTCACCACCATTTTGGCTTTATTACGAAACCCTGATAAAGGGCTGGCAACTGGCGATTGAAATGCGTCGGTAGTCACCATTGGTAATAAAGAAACTAGGTTTTCCTGTTTTAGTTTGAGTTGTTGATCAGTTGGTAGTTCAAGCCATTGACAGGAACGACATTCGCCTGCCTCATATTTCTCACAATGCATAATATAAAAATTTAATGGAGCGTTACGGAAGGGTTATCATCAATATCAAGGTCAACAGTTTCTTCATCAAACTCATCTTGGTTCGAATACAACAAATTATTGCTATAAATTTCAAAAATAATCGATGATATTTGATCTTCTGCTTGCTGTAAGAAATGGCAAAATTGGCGATAAGTCATCCCAGCTTCAAGCGAGAAGGATTGGCTGACGATTAACTTAGGTAAGTTTTCATTATTAATTTCAAGAAAGACTTTGGCTGTCAGTGAGCTAGCGTTGATTTGGCTGATATTGGCCACTAAAGTCACGATCGCCGTTGGCTTAAGCTCCGCCAGAGCGGAAAGGACAAGAACATTATTAATAATGTCGAGTTTGGCATCAAAAATGCCCTCTATATTTTGCATATGCGGCAAATGTAGAGCAGCACAAGAATCACACTCGAAATAAGAGGTTTTGAGTTGATCAAGCCATTCACGAAGCTGTGATATGTCAGGGTAACAAATAGAATCCATGGGTAATAACCTTCTTCAACTCAAATAAAAACTAATAGAATAACACTTACCTAACCAAACCGAATTTTTTTGGCTAGAAAAGCGGATAATTTTCACACATTGGTGGTGAAAACACCAGTAAAACCATGCTCACTCCCCCTTTTTCTCCTCTTTATCATCATCGTCATCTTGCTTTTTCTTTCTTCCCGGCCTTGATGAGTTTTGATTATCAATACCAAGAAAGCTTAATCCATGTATCGCTCGCCAAACAATATTGATAGTGGCTGGTATCAAGCAACCAATCCCAACCATAACAATCGCGACTAAAACATTTTTCTGCATCAATGGCTCAGGTAAGGTCAGATAGCCATTCATCGCAAGTAAGACAACAATAAGCAGTAAAATCCCTACTGCTTCTAAGATGAGAATCGGCTTAGGAAGATCGGATAGCGAACGCATTTCTCGCTGTGGTTTCTTATTCATCAAGTCCCCTTCTAGAACAATAACTATATACCCCCTACCGAATAAACAGCACTACAACGGGGTATTGTTTAGCGATGCAGTATACCCCATATACTAGCGGATTCTGCATCAGAGCTATACTAGCAAAAGGTAAAATCACCATTTATTTCTAGCTTATTGTCTGGCAAATCATTCACCTTATTATTCCCCTCAATAAGTGCACGGTGACAAAGACAAATCAACAAAGCTGCATCTTGAAGTATGACGAGTATGGAGGCATAGTATTGGGCATTGTGGATAAAAAAACTGTGTTAGTCTTATAGGAGATACTATGTACACTGTGATTTTTGGTCGCCCTGGCTGCCCATACTGTGTTCGTGCTAAAGAGTTAGCTGAAAAACTGAAAAATGACCGCGATGACTTTGACTACCGCTACGTCGATATTCAAGCAGAAGGCCTCACCAAAGAAGATCTATCTAAAACAGTCGGTAAAGAAGTGCTGACTGTGCCACAAATTTTTATCGATGAGAAACACATCGGCGGCTGCACTGATTTCGAAGCTTACGCAAAAGAGCACCTCGATCTCTATAAATAAGCAATAATCCCCATGGGCGGCTCAGTCTCTAATCCGAGTCGCTTCCTTTCTCAATTTGTGCTATTTCCTTCCCATTGCTAAAAAATAAAGCAAATTTTTTTTCTCTATGCGAACTTTCTTATTTAGGGGGGGTCTTAATTTATGCCACTGCTTTTCTTTGATGTCCCCATATTGAGGAGCCCGATAGCCAACTTACGTTTTATCGCTATCGGGTTTTTTATTGCTTAACCGTTCTATTCCCCTTGCAATGTCAGAACTATTTTGCGTTCCCCACCATAATTTCGATGTTCACATAGGTAAATTCCTTGCCATGTCCCCATGTTCAGACGTCCTCGACTCACAGGAATAACCAAACTCGCGCCTAAAATACTCGCTTTAAGATGGGCAGGCATATCATCACTTCCTTCATAGTTATGCTGATAATAAGGCTCATCTTCAGGAACAGCATGGTTAAAGAAGCTTTCAAAATCCTGTCTTACCGTATAGTCTGCATTTTCATTGATTGTCAGTGAAGCCGATGTATGTTGAATAAAGATATTCAGCAGCCCAACTTGGATCTGTTTCAACTCAGGAAGCTGTTGTAACAACTCATCGGTCACTAGATGAAACCCTCTGCTTTTTGCTGTTAATCTTATCTCTTTTTGAAACCACATAAGCTATTCCTTTATCGCGCCTTAAATTTGTCTTATCGCTATTGAGTAAATCATCAACAAAACGTCAACTTATCGCTCTATTTAAGTAATATTAAGATAAAGGCACTTTACCTGCCATGTAAGAGACTTTACTCTCTCGCTTTATCGTCTTATTTATCACCCATTTTCTGAGGTATACACCCGTGCTGGAACAACTTAATCAAGATCTCTTTAATCTCATTAATGCGGCCCCAGCGTCTGCAAGTGGTACTATCGCACTTGCAACCGTTATCGCTAAACGCTTAATTCTCCTTTTCCCTCTGTTTACTGCGGCATGCTGGTTATGGGGTGCCAAACAGGATATGACCCGCCAAAGAGCATTCGTCTGCAAAACAGCATACGCCTTAGTGATCGGTCTGTTTATTTCATGGTTGATTGGCTTAGTTGCACCTCATGAACGCCCTTTTGTTATGGGAATAGGCACCAATTTCCTTGAGCACGAGCCAACCGCTTCTTTCCCTAGCAATCACGGTACTATCGTCTTTACCTTTGTTTTCGCATTTTTGTTCTGGCTAAGAACATGGGTTGGTTTATTGATGCTCGTTCCCGCTATTGCAATTGCATGGTCACGCATCTATTTAGGCGTCCACTGGCCTTTAGATATGATAGGGGCATTTATCTTGGGTCTTATCGCGTGTGGTTTAGCCCAAATTCTTTGGGGACTTATCGGCCATAAAATCCAAGCCCCGCTCACACATCTTTACCAAATCATATTTTCAGTTCTTATTCGCAAAGGCTGGGTACAACCCTAATTTTTTCATTAATCAGTACTGGCGTTATTTACGCCAGTACTTAAACAATTTAAATTTTGCGTTGAATCAATATTTAGTTTTATTTTTCCATTCTAAAAATGAATAAAAAAGCCTTTTCACCACCAGAATAAACAACATTTAATTAACAAATATTTTGTTACGCTTTTTAATTATTTTTTCCTTCGAAAAATAAGTATTCAACTGCTCTTTAAACCATCTTATTATTCATTAATGTCTTTAGAATAAAAAAACTAAAAAAATAATAATTAATCACTAAGTAAACAACTATAACAAAACAAAATAAACACATTGAAAACAACAAGTTAAATAACTCAAAAACAGTGTATAATTGGTTTTGATTCAATATTAATTTCTGGATTTAATTCATTTTCCTACTACTTCAATAAATCTATTCTATTCATTAATATAATAATATTCCTCCACACAAATATAAATTGACACATAACTACTCCCCATTGGTTATTCTCCGATATTAAAAGCCTCCCTCCCCTTATTAATCTTAAGGTAAATTTCTTAACAATTTTATAAAAATCGAAAAATAATCACGTTAAAGACATTTTTCTCTTTTGAGAGTATGATCACGGTGATTTATACTAAAAATAGGTACATTCGCACCATCAAAAGTGGTTTATCAAATCTACCTACAAAACTAACAAAACTGATTGAAAATAAATTTACTATCAGTTTTATATTTATTTCCAATCAGATTGTTAGGTAGAAACAAAACTGCACATTATATTTGGCGATAATTTGTTCGTACCAAAAGATTAAAACATCAGTGATGGCTTATGCCTTCACCGAGATGCCTATTTTTTGACTTTTATTTCGGAGACTATTATGGATACAACTCGAGTTGGTTCCATCGATAAAACAGCCTCGCAAATTGGAAATGCCCTTGCTTGGCGTAAAACAGATACTGTATGGATGCTTGGTTTATATGGTACAGCTATCGGTGCTGGAGTCTTGTTCCTACCTATTAATGCAGGAATGAGCGGCCTACTTCCCGTCCTATTGATGTTAGTACTCGCTTTTCCAATGACCTTCTTCGCTCACCGTGGTTTAACACGCTTTGTTCTTTCAGGTTCAAAGCCTGAAGGTGATATCACTGAAGTGGTTGAAGAACATTTTGGACGTACTGCGGGTAACTGGATCACCCTGCTCTATTTCTTTGCAATTTATCCAATCCTCTTGGTGTATGGTGTTTCTATCACCAATAATGTGCACAAATTCCTGACAGAACTCATGGGCTTTACCGCACCACCACGTTGGTTGCTAGCGTTGGTTTTGGTGGGTGGCATCATGGCCATTGTGGCATTCGGTGAAAAATATATTGTTAAAGTGATGAGTATGCTGGTGTTCCCATTTATCGCCGTGCTACTCGCTTTCTCTTTATATATGATCCCCCATTGGAATGGTGCGGTACTTGATACCTTAACCATAGAGGGCATCACAGAAGCGGCAAAACACAGTGGTGGTCAGAGTATCTGGGTAACTATCTGGTTAACCATTCCTGTTATGGTGTTCGCATTCAACCATTCACCTATCATTTCAGCGTTCTCTGTAGCAAAGCGTGAAGAATATGGTGCACAGGCTGAACAAAAATGCTCACGTATCCTCGCATCTGCACACATCTTAATGGTATTCACTGTTATGTTCTTTGTGTTTAGCTGCGTGTTCACCCTGTCTTCGGCAGATTTGGCTCAAGCAAAAAAACTGAACATTAGTATCCTTGACTACTTATCTGGTTACTTTGATCAACCTTTCATCAAATTTGCTGCCGCAATTATCGCTTTCGTTGCTATAATTAAATCATTCCTCGGACACTATTTAGGTGCACGAGAAGGCTTTAATGGCCTCGTTGAGCGCGCTTATCGTGCGAAAGGCAAAACAATTGACGTTCGTAAATTGAATCGTGGTACAGCTATCTTCATGTTAGTCACCACTTGGTTAGTGGCAACATTAAACCCTGGCGTACTGGATATCATCGAAAGTCTAGGTGGCCCAATCATTGCTATCTTACTGTTCTTAATGCCTATGTATGCTATCAGTAAAGTTCCAGCAATGCGTAAGTACTCAGGTAAGTTAAGCAATGCATTTATCGTTATCATGGGTTTGATTGCTATCTCAGCCGCAACTTATAAGTTGTTCTTCTAAGTCAGCCTTTATCGGGAGGCGGGATCCACTCCGGCGGATATGCCTCCCCTTCTCAAATAAGATGCCGGAAGATACGGCATCACATGCCTAAGAAATTAAGACTTTATATAGGAAGCGCTGAATATGATTAGCGTATTTGATATCTTCAAGATTGGTATTGGTCCATCTAGCTCCCACACCGTCGGCCCGATGAAAGCGGGTAAACAATTTGTTGAGGATTTAATCCAACAAAACCTTCTGACAGCCACCTCACGAATTGCGGTTGATGTCTATGGTTCTTTATCATTGACAGGGAAAGGACACGCAACTGATATCGCGATTATTATGGGTCTCGCTGGTAACTTACCTGATACTGTTGATATTGATGCCATACCTAACTTTATCCGTCATGTTGCGCAAAGTGGTAAATTGCTGTTGGCTCAAGGGCAGCATGAGGTTGACTTCCCCATTGAAGGCGGGATGAATTTCCATTCAACCAATTTACCTTTACATGAAAATGGCATGACCATTAGTGCATTTAATGCCGATAATAACGTGATCTACAAAAAGACCTACTACTCTATCGGAGGGGGTTTTATTGTCGATGAGGAGCATTTTGGTCAATCGACTGAACAATCAGTACAAGTTCCCTATCCCTATAAATATGCAGCAGATTTACAAAAGCATTGTAAAGAGACAGGCCTATCTCTTTCTGCTCTCGTGATGCAAAATGAGTTAGCCATACACAGTAAAGAAGAAATCCATCAATATTTAGCGGCTGTCTGGGATGTCATGAAGGCGGGTATTGAGCGTGGCGTCACCACCGAAGGGTTATTACCGGGGCCACTACGAGTACCTCGTCGTGCCGCAGCATTACGCCGTCAACTTGTGACTAGCGATAATACCAATATTGACCCAATGGCAGTAATTGACTGGATCAATATGTTCGCCTTAGCCGTCAACGAAGAGAATGCTGCGGGAGGCCGTGTTGTCACCGCGCCAACTAATGGCGCATGTGGCATTATCCCTGCCGTTTTAGCTTACTATGACAAATTTATTCGTCCTGTAAATGAGAACTCCTATACTCGCTATTTCTTAGTATCAGGTGTTATCGGCTCATTATACAAAATGAATGCCTCTATCTCTGGTGCAGAAGTTGGTTGCCAAGGTGAGGTCGGTGTCGCTTGTTCAATGGCAGCAGCAGGCCTTGCCGAGTTGATGGGAGGAAGTCCAGAACAAGTTTGTGTAGCAGCAGAAATCGCGATGGAGCATAACCTTGGCTTGACTTGTGACCCTGTTGGTGGGCAAGTTCAAGTGCCTTGTATCGAACGTAATGCAATAGCCGCAGTAAAAGCGGTCAACGCGGCACGCATGGCATTACGCCGTGTGAGTGACCCGCGAGTTTGCTTAGATAAGGTTATCGAAACCATGTATGAAACGGGTAAAGATATTAATGCCAAATATCGTGAAACGTCACAAGGTGGTCTAGCAATTAAATTGGCGCATTGTGAATAATTACCCTGTTTTTAATCGACAGTAATGTCACTTTATATGCCTGCTTTTAATATGAGAAATCTTATCATAAAGCAGGCATAGTATGGATGAACAAAAACGTAACTATTTCCCCTTTAAATCCCCAATCGTTTTGACTTAACATACCCGTTCAACTTTGTCGTGTTGTGAGAGAAAAAAGTATAATTGTATCCTCATTACAATATTGAGGATATTCTTTAAAAAAAGAATAAAAATGCATAGTTCTAGGTATCATACATTATTTTCCCTTTTCACAAGAATTTCACCATATTCTTCCGCTTTTATCAAACAGCTAATACATATTTTCTCAGGAATAAAAGGAATATCAGGTAATGAACTTTGTGGGATTGAAGTCCCTAATATTTTCACAACATCAGGTAATTGTCCTTCCCCCCCACCACTTGAAGGTGCCCCAGTACCAAAATTAATCATTTTACTAGATGTAATTCCGCCAGCATCAATCTTAACAAAGTTCCCTGCTGCCTGTAAGGTTAATTCGCCCCCTGCATCAATAACCACTTTTACTCCCGCTTTTAGTTCCTTTCTTTTCTGTTTTTCTTATCCCGAGTTCAGGTTATTTACTTTTACATCCTGTTAAAACTTGACCGCTTCCGTCAGGAAGTCTGAATGAAAGTATCCCTAACCTTTTCATATAACCAATATGAACATCATCTTTATCATAGAACAGTTCATCACCCTCTTTCCCTTTTTTCTCTTCAAGCCTTGGAGTTACATAATCTCCAAGATTCATTCCCTTTACTGTAACTACTCTATTGTCAATCACAATGACGGCTTCTGACAAATTACTAGGGAATTCATATTCATTACCCGTTAGATCCGCAGCACGGTTTATATCCTGATCTATAATACAGACGTATTCTCCATCATACGTTACATCTTTCCCACCGCAGCCAGCCAATGAGACAGCAAAAATTCCTAACACCAACCCCTTTTTCATACATCACCATATTTTAGTTAAGTACGTAAATACTAGGATAGATGCAGGTTTCAGGCAATCATAACCACCCGCAAAGCGGGTGGTTTTATGTTTAAGACATTAACGCGACTTAAACTGGCTAAAGTCATAAAAAAACAGGAGTCAGCAATATACTGACTCCTGTGTTTCGTTAATTTTATTATGATTACGCGATATCTGATTTAACCAGCATCGATACCGATTGTGCTCTTTGCTTCACCTCATTTACAATGCCGTTTGCAACGCCTTCGATTCTACTCCCCATTGAACTGATTGACTCTCTCAATGTACTTACAACCGTGTCCGCCTTACCATCTACATTAATATTTATCTCATTCTTCATCACCATAGATTGGCTATTGCTATCGCCTGCTTTAATAGTACCTGAGTTTATACCTAGGTTTTCAGCATTACCGCCCGTCACAGCAGGAGCCATTTGCTCTTTAATATCCCCCAATGGATCGGCAGTATTTGAAATTGTCACTGTGGTAGTTTTGCTGCTCGTCGTCACTATAGAATCCGATAGCTCTTCTTTACCTTCATTAGCCAGTGAAGCTATTTGCTCTAAAAGAACTTCCAGTTTTTTACCAAACTCCTGCTGTTTTTGGCTGTATTCTGTTTCCATTTTGGTGATTTTAATATTCAAACGAGAAATGGTTTCTTCTCTTTTTGAAATTAAGGATTGGTTATTTTCTAATTTGTCTTGTGTATCATTAAGTTCTTTTTTCAATGATGCAATCGCTTTATTGAGCTCTTCTTTATTAGCACAATCGTCATTTAATTGCTGCTCTAACTCAGCAATTTTAGATTCCTTATTATGGATATCCGACTGTAATGCTTCAATACGGTCATTTGCTTTAATTATTTTTTTATTGATATCAACAAGTCTCTCTTCAAGTTTATTTTTATCTTCGATAGCTTGTTTTATTTTTATTGCCATCGATTTTATCTCTTGATCTTTATCAGACAATTGAGATACCAAATTATCAATTTTCTCAAGGTCACTACTTATAACTTCATTTAATTTTTTAATTTCCTCATTTTTTTCTTTTAGTAATGTCTCATATCTATCTTTTTCCGATTGAGATAGCGCGCTACCATCAGCTTGCATATCACTGAAACTTTCTTTTATTTTGGCAAAATCGTCTTTCATCGCTTTAAGCTGCTTTTGATTTCCATCATAAGTTTCTACACAGTGCTGTAGTTCCCTGACGGCATCCCCCCCTTTTAAATAAGAGTATTTTGTATTAACCGAACCAAATTCGTTATTCGCTAAACCGCCTTTTAACGTATTTTTGTTTATACCATAATTACTGCTATGACCCCCACCGATATCACCATTGTTTTTACCATGATTAATGGCGGCTCCAGCTTCAATAATATCTTCATTATGGTTATTATTAATTGAGCTACCACCTTTAATTCTACCATTACCTAACCCACCATCGTGAGCTAAGCCACCTTCAATAATGCCTTTATTACGGCCATGATTAGTAGCATCTCCGCCTATTGTCGTGTTCTCACCCAATCCTTGTGTTGTTTGTTTTCTTTCTAGCTGTGCTTTTCTTTCTTCAATTGTCATAGCCATAAATATCATTCTCCGTATTAAATACACTAATTAAATCCATTTATAAATAAAATACTTCATATCGGTTTGGCAATTCCATTGAATAAATTACATTCATAAAAATAATTAAACACCAAACGATTAATATAATTATTGAATTAAAAATAAAATATTGCAATTGAAGTTTATCTGTAAAAAATAATTATAAATTAAGACTAACTCTATTTAAATATTCAAAATTACGATAAGTTAATAATCTTTCATTTGTAAAATAGCGTTTTTCAATCCAAGATTATACCTAAGTGCCTTAAGGCCCTCACATCCTCGTATTATATCGTTCACCCGCCATGCAATTCAGAAACGCAAACTCTTCCTGAACGATGATTCTGTACGTAGAGTGATTTATTTAGTGATTGAGTCGGCCTCTAAAAAATGGAGCATGCTGATCCAATACGGGAAACAAGCATTAAGTCATTTTATTATTGCGTTCGGTAACGGCCCAAACGGCCACATTTAATGAAAGGCGAATACATAGAATGAGTTACAGGGGAGTTGCTGATGCTGTATTTACAGCACCAGCACACCATTCAAAAATAATAATATGGTGACCGTTGCACACATCTAACAAAAAAGCCTCAGCAATCCAATCGTTAATTGTTCACCATCGGCCAATTGAGCTTTGCAACAGCGCCACCTCAAGCGTGCATTTAATCAGGATTTAACCAAAAATAGCATTCCACCAGCCACTGACCGTTTTTACGATATAGTCCCAAATACGCCCAAAGAAGCCCGCTTCTTCAACTGATTCTTTGACCACGAGTGGACGCTGTTCAACAATTTGATCGTTTAAGATAAAATTGACTGTTCCAACCGCTTGATTTTTAGCCAGTGGTGCTTCAATTGATGGATTCGTCAGCGTATAACTCACTTTCAAATTCTGTAACTGGCCTTTTGGTATCGTGATAGCAGTGTCTTTTTCAACGCCAAGTGCTACCTCTGATTTATCACCAAACCAAACGCGCTGTGTTTGCAATGTTTGATCGGCTTTGATTGGAGTCACCGTTTCAAAGAAACGGAACCCCCATGTCAGTAATTTTTCACTTTCCGAAAAACGTACTCGGTCACTCGGAGCACCAAGCACCACAGAAATCAGACGCATTGGGCCATCCGTCGCGGAAGCAACTAAATTATGCCCTGCGCCACTGGTATGACCCGTTTTCACACCATCAACATTGAGATTTTGGCTCCATAACAGACGGTTACGGTTAGGTTGACGGATTTTGTTAAAAGTAAACTCTTTTTCTTTATGTAAAGCGTACTCATCAGGCACATCACGGATCATCGCTTGGGCTAAAATTGCCATATCACGAGCAGTGCTATATTGCCCTTCAGAATCTAGGCCATGCACTGTTTTAAAATGGGTATTTTTTAACCCTAACTGCTTCACATATTCATTCATCAAGCTGACGAACGAGTCTTGGCTACCAGCGACATAATCCGCGAGCGCGATACTGGCATCATTCCCTGACTGAATAACGACCCCTTTATTTAGATCCAATACCGAGACACGATCTTTAGGCTTTAAAAACATCAGTGATGAGCCTTTTAGGACGGGATTGCCCGTTGCCCACGCATCTACACCTACCGTGACCATATCCTGTGGCGTGATTTTACCCGCTTTAATTGCTTGACCGACCACATAGCTGGTCATCATTTTCGTCAAACTAGCAGGATCTAAACGCTCATCTGGATTACCTGACGCCAAAATTTTACCACTGTCGTAGTCCATCAATACAAAAGCTTTTGCATCAACCTGTGGAGCAACCGGTGTTCCTGCCGCGTAAGCAAAATGACTTACCGCAACTAAAAGGCCTAATCCAGTTCCTAGGTATCGCGCCTTTAAGGTGAAAAATTTTTTGTTCATCGGTTACTCCTTTACAAATACTAAAACGGTTAATTCATTATTAATGTAGGGCTTTTTACACAATTAAGCTACACACAACAAATAAAGATTGTTCCCATAATACGATTTCATCTATCTTAATTAGGGTAAACAACGAAACATCAAATCATGGGGAAAACTATGTTAACTGTATGGGGTCGTAAAAACTCATCAAACGTCAAAAAAGTACTTTGGTGCCTTGAAGAATTGAACGTTGCTTATCATCAAAAAGATGTTGGCGGCCCTTTTGGGGGGCTTGATACACCTGAATATAAAAAAATGAATCCAAACAGCACCATTCCAACTTTACAGGATGATGACTTTACCCTGTGGGAATCAAATACCATTTTACGATACCTTACGGAAAAGTTTGATCATTCTCACTTATTGGTCCCACAAAACCTTCAAGAAAAGGCTGCTGCCGACAAATGGTTAGATTGGGGATGTGGAAGTTTGTTCGATAATATCAAACAGATGATGAATAAAATTGTCCGCGTTTCCCCTGACGAACGAGATCCAGAAACAGTACGTACCATTTATCACAATATTGAAAAGTTGCTCAAAATTGCCGATGAAGCCCTAGCGACTCAGCCCTATTTTAGCGGTCAACAATTTGGGATCGCTGATATCGCTATTGCTCCACTGTTTTACCCATGGCACGAAATCGTCACAGAACGCCCTGAATTCCCTCACTTAGAACGTTGGTACTCTCAGTTAACAACCCGTCCTGCTTTCCAAAAAATTGTGATGATCCCGCTTAAATAGTCATCGGCATCTGCATTGGGTTTGGGTATTGATACTCAAACCCAAGTTCTTGACAGATACGTTCACCTTTAACGATTTTCCCTGCATTTTCTGCCGGTTCAGTGCAAAATTCAGGTGCCTCCAAATTTAATGATTGAGACGCTTGGCGGTAGAAATCCGCGCGTTGAGGATGTTGAGGAGCACATAAATTATAGATATGTCCTCCTTTGGGCTGCCTGAGTAATAATAGGATGGCAGCAATCACATCATCCTGATGAACAAGATTAACAGGCTGTGTTGCTCCTTTTAGGGATTTTTTGCCTGCAAGGAAACGCCCTGCGTGACGATTTTCTCCTACCAACCCCGCCAGCCGTAAAATATCCACTGAAATATTCGGCAGTGCATGAAGCCAGTTTTCAACTTCAATCAAGGCTTGCCCTGACGCGGTTTCTGCATGTCGCTGGCTATTTTCATCAATTTCACCAATCGCATTACCGTAAACAGAAGTCGATGAGGTAAAAATCACACGAGGAATTTGAAAGGTTATTGCCGTATCAACAAGCTGTTCGATGGCGTTGACATAAGCTGATACATTCACTTTTGAAGGCGGTAGTAAAATAATTAACGCCTGAGCCTCTTCCATTAATTGCTGTAAGTCATCACCATCACACACTAATTCGGGAGTGAGCTGCAAATGATAACAATCAATTCCTACAGCACGAGCGGCAGCGATACCATCCGTGGTCGTTTTTGTGCCAGAGACTTCAATCCCCTCAGCTAACAACGCTCTCGCAAGGGGTAACCCTAACCACCCTAATCCAACAATTGCGACCTTTTTCATCATTCCCCCCTACATACCGACAATAACTTAATTCTGCTTAGCTTATCGAAAAACCTTTTAACTTCCGAATATATTATTCAGGCGATTATTCACTATAAAACGGCACTATCCAATTATTATCGATTATTTTTAAAAAAAGAGTTGCATTCTAGTGATGAAATCGGATAGGTTGATGAGTAGTGAATGTTTAAGCAACTAACAATATTATTATCGGAAGCTATTATGACTCGTATTTCTCGCAACCATCATCATCACCATCATCCTGATTAGTCTTTCGGGCGATGTGTGCTGGAAGACGTTCAATAACTCTTCCGGTGGCTGAAATGCGAAATAGAGAAAACCCTCGGAAGAATATCTTCCGAGGGTTTTTTTATTATTAATCAAAAATATATTACAGAATAAGCAGGGTAAAATTATGTTGGATAAATCACGGTTAAGAATTGCTATTCAAAAATCAGGTCGTTTAAGTGAAGACTCACGAGAACTGCTTGCCCGCTGCGGAATTAAAATCAATTTACAACAACAGCGATTGATTGCTTATGCAGAAAATATGCCTATTGATTTACTTCGTGTACGCGATGACGATATCCCAGGGCTAGTTATGGATGGTGTCGTTGACCTTGGTATCATTGGTGAAAACGTCCTTGAAGAGGAGCTATTAAGCCGCCGTGCTCAAGGCGATAATCCCGCTTATAAGACACTGCGTCGCCTTGATTTTGGTGCTTGTCGCTTATCATTAGCCGCGCCTCTTGACTTTAACTACACAGGTGCAGAGTGCTTAAATGGCTCTCGTATTGCCACCTCTTACCCGAACTTATTAAAACGTTACTTCGATGAAAAAGGCATTCAATTTAAATCTTGTTTATTAAACGGCTCTGTCGAAGTCGCCCCTCGGGCAGGTCTTGCCGATGCTATCTGTGACCTTGTTTCAACAGGGGCAACATTAGAGGCCAACGGCCTAAAAGAAGTCGAAGTGATTTATCGTTCTAAAGCTTGTTTGATCCAACGAGACGGGGAAATTTCAGCAGACAAGCAGCAACTGATTGATCGCATGATGACACGCATTCAAGGTGTTATCCAAGCCCGCGAATCCAAATACATTATGCTACACGCTCCAAGTGAGCGCTTAGAAGAGATTATCGCATTACTGCCGGGTGCAGAGCGCCCTACTTTGTTGCCTTTAGCGGGAGATAAAAACCGTGTTGCAATGCACATGGTCAGCAGTGAAACCCTGTTCTGGGAAACCATGGAAAAACTCAAGGCATTAGGCGCAAGCTCCATTTTGGTTCTACCTATTGAAAAAATGATGGAGTAATACCGATGGAAATGGGATTTAATCAACCGATTCGCTGGTCATCATGTCATGCTAATGAACAAAAAGCGCTACTGACACGCCCTGCCATCGCTGCGTCTACAAACATTAGCGCTGCTGTCACCCAGATCATTGAACAGGTCAAAGCCCGCGGTGATAGTGCATTAATCGAATTTAGCCAACGTTTTGATAAAACAGCTATTTCAACTATTCGTGTTTCACAAGATGCTGTTGAACAAGCCGCAACACGCCTTGATGACAACATCAAAATTGCGATGCAAACGGCCATCGGCAATATCCGTCGTTTTCATGAGGCTCAGAAACCGGCGGCTATTCAAGTTGAAACTCAACCTGGGGTTGTGTGCCAACAAATTACACGCCCGATCGATTCCGTGGGTCTCTATATTCCTGGAGGCTCGGCCCCCCTTCTTTCAACGGTAATGATGTTAGGCACACCCGCAAATATTGCAGGCTGCCGGCAAGTGATCCTTTGCTCACCGCCACCTATTGCAGATGAAATACTCTATGCCGCTAAATTGTGTGGTATTACCGATATTTTCCAAGTTGGGGGAGCGCAAGCAATTGCCGCTATGGCATTTGGAACCGAAAGTATTCCCGCCGTTGATAAAATTTTTGGCCCGGGCAATGCCTATGTGACAGAGGCCAAACGCCAAGTCAGCCAAGATCACGAAGGGGCCGCAATTGATATGCCAGCGGGGCCATCAGAAGTGTTAGTCATTGCTGACAGCCAAGCCAACCCTGCTTTTACAGCGGCGGATCTATTATCGCAAGCAGAGCATGGCCCTGATTCACAAGTCATATTGTTAACCGACAGCCAAACATTTGCTCAACGTGTTATTGATGAAACGGAAAAACAGCTTGCAGAGCTATCGCGTGCTGATATTGCAAGAGCAGCATTGAGTGCCAGTCGTGTCATTATTGCTGACTCCATTGCACAGTGCGTTGAAATAAGTAACCGCTACGGTCCAGAACATTTAATTCTACAAACACGTAATGCCGACGAATTAGTCGAAGACATCACCAGTGCGGGATCGATTTTTGTTGGTGACTGGTCACCTGAATCCGCGGGAGATTATGCATCTGGAACTAACCACGTGTTGCCGACTTACGGTTATACATCAACCTATTCAAGTCTTGGCCTTGCTGATTTTATGAAACGTATGACAGTGCAAAAACTCTCGCCTCAAGGGCTTCTAGGGTTAGCGACTACCATTGAAACGTTAGCGCAAGCAGAAAGCCTAACGGCTCACAAAAATGCCGTGACCTTACGTGTCACTGAACTGAACAAACAAAAATAGGAGTGAGTGATGAGCGAAACCTTTAAAGCCGCTAGCCTTGCACGTAACAATGTCAAAGAGATGACACCCTATATGTCTGCTCGCCGTTTAGGCGGTCGTGGTGATGTTTGGTTAAATGCGAATGAATACCCAATTGCGCCAGAGTTTCAGTTTAATGAACGTAATTTAAACCGCTATCCTGAATGCCAGCCTACCGATGTGATCCTCAATTACGCGGCATATGCAGGGGTTTCTCCTGAGCAAGTGTTAGTTTGCCGCGGCGCTGACGAGTCAATCGAGCTGCTGATCCGGGCCTTCTGTGAACCCGGTAAAGATGCGGTGATGTTTTGTCCACCTACCTATGGCATGTACAGTGTCAGCGCTGAAACTTTTGGTATCGAACAGAAGAAGATCCCTGCTCTGCCAGACTGGTCACTCAATGTTGATGCTATTCGTGAAAACTTGAGCAACACTAAGCTGATCTATATTTGCAGCCCTAATAATCCAACCGGCAATATTATTGATAACAAGGCACTGGTTGAAGTCCTTGAAATGGCGGCAGGTCGAGCGTTAGTGGTTATTGATGAAGCTTATATTGAATTTTGCCTTCAATATAGCGTAGCCAGTTGGCTCAACAACTACCCTAACCTAGTCGTATTGAGAACTTTATCAAAAGCATTTGCACTAGCAGGCCTGCGTTGTGGCTTCACATTAGCCGCCCCCGATGTTATTGAAGTTTTGCTAAAAGTGATCGCTCCTTATCCGCTTTCTACCCCTGTGGCGATGATAGCGGCTCAAGCGCTGAATATGGAGGGGATAGCGACCATGAAACACCGTGTTACGACAATCACCAATAACCGCATTGCGCTTTCAGAAGCTTTACAGGAATTGCCTATCGTAGAAAAGGTTTACCCAAGCGAAACTAACTATATTTTAGTGCGCTTTACTGACGGCAATAAGGTGTTTAAAGCCCTGTGGGATCAAGGCATTATTTTACGTGATCAAAGTAAACAGCCAGGACTTGCCAACTGTTTACGTATCACTATCGGCACAGAAACCGAAAATGTACGTGTTATTGACGCTATTGAAGCCCTTTGCTAAACCTGAAAATAGGAAACATTCATGAGCCAAAAAATACTTTTTATTGACCGTGACGGAACATTAATCACTGAGCCACCTACTGATTTTCAGGTCGATAGCCTAAGCAAATTAGCATTTGAAAAAGCGGTGATCCCGAGCTTACTCGCGCTCCAAAAAGCCAACTACCGTTTAGTCATGGTCACTAACCAAGATGGCTTGGGAACGGATAGCTTTCCAACGGCTGACTTTGAGCCACCTCATAATTTAATGATGCAGGTTTTTGAATCTCAGGGTATCCAATTTGATGAAGTGCTGATCTGCCCTCACAAACCTGCGGATAACTGCAACTGCCGCAAGCCAAAGTTAGGCTTAGTCGAAAATTATCTTGTTGAAGGTAAATTAGACAAAGCAAACAGCTATGTGATTGGCGACCGTGAAACCGACATCCAATTAGCTGAAAATATGGGTATTCAAGGCCTACGTTATAGCCCTGAATCACTCGATTGGGTCGCTATCACTGATAAGTTAACCAAACGCGATCGTCATGCCTTGGTCGAACGAGTCACAAAAGAGACCCATATTCGCGTCGAAGTCTGGCTTGATCGCGAAGGCGGTAGCCAAATCAACACCGGCGTTGGCTTCTTTGATCACATGCTTGACCAAATCGCGACTCACGGTGGTTTCCGTTTAAATATCGACGTTAAAGGTGACCTATTTATAGACGACCATCACACCGTTGAGGATACAGGTTTAGCCCTTGGTGAGGCACTGCGTGTTGCGCTAGGTGACAAACGTGGTATTGCGCGTTTTGGCTTTGTGCTACCGATGGATGAGTGCCAAGCACGCTGTGCATTAGATATCTCTGGCCGCCCACACCTTGAATACAAAGCAGAATTTAAATACCAACGCGTTGGTGATTTGAGCACTGAAATGATCGAACACTTTTTCAGTTCACTCTCTTATGCGATGGGTTGTACGTTACACCTGAAAACTAAAGGGAAAAACGATCACCATAAAGCAGAGAGCCTATTTAAAGTGTTTGGTCGCACCTTACGCCAAGCGATCCGTGTTGAAGGGGATACTTTGCCTAGCTCGAAAGGGGTTCTCTAATGAATGTTGTGATCCTTGATACGGGGTGCGCTAATTTGTCATCGGTCGCTTACGCCGTTAAGCGTTTGGGTTACACCCCAAAAATTAGCCGTGATACTAAGACGATTTTACAGGCTGATAAAGTGTTTCTACCGGGAGTCGGCACAGCAAGTGCCGCCATGGAACAACTGAATGAGCGTGAACTCATTCCGTTAATTAAAACGCTGACTCAACCTGTTTTAGGCATCTGCTTAGGCATGCAATTAATGGGCAGTGTGAGTGAAGAAGGTAAAGAATTGATCCCATTACTGGGCCTCATTGATAGCCCGGTCCAAAAAATGGATGCTAACGGTTTGCCTGTTCCGCACAGTGGCTGGAACCAAGTTAAAGCATTAGCAGGCCACCCTTTATTCAAAGGGATCCGTGAGGATGCCTACTTCTATTTTGTGCATAGCTATTCGATGCCAATTTCAGGTAATACCCTAGCTCAAACCTTATATGGGAACCCATTTAGTAGTGCTGTCAATCAGGATAACTTTTACGGGGTTCAATTCCACCCTGAACGTTCGGGTGCCGCAGGCTCCCGTCTGATCCAAAACTTTTTGGAGATGTAATTGAGATGATCATTCCTGCTTTAGATTTAATTGATGGTAATGTTGTTCGCCTACACCAAGGAGACTATGCCAAGCAAACGGCATACGGTAATGATCCTCTCCCTCGCCTGCAACAATATGAGCAAGAAGGGGCGAAATTACTGCATTTAGTCGATTTAACGGGAGCCAAAGACCCACAAAAACGCCAAATTTCCCTACTCAAAAAATTATTAGCTGGCGTTTGTGTTCCTGTACAAGTTGGCGGTGGTATCCGCACTGAAGAAGACGTAAAAGCGCTGTTAGACGCGGGAGCGACGCGAGTGGTTATTGGCTCAACCGCGGTCAAGCAACCCGAATTAGTGAAAATTTGGTTTGAACGTTACGGCGGTGAAGCTATCGTGCTTGCTCTGGATGTTCGTATCAATCAACAAGGCGTTAAAGAAATTGCCATCAGTGGCTGGCAAGAGAATTCAAACCTTTCTCTAGAACAGGCCATTGAGATGTATCAGCCATACGGGCTAAAACACGTTTTATGTACCGATATTTCGAAAGATGGCACCTTGGCGGGTTCCAATGTCAACTTATATCGTGAAATCAGTCAAAAATACCCTGATATTGCTTTTCAAGCTTCAGGGGGTATTGGCTCTTTAGCTGATATCGCCGCTATTCCATCATCAGGAGCGGCAGGCGTGATTGTTGGTCGCGCCCTACTTGAAGGTAAATTCACTGTCGCGGAGGCAATCGCATGTTGGCAAAACGCATAATTCCTTGTCTGGATGTTCGTGATGGGCAAGTGGTTAAAGGTGTTCAATTCCGTAATCATGAAATTATTGGTGATATCGTGCCGCTCGCCCAGCGTTATGCCCAAGAAGGGGCAGATGAATTAGTTTTTTATGATATTACTGCATCATCTGACGGCCGTGTGGTCGATAAGAGTTGGGTTTCCAAAGTCGCCGAAGTCATTGATATCCCGTTTTGCGTGGCTGGTGGTATTAAAAGTGTCGAAGATGCAGCACAAATCCTGTCATTTGGCGCAGATAAAATTTCCATTAACTCACCTGCATTGTCTGATCCAACCTTAATTAGCCGTCTCGCTGAGCGCTTTGGTGTTCAATGTATTGTGGTTGGTATCGACACTTGGTTTGACCATGACAGCGGAGATTATCTGGTTTATCAATTTACTGGGGATGAAAAGCGCACCACACAAACTCGCTGGAAAACCTTAGATTGGGTTAAAGAGGTTCAACAACGCGGTGCTGGCGAAATCGTTCTAAACATGATGAACCAAGACGGTGTACGCCAAGGCTATGATCTGCTACAACTGAAAAAAGTCCGCGAAATCTGCCAAGTGCCTTTAATTGCCTCTGGTGGCGCGGGTGAAAAAGTACACTTCCTTGATGCTTTTTGCGATGCAAACGTTGATGGCGCACTTGCTGCTTCTGTGTTCCATAAGCAAATCATCAATATCGGTGAATTAAAGCAATACCTTGCAGAAAATGGAGTTCAAATTAGAGTATGTTAACCACAGAACAATGTCACCAACTTGCTTGGCAAAAAGTCGATGGGCTAATGCCTGTTGTTGTACAACACGCCACCTCTGGTGATGTACTAATGTTGGGTTATATGAACCCTGAAGCCTTACAAACCACCTTAGAGAGTGGCAAGGTCACTTTTTATTCAAGAACCAAACAGCGCCTATGGACCAAAGGGGAAACGTCTGGCCATTTTCTCAATTTGGTAGATATCTATCCAGACTGTGACAGCGATACCCTGCTCGCCTTAGTACAACCTATTGGACCAACTTGTCACAAGGGCACTGAAAGCTGTTTTGCTCCAGCCCAAAGTGATTGGGGCTTCTTATTTGAACTGGAAACCTTACTAAAATCACGTAAAACAGCAGATCCTGAAAGCTCTTACACCGCGCGTTTATATGCTAGTGGAACTAAACGTATCGCTCAAAAAGTAGGAGAAGAAGGGGTTGAGACCGCACTAGCTGCCACCGTGAATGATCGTGCTGAACTCACGAATGAAGCCGCAGATCTGATGTATCACTTGCTGGTACTCTTACAAGACCAAGATCTTGATTTAAGCACTATCATCAAACGACTGAAAGAGCGCCATCAATAATAATACGGTAGCCTGCTTAAGGTGGGCTACCCAATATAAAAAAGGTGAACTGATTATTGTTCGTCGACCTAAGCCCTCCTATTATCTTACCTATAAATGACTGTTTAGCTAATTGAGTCAATTAATTCAAGTGAAAGCCTATTTTAATAAAAATGCTATTTAGGCAATGATTTCGCTATTAACTTAAAAACACGCTCATTGCTTCTTTCAATTTTCAGATAATATCCATGGTATTTAGCTTGTTATCTAATTTTGCTACTATCTCAACTGTTTATTTTTATAAAAAAGGAACCGTCGTGTCAGAAAGCCCTATTTTTATTCAATTAACCCAGTTACTTGATAAACATAATGCCAGATACCGTGTGATGGAACACCCAACCGCAGGTAAATCTGAGGAAGTCGCTAAAGTACGAGGAACCCAATTAGGTCAAGGTGCAAAAGGTCTGGTATGCCATGTCAAAGGAAATGGGATCCGCCAACATGTTTTAGCTATTCTTCCTGCGGATAAACAGGCTGATTTAAGCAAAATAGCCCATGCCATTGGCGGAACGCGAGCCTCATTAGCGAGTCCAAAAGAAGTGGATGATTTAACCCAATGTGTATTTGGCGCCATTCCTCCTTTTAGCTTCCACCCCTCGCTAAAATTAATTGCTGATCCTTATTTATTTGCCCGTTTTGAAGAATTAGCCTTTAATGCTGGCACACTTGAACGCTCAGTTATCCTCAATACCGAAGACTATCGGCGTATTGCTAATCCCACGCTAGTTAGTTTTATTCGTGATAGTGAAACAACGTAAAATAACTTGATTTTAAGTAAAATAGGTCTCGCGCTTTTATGCGGCTGCTACACTTAGTTATAACTGTTGTTCAGTATAAAGGAGAATATCATGAGTTTATTCGACAAAGCAGAAAACAGAGCAAGAGAAGCCGCTGGCACGGCGCAGCAAGCCTATGGTGAAGTCACCGACTCTACAGAACATCAAATTAAAGGTGCCGTTAAAAAATGTGCGGCTCAAGGCTGTGATACCTTAAATTCCGCTGTGGATAGCGTAAAAAGCCATCCACTTGCCGCAGCCACTATCGCTGCCGGAGTCGGCTTTATATTTGGTTACTTAGCCAGCAAGAAGTAAATTTATATATGCGATAAAGGGAATGACATATCATCATTCCCTATCGGTCATTGTTATGATTTGTTTTGATATTCCAACAATGCCGCTTTTAATGCGGCCAAATCAGAATGACATAAATGAGGTTTTAACGCATTGAATTGCTCTTCAGGCCAATCATAAATTCTCAATGCGAGCAGCTCACTAATAATTTCAGGCGAAAAACGGTATCCAATCTGTTTCGCTGGATTGCCCCCAACAATGCTATATGGCGCCACATTTTTTACCACAACACTATTGGCGGCAATAACAGCGCCTTCACCGATATGAACGCCTGGCATGATGAATGCTCGCATACCAATCCATGCGCCATCACCAATTATCGTATCTCCCTTCCCTACATAGGCTTCATTAATATGCTCAATAAAAGGATACAAGCAAAACCAGTCTATTCGATGAGTGTGATTTCCTCCCATCAAAATCACGGCTTCACTGCCGATACAGACATAATCGCCAATATAGAGTTGATCGACTTGCCAAGGAAGTTGCCAGTCACGACTCCCTTCATCTCCTTGTAGGTAACGAACAACGGAGGCTTCAAAGCCATTATCCCAACAGTCACTGTAATAACTGTGACGCCCTTTAATATGGATATTGGGGTTTTGGGCAACTTCGTGTAATAGTTGATATTTTGACCAATGCTTTTGATTCATGGTAACAATCCTCGTCGTAAAATTATTATTACCATAGAACGCTGTCTATGGTGATGTATTCGCGCTCAAAAATACATCACCTTTAGCCACCCTAGGCTGTTTTAATAAGGGATTTATCATTTATGCTGCCTCATTCTGTGCGGCTAATTTTAAGCTGACATTCCTTGCCACCAGCGCAATGATACAGCCTAACAACATTAAAATAGCTAGCGCCCACTTTGCTGGTAAGAAGGCATTAATCGCCAATAAACTTAACCCCGCACCAACCGCCATTTGAATAAACCCGACCAGTGCAGAGGCCGTTCCAGCCTCTTTTTCAAAAGGTTCTAACGCGTAACTGGTTGCGGTTCCCATCATAAAAGCGAGTCCTGTACAGGCACAAGCAACAGGTAACATATAGACTAACCAATGGTTTTGTAACGCATAGGGCAGTAACATTAAGCCTAATACGAGGCCTAAACACCCGATCCCCATAAATAAGCTACCTGCTTTTAAGCAATTAGGGCGACCAATTTTCGGGATATAGTGGTTAGCAATATAGCTAGCAAACATGATCCAAAAACCATTTGCCCCAAACACAAGCGAAAATTCTAGCGGGGTTAGCTTTGAATCCCCCATTAACACGCTCGGTGCAAAGGAGACATAAGTCAGTACCATTCCCATACTACCCGCATTAACCAATGCAAAAATCATAAAATACTTATTACGCAAAATGTGCAGATAATGGTTAAGTTGCAGTTTTTTCACATGTTGCAAACTTGCAGGGCGAGTTTCAGGTAAAAAAGCTATCACCAATACTAAGAGCAGTAATGCATAGAGGGCAAGGAACCAAAAAGGTGCGCGCCATCCCCAATATTCTGCCAAAAAGCCACCTAATAGCGGAGCAAGCGCTGGCACAATGTTTAATGTGCCATTCAGGAAGCCAAAAGCACGCGCCGCTTCTGTACCATTTAAACGGTCTCGCACCCCGCTAAAAGCAACTACACCTGTGCAGCAGACCGCGACACCTTGCAGCACTCGCGCAGCAATAAAGATCTCCACCGCAGTTGATAATGCTGCAACTGTCGACCCGATGATATAAATTAAGATCCCTATGATGGCGATAGGTTTACGTCCATATCGATCAATTAAAGGCCCTGAGACCAACTGCCCTATACCAAAAATTAAAATAAACAGCGCGATTGTTGATTGTATCAGTGACTCTGGGGAGCCAAGGGCAATCGCAATAGCAGGGATTGTCGGTAAATATAGGTCAATCGCCAGTGGGCTAAGTAGTACGAGTAACAGTAACAGGACAAGGAACTTTCGCATAAATAGAATTCTTAGTGAACAATCATCAAATGATCAATCTAGGCTTTGCAGTGAAGCTTTCTCAGCCTAATAATAAAAATGAACTGATAATTCTATCAGTAGAATCAATCAAAGCGATACCCGATTTTCTTGTCCGAATATCTTTCAGCATAAAAAACTCACCGTTAAGTAAATTTAACGCTTGAATGCAGAGTACAGATGCTCTGTTAGGCAACTTATGATCCTCTAACTATCACTAAGTAAACGAGTATTTTAGACTAAGCGAATGAACAGCGTCGTATCAGTCACTCCCCGCAACGTAATAGCCAATTGATGAATACCAGTTCATTTTTTATAGTGTTATTAGTTATGGTTTGTTATTCAAAATTCTTCTCTTGCGGATCCATCAGGTAAATAATCGCTATGTATTATTCCTAGTCGAAGCCTATTTTCTCACCCTATCGTAGGGTAAGCTCACTTCAATAAAAATAGTATTATCATCAATTCAATAAGGCGATATTCTCGAGTAATGGCAATCCATGAAGTCACACCATAATTTGCATAAGCCTTCTATTCCCCTTACGCTGTCTCTTGCGAGTTCTTGTCTAATTTGTTTTAGCTGACAACCCCAGTTGATTTACCTACATTTATGACATTATCAACTTTGAGTTCTGACGAGTATTAGCATAATAAGAGAGCGAACTGAGAAATAAATACTTAAAAAATGAATAATAATCTAATTACTCAATTACAAAATTGGTATAAATCTCAATGCGATGGAATTTGGGAGCATTAATATGGATTAGACATCAGTACGTTAGACAATCCAGGCTGGCGAGTTCATATTAATGGTGAGAGTGGAAAAAATAAATCAAACCTTATTGTTAATAATAGCAATGATGATTGGTTAAATATCATTACAACTGATAAAGAATTTAAAGGCTATGGAAGCCCACAAAATTTAAATATCATCTTAGATTACGCTATTAAATGGCTTAATGGGTCATAACAGTATATCTCCTTCAGCCTAGCATAATGTTTTTAATATTCATGACTTCCCCAGCCTAATAGGGGGAGTTGTATGCACAAAAAAAGGGGCTGGATCACCAGCCCCCTCACTTATGTAATTCATTGTTTTAATGAATTACTCCATCCATTCGGTATGAAATACGCCTTCTTTATCAGTACGTTTATAAGTATGAGCACCGAAATAATCGCGCTGCGCCTGAATTAAGTTAGCAGGCAATACCGCTGAACGATAACTATCATAATAAGAAATTGCGGCTGAGAATGTGGGTGTTGGAATACCGTTTTGTACACCATAACAAACCACATCACGTAACGCTTGCTGATATTCATCTGCGATTTGCTTAAAGTATGGCGCTAATAACAAGTTCGCAATCTGTGCGTTTTCATTGTAGGCATCTGTAATCTTTTGCAAGAACTGAGCACGAATAATACAACCAGCACGGAAAATCTTCGCGATTTCACCGTAGTTAAGATCCCAGTTATATTCGTCAGAAGCCGCTTTTAATTGCTGGAAGCCTTGAGCATAAGAGACGATTTTACCTAGGTATAACGCACGGCGTACTTTTTCGATAAACTGTTTTTTATCACCTTCAACCGCTTTTAATGCCGGACCAGTTAACACTTTAGAAGCAGCAACACGTTGATCTTTTAGGAAAGAGATATAACGTGCGAATACCGATTCAGTGATAAGTGTTACTGGAATACCTAAATCTAAAGAGCTTTGGCTAGTCCACTTACCTGTGCCCTTGTTTGCCGCTTCATCCAAAATAACATCAACAAGATATTTGCCATCTTCATCTTTTTTCTTAAAGATATCAGCGGTGATTTCAATCAGATAGCTACTTAGTTCACCTTGGTTCCAATCTGCAAAAATCTCTGCAAGCGCTTCATTGCTTAGGTTTAAAGCACCTTTTAATAATGAATAGGCCTCAGCGATAAGCTGCATATCACCATATTCAATACCATTGTGAACCATTTTAACATAATGACCAGCACCATCTGGGCCAATATAAGTCACGCAAGGCTCACCTTCTGCTTTAGCGGCGATTTCTTTTAGAATTGGTGCAACCAGTTCATAAGCCTCTTTTTGTCCACCCGGCATGATCGATGGGCCTTTTAGTGCCCCCTCTTCACCACCAGAAACCCCTGTACCGATAAAGTTAAAGCCTTGCTCTGATAGCTCGCGATTACGACGGATTGTGTCTTTATATAGCGTATTGCCACCATCAATCAGGATATCGCCTTTGTCCAAATGCGGAGTCAATGCAGCAATCGTTTTATCTGTCGCTTCACCTGCTTTCACCATTAGCAGGATACGGCGTGGTTTTTCCAGAGAGTCGACAAACTCTTCAATAGTGTAGCTGGGAACTAATTTTTTCCCTGGATTTTCAGCAATAACTTCATCCGTTTTATCTTTAGAACGGTTGAAAATAGAGACGGAATAACCACGGCTTTCAATATTCAGCGCAAGGTTGCGCCCCATGACAGCCATACCGACAACGCCAATCTGTTGCTTTGACATGAAAAACTCCTGTCTGATTAGGACCTAAGCCAGCATTTTACTTGCTGGCAATTCTGTTAACAGGATCACATGTTAACTCAGGTTTGTTCTGGTGGGTAGTTATTGATGCAATCGATGACGCAAACGGAATATTATTTGTAGATTATCGTCTCATTAACGTGAATTTTTATTGAAATTTGAGTAAACAAACCGCATTATTCACCAGTCGGCATATGCCGTCATATCAGAAGGTAAAACAAACTGTATGGAATGGATCGCAGATCCTTCGATTTGGGCGGGGCTTGCCACCCTTATCGTTCTAGAAATCGTTCTTGGTATTGATAACCTCGTCTTTATTGCCATTTTGGCAGATAAGCTTCCGCAAAAATTGCGTGATAGGGCTCGTGTAACGGGTCTGATGCTAGCACTAGTGATGCGAGTCATTCTGCTATTTAGCTTGTCTTGGCTAATCACGCTCACCAAGCCTTTAATTACACTATTCGATCATCCATTTAGTGCCAGAGATCTGATCATGTTGGTCGGCGGTCTCTTTTTGCTATTTAAGGCAACAATGGAGCTTAATGAACGGCTAGAAGGTGGGGATGAACACGCGCATACCCAGCGGAAAACATCGAATTTCTGGGCTGTTGTGGCACAAATCATCGTCCTTGATGCAGTTTTCTCACTCGATTCGGTAATTACCGCCGTTGGGATGGTTGACCATATTGGTGTTATGGTTGCTGCTGTGACGATTGCCATGATGTTGATGATATGGGCAAGTAAGCCACTAACTGGTTTTGTTAACAACCACCCTACTATCGTTATCCTGTGTCTCAGTTTCTTGTTGATGATAGGCTTTAGCTTGGTTGCTGAAGGCTTCGGTTACTCGATACCGAAAGGCTATCTATATGCTGCGATTGGTTTCTCTATCATGATTGAAGTCTTAAATCAGTTCGCACAATTTAACCGTCGCAAATTCCTAAAAGGTAGTCGCCCATTACGTGAGCGCACAGCAGAAGCGGTGCTACGTATTCTAAGCGGTAACCATGAACGTGCGGAATTGGATGCTCATACATCGGACTTGATAGCGGATAACCAATCTGTTTTTGATCCACAAGAGCGTCAAATGATTGCCCGAGTTTTGGGAATGGCGGAACGTAATGTCGAAAGTATCATGACATCACGCCATGATGTGGAATATTTAGATATCAATAAATCAGCCAGTGAATTACTACAATTGCTGGAAAAAAATCCGCATTCACGCTTTGTGGTGATTGATGAGAATATCAGTGATGAGCCTGTTGGTGTTATCCATGTGCTTGATTTAGTTAAACAGCAGCTCAGTGGTCAACCTCTTGATTTACGTGCTCTTATTACTCAACCCCTGATCTTCCCTGAAGGCCTTTCGCTGCTAAAAGCGCTAGAGCAGTTCCGTAAAGCTCAAACACACTTTGCCTTTGTTGTCGATGAGTTTGGTACTGTTGAGGGTGTCGTCACCTTAACCGATGTAATGGAAACCATTGCTGGTAACTTACCAGATGGGGAAGAAGAAAATGATTCGCGTCATGACATCCAAAAGTTGGAGGATGGTCACTGGATTGCCAATGGTTTTATGCCATTAGAAGACCTGATCTTATTTGTTCCAATGGAATTGGATGAAAAACGTGAATACGAAACCATTGCAGGCCTATTGATGGAACATCTTCAACGTGTTCCTGAAGAAGGTGAACAAATTGAGGTGAACGGTTGTATTTTCCAACCGCTTGAGGTCAAGAACCACCGTATTAGCAAGGTGCTGATTATTCCACCTAAACAGCCTGAAGAAGATGAAGAAGAGTAATTAAGCTTCATTTAGAACCATACCGGCCAGTGAGCCGGTATTTTTTTACATAAATATTTAAAGTTGCTTTATCCGATGTCTTAAAACACAAAAATGGTAGCGTTTTTTAAAAGAATTAATTATTGAGTTGTTCAATAATTTAGGCAACTTAATAATGTTATTCGAGGTTAGAGATGAAAGTATCTAGTCAAAGCATCCATAATGTTCAATCGCAACAAAATATTCAATCGCCCCCAATTAAAGCGAATAATTCTTCTATTGCAAGCTCTACATCAAATGTTAGTAATACATCAAACCAACAACCTAAAATTGTCACAGCAGAGAAAACTGTACATGTAAAAGATGTTAAACAACTTAATACGAAAATTAAAAATAGTATTAAAAAAATTGTGAGCCAGCTAAAAACCGCTCAAAGCGGCGATGTTTTTAGTCGAAATGGTGTCAATATGAAAGATATTTCAACAACATTGTCTTCATTAAAAAATGAGATTAAATCTTACCAAACTAAATTAGATAGTTCTTCTTACAAACATCATACAAGTAAGAAAGAAACAATAACCAAGCTGAATAATTTAGTAAAAAGCACTGAAGGTAAAATTCATCTGGCGGAAAGTAAATTCCAATTTGAACGCCGACAAAACAATACTATTGGATTAGATAGCCAAGAAAAAATTAATGAAAGAATAACCCAAGAAGCTAGCAGATCAAAGTATGAATAATAATGTAACTTATTGATAGTCAATAATAGATAAAGAAGAGCTCCCGCTTATAGCCGGAGTTCTTCTGATTTATAAACTATAATGCGTTCAACAAATCACTTAGCCCTTTTTGTTCTTCCTTCTTCAAAAAGTTACCTAATGCCTCTTTTGCTTGTGTCTTTAATTCGTTACGTAGCAATTTTTCGACATTCAATTGATATTGCAGATTGCTCCATCCACCATAAATACGCAGTGGAATAGTCATCGCTTGTAACTGCTGAATAAAGCGAGAATCACCGCCCCAACCTTTAGTGATTTGTACGCCCAAGTTCACATCTAGGGTTTCGGCTGGTACATTTGCCCAACCTTGTCCGGTAATCGAGATGAGTGGAGACGTTGCATTCATTGAGGCAATATTGACGGTTCCTTTATTTAAACGACCATTAACGGTAAACAATTCAACTTCCGTATAATTTCCCGTATTGACCGGCGCATTAATTTTATTGGTCACCCGTGAAATAGATTGTTGGATCAATAACGGAATATTTAAGCCCGCTAAGCGTGCATTTTGTAAACTGAAACTCACAGGACCTTGCCATAAATGTTTCACGGCATAATCATCATAACCAGGCCCCGATAAATCCGCATTGATAGTCACAATACCGCTCAATTTTTCGGGCATATTAAATGCCTTTAATAACGGCGTTAAATTAATATTTTGGATATTAGGCTTCGCCATGACTTGCGCGGGGATCGCAGCATAATTAATGGTCACAGGCAGTGAGAATAGTCCCCCAAACGCCTTCCCTTCTAACTGAGAAATGACTAATTGAGGCGCTTGATTTTGTGCTGCAAGTTTTACTGCGCTTACCTCCATTCCACGATAAATCAAATTATCGATATTGAGATCAATATTGGCAGTAAAGGATTTTAAATTCGATAAATCATATTTTTGGGTTTCTTTCCCAGAAATAACAGGTTTAACCCCCACTCGAGCAGGATTATCGGACTCATTCGCATTATGGGAGCCTGCATTTGTATGCGGTGTACCCAGTAATTTATCTAAATTTAAGCGATGAGAAGATAACTGAACACGAACATCAGGGATATTGCCTAATTGTGCTGCGATTTTACCGGTTAATTCACTTTCATTCGCCTTAATGACAATGTTATTTAAACTGGCTGTCGCAACATTCTCTTTAATGTAAGCAAAATCACTGGTGAATTGACCCGTTATGCCACCTTCAGGCAAATCAACACCTGTAAAGGTGTAATCAAATTGAGTTAATTGCCCACTAATTTGATGTGAAAGCTGGGAGAGATCAAGCTCTGCTCGCGCATCAAAGCGCAGCTCCTGCTGGTTTTTATTTAAATTACCGCTGAATTTAGCCGTAATTTTTCGCTCATCATTTTTCTTTAAGGAAAGGTTGATATTGCGTAAGTTGTACTCATCATTCTGAGTTTTCCAGATCACTAAACTATTTGATACTTCAACTTTTTCAATATCCAATAGCCATTGGCTCTTCTCCGTAGAGCTTGGTGTTTGCTTGTTACCTGCTGGCGCAATCGGTGAGTTAGCATCAGTTTGAGCTTCGCTTTCTGGTGTATGACGAATGACTGCACCGTCTAAAACAATTTGTTCAACAGATAAACGATGAGAAAGCAAAGGCCACAATTCTACGTCAAGGCGCATATTTTCAGCGCTCAAGACAGGTTGGCTTGCATTAGGTGCGGTGACCGAAACAGGTCCTGTAATAATGCTAAGGGTCGGCCAAACATGCCAACGCATATCGCCTTTAAAATCGAGCTGATAGCCGCTCTTTTTCTCGACTTGCTCCACAAGATACTGTCTAAAGTCGTTTGGATTCACTAACATGACCAACGCTGTTAGCCCAACTACAATCACGACTAGCAAGATGACCAGTGTCGTCAGAAATCGTTTCATTCTTCCCTCACTCAAGTTATGTCTGCTACGCCACACAAAAGGCTCACACTACACCTATCCCTGCACAATATGCGGAATTACCTCAAATTAAACATAAAGATAATTCCGCAATACTTCTCGTTATCAATCTTCACTGATACGACTACCGACCGCCCCTTGCTGATTTTTATATTTTGCATCTTGTCGGCTATTATAAGGACGATCTGCGCTGCCAGATAATGGCTCAAAACTTAAAGCGCCAATCACCATACCAGGGCGCAGGGCCAATGGGAGTTTACCTGAATTATAAAACTCTAACACAATTTGCCCACACCAACCGGGGTCGATTCGATGAGCAGTAACATGCACCATTAACCCCAATCGTGCTAACGATGAACGCCCATCTAACCACCCCACTAGGTTATCAGGCAGGGTAACAGACTCGAGAGTGACTGCAAGTGCTAATTCCCCTGGATGGAGGAAAAAAGGCTCATTGTCTTTGAGAATTATTTCATCACTCATGACACGGTCAAGCGCCGCATTAACTTCATCTTTCGGGCCACTTAGGTCAATAAAGGCTGCGGTATGCCCACGGAAAACGCGGAATTGGTTTCCTAGGCGCACATCCGCCGTTGCTCCATTGATCCGTTCAATAGGTGGACGTGGGCTAATGACTAATTTTCCCTCATCCATCCATTGAATAATATCGCGGTCACAAAGACGCATGATGGTATCCCCCCTTTCATTATTTTCCATCGCCAGACTGTCTAATGCTGTTTAGTCTTGGCAAAATTCGCCGATTTTCGCTTTTAAGATATCAATGGCAACGCGGTTTTTACCGCCACGAGGCACAATAATATCGGCATACTGTTTTGACGGTTCAATAAACTGTAAAAACATCGGACGAACGGTTCTATTATATTGTTCAATCACAGAATCCAGCGTTCTGCCTCTCTCATTTACATCACGTTTTATCCGTCGCATCAAGCAAATATCAAGCGGAGTATCGACAAAGATCGAAAAATCCATCTCTTCACGTAAACGTTTATCTGTTAGTAGCAAGATCCCTTCGATAATAATAACTTTTTTAGGTTTGAAGTGAATGCTGGTTTCTTTGCGTGTGTGAGCGACATAGTCGTATTGAGGAATTTCTACTGATTTACCGCTTTTGAGCGCTTTGAGGTGTTGATACAGCAAGCTGTGATCCATGGAATTTGGGTGGTCATAATTGACTTTTAACCGCTCTTCCATTGGTATATCTCTTTGATCTTTATAGTAGCAGTCTTCTGGTATAACACCGATATTATGATCACCAACCTTTTCCCGTAACTCTCGATATAACGTACTCGCGATAAGGCTTTTTCCGGATGCAGAAGCTCCTGATATACCAACAATGGTACAGTGATGCGCTATGTCAGTCATAAAATGATAACCTGGTTAAATAAATCTGAAATGAAATGCATGACTTCATATTGATGAAGTTATGGTTGCCGGAATTATAGGAGTTAATGGCGTGAGGTTCCAGCTTCACAAAGCAAACTCGCTAAAAAAACACTAAATAATAAGAAGAAATATCCATAAAAGGGGAATTCAATTGCGGTTAGATCCCTGTTATCGGCATGCCGTTATTTATCAACCTACAGCAGGCACAATAAAAACGTTTTACGCCCTTCTCCCTCTAAGGCAGTTATTATCCGTTATTTTTCGCTCATCGTTTTTAAGGGAAGGTTGATGTTACGTAATATTATACTCATCATTCTGAGTTTTCCTGAGCGCTAAACTATTTGATACTTCAACTTTTTCAATACCATTGACTCTTCTCTATAGAGTTTGGAGTTTGTTACCCATTGGCGCAATCAGTGGGTTAACATCCATTTGAGTTTCACTTTCTGGCGTATGATGAACGACGGCATCGTTTAAAAACAATTTGTTCAATGGATAAACGATAGAGATAAGCGATAAGAAAGCAAAGGCCACAATTCTACGTCAAGACGCATATTTTCAACGTTCAAGACAGGTTGGCTTGCATTAAGAGCGGTGTTCGAAGCAAGTCCTGTCATCATACTAGGGGTCGACCAGACATGCCAACGCTGTTGGCCTAACTATAATCACGACTAGCAAGATGACCAGTGCCGTCAGAAATCATTTCATTTTTTATCTGCTACGCACCACAAAAACTCACACAATACTAATTTCTGCACAACAAAAATATATTCCTTTTTATTATAGTACGTTTATCCGTTTTATCCCTTTTATCAAACAAGTACCGACAAGATCGAAAAATCTCTCTCTTCATATAAACGTTTATCTGTCAGTAGCAAGACCCCTTCGATACCAACTTTGTTAGGTTTGAAGTAAATGCTGGTTTCTTTGTATGTATAAGCGACATAGTCGTATTGAGGAATTTCTACTGATTTACCGCTTTTGGGTGCTTTGAGGTATTGATGCCGCAAGCTGTGATCCATGAAATTTGCGTGGTTATAATTGACTTTTAACCGCTCTTCCAATTGGTCTATCTCGTTAATCTTTATGTTCGAAGGCTAATAGCTCAATTGGGTCTAATCGTTACTCAACGTATCGTTTATAAAATGGCTACCAAACGCAAACACAGTGATGCCTAGGCGGGTAATTTACCTTAAGGAAAGGCACTTGGTGCTGCCACAAAAAAACGCCCCAGAGAAAGAGGCGCATCAGATTATGGGGATGTAATCAATCACTGTGAAGATTATGCTTTTATAAATGATTGCACGGTGGTCACTGTCAGTCGGGTCAGTGCGGAGTAAAACGGACTGTTTCCGTGCGTGTCCAGACGCTGCGAATAACGCGGTAACCAACTCATCAGGTGCTGACTGAGCAGTGTATTAACCGCTACTTCTCGCATTTCAGATGCCAGTACCGCCGCCTGAAACAAAATCAGCCCGATGTGATCAGCGGGTTCCGGATACGGGGTATTTAGTTTTAGCCGTTCCTGTTTTAGAAAAGCGCTCAGCGCAAGAGTCGAATCCCCCTGCAACAATCCTTCCGCATCGAGATACACCGAGCCCCAAGGTGGCGCCGGTAACGACCCTGGCCCGACGAACAGAGATTGCCATGCCGATTTCAGTACCTCCGCCCCCTCAGCGGCCGTGCGGCTCAGTTGCATGCAGAGTGTACTATCCACCTCACACGGCCACTGCTGGGCAAATCCCGGCAGGGTAAACAGACGCATCGCCATCCGGTTGCTGTCATCATCCGGCGGGAACAGATAGCAGATCCCCAGTACATTAAACGCGGCCGCATAGTGAGCTGTCTTATTCATTACATCTCCCTTCAGATATGAATATAATAGAACACATAACGCAACATAAATTCTGCCGCAATAGTCAGTAAACCGCCGGTGATAAACCCACCGCAGACCGGTACGCCGTTATGTGCTTTTTTCTGCGCTCGAACAAGAGATATACAGCAGAGTGCCACACCAATTGCGGCTGCCGCTAGGACACCAATCCGCAGCTCGGCGATACTGTCATACGCATCAATCGGTGACAGCGGAAATGTAATGGATTTGTGAGTCAGCTGTGTGAGGGTCAGGTAATGCTCATAAAATGGCTGATACAGCAGACGACCAGCTAGGCTTACCGCCATCATCCCCCACAACAGCCACAGCTGTGATAATGACAATGTATCAGCGGGCAGCGCAATCCCAACTCTGTGTCCGGTTTTCTCAACTATCACCACCAGCAGAATAAACAGCACTGCACCAAGTGTCAGCGTCGTACCGTAAAACATCAGATAGGTATTGATATCATTCCAAGTCAGAATCGAGGTATAACGGTAAATCGATGCCATACAGAAGATATCGAACAGCCCGATCGCCATCGCTCCACCATATAACAGAAAAGAGAATTTGCCCGTCTTCCACAACCAGAGAAAACTGATACCCAATACGCCAACAAATGATGCGGTAACCACTACTTCACGGCTAAGCCAAGCACTGAATACGTTATTAATGGCATTCGGCGCATTGAGTGGCACGCCGAGGTGAGTAATTGATGCAACAGATCCCACACCCGCAATACCGCAGATAATAAAAATCATCAGCATCATAAAACGCTTAAAGCTGTCTGTCGGGAGGCGATGGCTGAAATGCATGGCAAATACCCCACTCACAACGCACAGCCCCACCGCCGCATTCATCATGTAAGTGAAAATTAAAAGTGACCACTCATTCATTTTTCTTTTCTCTCACTGTTCATATCATCAAAGTTCGCGCCCCAGTGCGGGTTAATCACCAGATTCGGATGAGTTATTGACGGATCTGGTAGCCCAGTCACGTAATCAAGGTCGCCGTATTTCGCCCTCAGTTCGTCTATTGGGCCGAACTGAATCGCCCCGAGTGGACAGGTGCTAACGCATACTGGCTGTTCACCTTTTTGTTGAAGATCGATACAAAAATCGCATTTCGACATCTGCTTTGTTTCCGGATTCATCTGCGGCGCGCCGTACGGACACGACCACGCACAGGCACCACAGCCAACACATTTATCAGTATTGACCATCACAATGCCATCCCCTTCGCGTTTATGCATCGCAGTTGTCGGACAGTTGCGCACACAGATCGGGTCTTTACAGTGATTACAGGAAATAGAAAGCGTATAGGCGAACACGTTATTAATCAGTGCGCCGTTTTGATTGCGGCTATACCCGCCGCCGGTCATTTCATACACCCGACGGAAGCGGCGGCCGACATCAAGATTATTTTTGTCCTTGCACGCTACCTGACACGCTTTACAACCGGAGCAGCGGGCGGAATCAATATAAAAACCTAACTGTTTGCTGCTGACTGCCGGATAAACGATGAATTTGCTCATGCTTTTTCCACCTCAACCAATAATGTTTGGTGCGCATTGCCGTGGGCAAGCGCGGTACGGCGTGACGAGGTGAGCACGTTGGCACATCCGCCCTGATCAATGCCATTGTTGTCCGGCAGCCACCAAGCTCCGGCTTGTAATGCAACCACACCGGGCATAATGCGCTGTGTGATTTTTACAGGGATCATGGTGATACCGCGATCGTTATGTACTTTCACTTTTTCACCGTCACTGATACCGCGATCCGCCGCATCTAAGGGATTGATCCACAGCTCCTGCCGCTGCACTTCTTGCAACCACGGGTTAGCGAACTGCGTGGAGTTCGCGCGGTTGCGACCTTTCCAAGTGATCAGCTGTAACGGGTATTTCGCGGTAAGGCTATCTTCCGGTCCTTCGATGGCTGGAACATAATGAGATAGTGCGGGAATGTCCGGATTGTGCATGTCATACAGGCGTTTGGAGAAAATCTCGATTTTGCCGGACGGAGTCGGGAACGGGTTGTTCTCAAAATCCTGAATATTTTTTTCAAAAGCCACATTTTGGGTATGCGGACGATGAGTTAATAAATGACGGCGTTTTATCAGCAGCTCATCAAACGTCGGAATATTATCTTCTGGGCGCTTTTGTGCTGCATCATTGACGAGGAATTCTATCCAGTCACGATCTGTCTCATGCCCTTCGGTGAATGCATCACGAACCCCCAGTTTTTCCGCCACGTCGCACAGCCAGTCGTAATCGGTACGGCGTTCAAATTCCGGTTCAATTGCTTTTTCAGATAGGATCAGGTAATCGCCGTAACTCCAAGTGCCGCCGATATTCCAGCGTTCCAAAAAACTGGTTTCCGGCAGTAGCAAATCCGCATATTTCGCACTCGGGGTAAGATAGAGATCGCTACAGACAATAAATTCGACTTTCGATTCATCCTCCAGCACTTTTGCGGCATGGAGAATATCGGTATTTTGGTTGGTCAAATAGTTACCCGCCATTGAGAAAATCATTTTGATTTCGGTGTCGAGTTTGTCTGCATTTTTCAGTCCGTTATCCGGCGTGACCAGATTTTTGTCCTCACACGCCTGCACCCAGTTGGTGATGTTGATTTTGGCTTTTACTGGGTTATCAAACAGCTTTGGTCCGGCGATGGTTTTGCGCAGTTCCGGATTCAGTGCCATGCCGTAACCTGCCGCCCAGCCGCCGCGCACGCCGACATTACCAGTGATGGTTGCCAGCAGCGTTGCACCGCGCGCACTGCGTTCACCGCAGATATGACGCTGTGGTCCCCAGCCCTGCATCAGCACCGCCGGTTTGGTTGTGGCATATTCACGCGCCAGCTGACGGATAGTTTCCGCCGGAACTTTAGTGATTTTCTCTGCCCATTCTGGGGTTTTGGCTATGCCGTCTTTTTTACCCGTTAGATAGGCCACCAGTGATTCATTATCCGCTACACCTTCCGGCATCTGCTCTTCGCTGAAACCCAGCGTGTATTTATCAATAAACGCCTGATCATGTAGATTTTCTGTGACGATGACATACATCATCGCATCCATCATGGCGTTATCTGTCGTCGGTAGGATCGGGATCCACTGATCGGCTAATGAGGAGGCGGTATCGGAATAGCGCGGATCGACCACAATAAACCGAGTGCCGTTCTTTTTCATCTTCTGGAAATAGTGGTTACTGTGCCCGAAAATAGTTTCGTTCGGGTTATGCCCCCCACAGGATCACCAGTGGGGTATTTTCTAGGGTATCAAGTGTGCTGCCGCTGGCGGCGGTGCCGTAGGTATACGGCGTGGCTGCCATGGTGTTACCGTTACTGACGGAATGGTAGTTTTCCAGAAACCCGCCCGTCAGATTAAACAGACGGCGCAGCATATTCGCACCGGAAAAAATCCCGCCGGTCACGCCTGTACTCAGGCTAACAAACCGTGACGCAGGGCCGTATTTGTCACTGATACGTTGCCATTCTGCGGCGATCAGGCTGGTTGCTTCTTGCCAGCTGATGCGCTCAAAACGCCCTTCACCGCGCTTACCGACCCGCTTCATCGGGTATTTCAGGCGGTCTGGGTGATAAATAAATTTCCGGTAACCACGTCCGCGCACACAAGCCCGCATGATCGGCATATCTTCATTCAGTTCCGCATCCGGTCGGGTACTGATGCGGATGGCTTTTCCGTCTTTGATATGTGCCCGGATATCACATTTCCCACCGCAGTCAAAACTGCTGCATGTCGGTACAATGCGAACCCCGTCATCCGTTTGATGAACAGGAATCTGTGTAGGATCGGACGGAACGGATGCAATACTTTCGGATGCCAGAAACGGCACCGCAGATAATACAGAACTGGCCTGTATGAAACGGCGTCGGCTTATTTCGCCGAGAGTGCCGGATTTTTCATTAACGTGACCGGATTGATGACTCATAATGGATTTACCCTGAGTGAGAAATACAGTGCGGCATTTAAAAATCAGGAAATAATAAATATTATTTAATTTCAAATGACCGGAAATAACATTACACCACCGGCAATCGCTTAATAGCCGGTAATAATTAAAGTCTGTATAAACAGAATGGCGGCAGCAAAATAGTAATGGATTAATATATTGCCGCCATGCGAAAATCAGACAACGGCATTTGAATTCCGGCCTGATCCCTGCTCCTGTTAACTGAACGTTTTATATTTGTTGCCGTAAAAATACAGATATGGCACTCAGTTCTGTTATTGCCATAAAAGACCTGTTTTACGGTAACAGGATCTGATATAACACCCTCTAATTTTTCTTTCCGTTAGATAGGGAGCGCGGCCTTCATGAGAAATATTCCGTTAAAAAGCGTGGATAATATCGCGCGGGATGTCATTGCTCTCGGTACAGATTATTTGCCCGATACCCTACTGGAATACCACGCGCACCGTCGGGCACAATTTTTATATCCGGCCACCGGACTGATTGAAATCAGCACCGCAGACGGTGAATGGGTGATCCCACCTTCCTGCGGAGTGTGGATCCCCGAACAGGTCGCCCATGAAACTCGGATGCTGAATGTCAGCACACGCAGTTTGTATATCGAACCAGCAGCAAAGCCGCGCCACGCCGTTAGTTGTGAGGTGGTGAGTGTCTCTCCGCTGCTGCGTCAGTTACTGCTGGAAGCAGTGGACATCCCTGCGGAATATGATATTCAGGGGCGTGACGGGGTGCTGATGCAGCTGATTCTTTGCGAACTGGCACGTATGCCCCCACTGCCGTTTTTCGCCCCGATCCCGCGAGATGAAAAGCTCGGCCGCCTCTGCCGTGAGTTTATGCGCAAACCGGTTATTACTTCGCAACCGGGGGAGTGGGCAGAACAGCTGCACAAAAGCGAGCGCTCCTTCAGCCGTTTCTTTCGTACCCAGACTGGCATGTCGTTTTCAGAATGGCGTCAGCAGGCATGCCTACTGAACTCGCTTTCCCATATTTTGTCCGGGAAATCGATTACCGAAGTGGCTTATGAGTTGGGTTACAACAGTGCAGGGGCATTCTCAATTATGTTTAAAAAACAGATGGGGCAATCCCCTTCTCATTTTAAAAATGACGATTCGGATATCCACCATTTTTAACTTGTTTTTTGACAAATACAAATTCAACCTTTGCCGATATTTTCCCCACGATTTTTTACAACTAAATAATAATGAGGATGCGCTCAATTTTAGCCGCAGATGGTTATTTAAGGTTTGTGCCATTGGGCGCGGTGGATATTAAAATGTTTTACGCCCCTCTAAGGCAGCAATACGATTTTCAATCGAAGGATGGGTCGAAAACACGGAATCCCCCTTATTAAAAATATAGGCCGCACTACGATAAGCATCTCCAATACTCGAATGATCATAGTCTGTTTTCTCATGCTGACCGGAGATTTTTCGTAAGGCGCTGATCATTGCTTGGTTATCGGTTGTTAAATCAACGGCTGCCGCATCTGCCATATATTCGCGCGTTCGTGAAAGATAAAAATAGAGAATTTGCGTTATCCACGGCAGAATAAAATTAAGCGCTAATAAAACCACCTGTGCTTTATTGGATGCACTATTTCGGCTACGTCCTGCCGTACGAATAAAAATTTGGCTAACTATGTTTGTGATGGTCAAAATCACATTCGCCAAGATACCAACATACAGTGTCAATTTAGAATCGCCGTGAATAATATGGCCAACTTCATGTGCCATCACCGCCTGAATTTCATGGCGATTGAGCGTTTGTAATAAACCACGCGTAACACCTACTAACGCATTTTTAGCACTCCAACCCGCAGCAAAAGCATTTGGCTCGTCGCTATCTAAAATATACAAACGCGGCACATAACGTAAAGTCGCACTTAAACTTAGCTCTTCTAATATATTATAAAGCTGCTTTTCTTCCGCGGTACTGGCATTTTCCGCAGTAATCTCTTTAGCATTCATACCCGCTAACATCATTTTGTGTCCGCGAAAATGAATATAAATTAATCCTAAAAAAGTAAGTCCTAAAATAATTAATGTAGCAACGGGAAAGCGTTTAAAGGTCGCAAATGCCAGCATATTTTCAAAAAAACCACCCCACTCATCAGGATGTGTCGCTGTATCCACTAATAATCCAACAATCAGCATAATGAAGATATAACTCACCACGACTAATCGTGTACGGATATTGTTTTTGCGTATGACGTTTCTAAAATCCATAACACTATACCCTGCCTAACTTTTCAGGGAGCATAAGGCTCCCTGATAAATACAATGGATTTGTTATCGTTAATCAAAGTTAATACGGCGGGACTCTTCACTTTTTATGGCTTCTTCATCAAGACGCCAATAATCTTTATCAATTTTTAAACTCGGAATGAGGTTAACGATAAAAACGGCTGGCATTGAGGCAATATAGGCTTTATACGCTTCCAATGCTCGGTTATAACCGCGTTTGGCAAATGACAGTTTATTTTCAGAGGAGACGATCTCCTCTTGCAAATTAGCCATGATGGCATCAGATTTCAGCTCAGGATACGCTTCTACTGCAACATTAATCGCACCACTAGAGACCATTTTAGACAAGGCATCTTCCGCTTCTTTCGCCTGAGCCCCTGTTGCTGTTTTCGCCTGAGTTCTTAATTCAGTAATTTTACTGAAAACTTCTGACTCATGGCTTAAATATTTTTTGACCGTTGCTAGTAAACTATCAAATACTTTTCCACGGCGGTCTAATTGTACCGAAATCTCAGTTTCACTCGATATAACAGCCTCACGCATTGCCACAATTCGGTTATAAAAGTAGATAACAATCAATACTAATACGACAATCAAAATTAAAAATTTCATAATCACCTTTTAGGCATCCGCCATAGGAAAAAAATGCAATATCAAAGCCCTAACGAGTAAGCATTAATAAAAAACAGATAGTAAACATTCTACGCTATCATAATGAAATAGAGAAATACGCAAATAACAAATAAGAAAAGTTGGAAAGGGATTGGTCGATAAGGCGTATGGTTAGTAGATTGAAATATAAGGGGCTATCCCAGAAAACTGAAATAGCCCCTTCAAATAGAGACCGATATTAAACTGCTCGGAATGAGATCTCGGTCGGGATTTTTTCCCCTTCCCAATACATCAATGAAGAGATATTTGAGGCAATTTCACGGTAGATATCCGCAAATTCCCCTTCAGGATCACGCATCACAGTAGGTTGACCACGATCCAAATCTTCACGTAGAGAAATATGTAAAGGAATTTGCCCTAACAATTGCGTGTTATATTTCTCAGCGAGTCTCTCTGCGCCGCCTGTGCCAAAAATAGGTTCCACATGACCACAATTGCTACAGATATGTGCACTCATATTTTCGACGATACCAAGAACGGGTACATTGACTTTTTTGAACATCACAATCCCTTTCATTGCGTCCACCAGCGCAATATCTTGCGGCGTAGTGACAACAACAGCACCTGTAACAGGAATGTTTTGTGACAGTGTCAATTGGATATCCCCCGTTCCCGGTGGCATATCGATAACCAAATAATCTAAATCAGGCCATAAGGTATCTTGTAGCATCTGCATTAGCGCCTTACTTGCCATTGGCCCGCGCCACACCATTGCATTATCATCGGTGACTAAGTATCCAATAGAGTTTGTCGCAAGACCGTAGGCCATAATCGGAGCCATGTGCTGACCATCTGGTGAAGTTGGTCGCTCCATGGTGGTTCCCAACATATTTGGGATCGATGGGCCATAGATATCCGCATCAAGAATACCGACTTTCGCCCCTTCTTGGGCAAGTGCCAACGCTAAGTTGACAGAGGTACTGGATTTACCGACCCCACCTTTTCCGGAACTGACGGCCAAAATGTTACGAACACCGTTAATACCCGGCAAATCATTTGCCCGTTTTAACGTGGTAATATCGTGACGCAATTTCCACTCAACCGCATGAGCGCCAGTCGCTTGTTTCAGTTCCGCCGTTTTTTCGCTGATCAGAGTCTGAAAAGGCCCCTTCCATACGAATGGCATAACTAGTTCAACATGCAACACATTATCCAACATTGCACAGTGATGTAATGCTTTGATAGAAATCAGATTACGCTTCAGTGTTGGGTGTGTAAATGAAGCCAAAACGGTGGAGACTTTTTCAGTCAGCAGTTCTGGATTGTTCTGCTCGGGGGATTTATCGTTCATCCCGGCTCCTTTATTTTATATTTTTAACACTATCGTTCTTTCACTGCTATTTATCATAACAGAGAACCATCAAAATAGTGACCGCCTTACTAACGAAAAGCCACTAAGAGTAAAAAATTCCTTTTTCACATAAATTACGGATTAATATTTTATTACCCTAGCCGCGAAACAATTGATCGGTTAACATCAAAGTCCCTTTTCAATAATGGAAGTAAGAAAGTTACTATGTCTCAAGTCGCGAATAAACTACTGGTAACCTGTGCGTTACCCTATGCTAACGGTTCAATCCATCTCGGTCATATTCTGGAACATATTCAGGCTGATATTTGGGTCCGTTATCAGCGAATGCGCGGCAAAGAAGTTCACTTTATCTGTGCGGACGATGCGCACGGCACACCAATCATGCTGAAGGCTCAGCAATTAGGTGTTTCTCCTGAAGATATGATTGCAGCAGTGAACAAAGAGCATCAGGACGATTTTGCTGGTTTTGCGATTAGCTACGATAACTATCACTCAACACACAGTGAAGAAAACAAACAGTTATCCGAGCTCATTTATAAGAAGCTTAAAAACAACGGTTTTATCAAAAATCGCACTATTTCACAGCTTTACGATCCTGAAAAAGGCATGTTCTTACCCGATCGCTTTGTAAAAGGTACTTGCCCAACCTGTAAAGCAGAAGATCAATATGGCGATAACTGTGAGGTTTGTGGTGCGACCTATAGCCCGACAGAGCTGATTAACCCACGTTCCGTAGTTTCTGGTGCGACACCAGAGATGCGTGATACTGAGCACTTCTTCTTCGACCTGCCTGCATTTAGTGACATGCTACAAGCGTGGACTCGTTCAGGTGCCCTGCAAGAGCAAGTCGCCAACAAAATGCAAGAGTGGTTCGAATCAGGCTTACAGCAGTGGGATATTACCCGTGATGCGCCTTATTTTGGTTTTGAAATTCCAGATGCACCGGGTAAATACTTCTATGTGTGGCTAGACGCGCCAATTGGTTATATGGGGTCATTTAAAAACCTGTGTGACAAACGTGGCAATATCAATTTTGACGAATTTTGGAATAAAGATTCAAAGACCGACCTCTACCATTTTATCGGTAAAGATATTGTGTATTTCCATAGCTTATTCTGGCCTGCAATGCTTGAAGGCAGTGGTTATCGTAAGCCAACTAACCTATTTGTTCATGGCTATGTGACCGTTAACGGCGCCAAAATGTCTAAGTCTCGTGGTACCTTTATCACAGCACGTTCTTATCTGGATCACCTAGATGCCGACTGCCTACGCTACTACTATGCCGCGAAACTTTCATCGCGCATTGATGATATCGACTTGAACTTAGAAGACTTTGTTCAACGCGTTAACAGCGATATCGTCAATAAAGTGGTTAACCTAGCATCACGTAATGCGGGCTTTATTGCAAAACGCTTTGGCGGGAAATTGTCCGATAACATCGCAGACCCAGCGCTCTATCAACAATTTATTGACGCGGCACAAATTATTGGTGACGCCTATACAAGTCGTGAATATGGTAAAGCGGTGCGCGAAATAATGGCTCTCGCCGATCTAGCTAACCGTTATGTCGACGAAAAAGCCCCTTGGGTTGTCGCTAAACAAGAAGGTAAAGATCAAGAGCTTCAAGATATCTGTTCAATGGGCATCAATTTATTCCGTGTCTTGATGACTTACTTGAAACCTATTTTACCAGGGCTGGCAAAACGTGCAGAGGCTTTCCTCAATATCGAGCTTACATGGGATTCTATCACCACGCCGTTAACTCACCACGATGTTGCGCCATTTAAGGCGCTATTTACGCGTATTGAAATGGCGAAAGTCGAAGCTATGGTGGAAGCCTCTAAAGAGAGCATTAAGCCAGCTAAGGTGTTAACAGGTCCACTGGCCGATGATCCAATCCAAGAGACGATTACCTTTGATGACTTTGCCAAGATCGATCTACGCATCGCGCTTATCAAACAAGCCGACTTTGTTGAAGGCTCTGACAAGCTATTAAAACTGCAATTGGATATTGGCGGTGAAACTCGCCAAGTGTTCTCTGGTATTCGCAGTGCGTACCCTGATCCAAAAGTATTAGAAGGTCGACTGACCGTGATGGTGGCAAACTTGGCACCACGTAAAATGCGTTTTGGTCTGTCTGAAGGTATGGTAATGGCCGCAGGCCCTGGTGGTAAAGATATTTACCTGCTAAGCCCAGACAGCGGTGCTCAACCGGGTATGCAAGTAAAATAAAATAACAGTTCCCAAACGGGAAAGAGTTAATTATTAAGCGAAAAGCGGGGAATGATGAATTCTCCGCTTTTTTTATGCAGTTTTAACTGTGATCTATAGCACAATTATAAAGTTAATTGTATGATGAATATACTTAGCATAATAGGACGAGTCTCATGTCATTAAAATATGTGCTGATAACCGGATGGCAGTATTTGCGCGCTTTTGCGCTGCTTTATCTCTGTCTGATCGTTGGGAACCTGTTATCAACACTGCTTCCATTTACTGTTCCCGGTAGCATCATCGGTATGCTAATACTGTTTATGTTGCTAGCTCTGCAAATTATCCCAGCCCACTGGGCGCAACCTGGTTGTTCCATTCTTCTCAAAAATATGACCTTGCTGTTTGTACCAATAGGTATCGGCATCATGAATTATTATGGTCAATTAAGTCAGCAACTGGTTCCTATTCTCGTTTCTTGTTTTATTAGCACGCTAATCGTCATGGTTGTGGTGGCTTTTAGCTCCCACTATATCCATAAAGAGCGCCAAATTGTTGGGGTTAAACCTGATGAAGTTCCCCTCCCGCCTGAAGACACTATCAGCGTGACTAGCGATACTGAACAAAATAAGGGGAATGACAAATGCTAGAACATATCTGGTGGTCGTTACCACTAACAATTATTGTGTTTTATATTGCGAGAAAATTGTCAGTAAAATTAAAACTGCCTTTATTGAATCCATTGTTAGTCGCAATCGCCATCATTGTTCCATTACTGATTTTCACCAATACGCCTTATGAGCACTATTTTGCGGGAAGTAAGATCTTAAATGACTTATTGCAACCTGCTGTTGTTGCATTAGCTTTCCCTCTATACGAGCAGATGCACCAAATTCGAGCGCAATGGAAGTCATTATTGAGTATCTGTTTAGCAGGTAGCCTAGTTGCTATGTTTACAGGTACTGCAATTGCTTTATGGCTCGGCGCAACACCGGATATCGCCGCCTCTGTCTTACCGAAATCCGTCACAACGCCGATTGCTATGGCGGTTGCTGATTCCATTGGTGGGATCCCTGCTATTAGCGCCGCCTGTGTCATTTTTGTCGGGATACTAGGAGCCATGTTTGGTCACGCCTTATTTGATGCATTGCGCATTCGCACTCACGCCTCACGAGGGCTAGCAATGGGAACCGCTTCTCATGCGCTCGGTACAGCTAGATGTGCTGAAATCAACTATATTGAAGGCGCATATAGCTCTTTAGCCTTAATGACCTGCGGGGTGATTACCTCACTGCTCGCCCCCTTTGTCTTCCCTGTTATTCTTCATCTTTTCGGCTAGACTCAAAACCAATAGAGGCTTATTTGCCTCTTTTGGTTTTTACCGCGTCAAAAATTTGAGATACATCTCTCAATTATAAGATGAGTTTCATTTATTTCATTTGAAAAGTGACATTGATCACATATGGTTTAATGATTTATTACATAGAATGTAAATAAGTGATTAGGGAGGTATCTCATGCATTCAAGATTTAAGTCCGCTTGGTCTCAACTTCCAGAAAAGTTGCAAACCGCACTCAAACCCATTATTGATACGCCAGACTTTCAAGGGATGCTGAGTGCTGAACAAGTTAATCAGCTTAAAGCTGATTGTGGTTATAGTGATAGTGAATTGGCATTTTTATTATTGCCCTTCGCAGCCGCTTACGCCGTCACACCAATTTCCCACTTTAATGTCGGTGCGATTGCTCAAGGCATCAGTGGCAACCTCTATTTCGGTGCTAACATGGAATTTAGCCATGTCGCTATCGCACAAACCATCCATGCGGAACAGTGTGCCGTCACCCATGCATGGATGAAAGGTGAAAAACAGCTCACTTCCATCACCGTAAACCACACACCTTGTGGCCACTGCCGCCAGTTTATGAATGAATTACGCGGTGGCGGTAAAATCGCAATCCGTTTACCTGAGCGCCAGCCTGCAACATTACATGACTATTTACCCGATTCGTTTGGACCGGCTGATTTAGCAATCACAACGCTGTTAATGGATAGTGTTGATCACGGCTATAGCACACCAAGCCGTAATCGCTTGTTATGTGCTGCTATCGAAGCGGCAAACCAGTCTCATGCCCCTTATAGCCAATCTCACTCAGGCATTGCGCTACAGCTAAAAGATGGCTCATTATTCACGGGTCGCTATGCTGAAAACGCAGCATTTAACCCAAGCTTACCTCCTCTACAAGCCGCGTTGATTATGGTAAACATGGCAGGTAAAGACCTACACGCTATTGAGCAAGCGGTACTTGTTGAAAAACAAGATGCTATCGTTAAACAGTGGTGTATCACTGAAAATACATTGCAGGCACTAGGCTGCCAACAAAAAGAGTTAATTTATCTTAATTAATCGTTTTATCGCTGATTGCCGCCAGAGAGTATGGCGGCAATTTGTTATATAGCCCTTCTCTACTTTTTAGTGTACTGCCCAATTCGACTTAAAGATTATCAATTGATTTATACGATCTTTTAATATTTCTATAAAACCATTCTTATCAAAAATATTAATACTCACAAAGCTCGCTGCGATTAAAATAAAAAATTCGTAAGATAAAGAATAATATTTATCGCTTAGAAAAGGTTAACTCTATAATTTTTCTTATGTATATTTAACACATTGCTCTAATTGAAAACATCTTACTTAACCTACACTTTGCTTCCCTACAATCGAGATAGATAGGCCATCCCTTCCATTTGACAAAAAGTAAGGGCTAAAAAAACCATTCCAGTACAATTTCTTTCCATGGTGAAAAAATCGATTATATTATTTATCATATAGATAATGCTATTTAACAAATATTTTAACTCTTTGTATCAATAATCACTGTACATATTTTCTGTTTACCTTAGGATCTACATCGACTGTTGTTTTTTAATCGTCCAAAGAGTGATTTTTCATGGAACATGAATACGAAACAAAACGCCCTCTGTACATTCCCTATGCAGGCCCTATCCTGCTTGAATTTCCTTTGCTAAATAAAGGTAGTGCTTTTAGCGAAGAAGAACGTGCTAGCTTTAACCTATATGGTCTCCTACCTGAACAGGTAGAAACTATTGAAGAACAAGTTGAGCGTGCTTATCGCCAGTTAATCGATTTCAAAACCGATATCGACAAACATATCTACCTAAGAAATATCCAAGATACCAACGAAACCCTGTTTTACCGCCTGATTGATGCTCATTTGACTGAAGTGATGCCCATCATTTATACGCCAACAGTCGGTGAAGCATGTGAGCATTTCTCTGATATTTACCGCCGTGCTCGTGGCTTATTCATCTCTTATCCAAACCGTGAATATATTGATGATATGCTACAAAATGCGACCAAACAAAATGTTAAAGTGATCGTTGTCACTGATGGCGAACGTATTTTAGGTTTGGGTGACCAAGGTATCGGCGGTATGGGGATCCCAATCGGTAAGCTTTCACTGTACACCGCTTGTGGTGGTATAAGCCCAGCCTATACCCTGCCGATTGTTATTGATGTCGGCACTAATAATCCACAACGTTTAAATGACCCATTGTATATGGGATGGCGTCATCCACGTATTACAGGCGAAGAATATGACCAATTTATCGATGAGTTTATTCAAGCGGTAAAACGTCGTTGGCCTAATGTACTGCTGCAATTTGAAGATTTTGCGCAAAAAAATGCGATGCCATTACTCAACCGTTACCGTGATGAGTTGTGCTGCTTTAACGATGATATTCAAGGCACTGCTGCTGTCACTTTAGGTAGTTTGATTGCCGCTAGCCATGCTGCGGGGAGTAAACTCAGTGATCAACGTGTCGCCTTCTTAGGCGCTGGCTCTGCTGGTTGCGGAATTGCAGAGCAAATCATCGCACAAATGAAATCAGAAGGGTTAAGCGATGAACAAGCGCGTTCACGCATTTACATGGTCGACCGTTTTGGTTTATTAACCGATAAACTGCCTAACCTCCTCGATTTCCAAAGTAAGCTAACGCAAAGCAGCAACAACCTAAGTGATTGGGATGTAAACAGTGATTCAATCTCTTTACTGGATGTTGTACGTAATGCAAAACCCACTATTCTAATTGGGGTTTCAGGTCAAGCAGGCCTATTCACAGAAGAGATCATCAAAGAGATGCATAAACACTGTGAACGCCCAATTGTCATGCCATTATCTAACCCAACATCACGAGTTGAGGCTCGCCCAGAAGATATTATTAACTGGACCGATGGTAAAGCACTGGTGGCAACAGGTAGCCCGTTCTCACCTGTAAATTACAAGGATAAAGTCTATCCTATCGCTCAATGCAATAACTCCTATATCTTCCCTGGTATTGGTTTAGGTGTAATTGCTTCAGGTGCAAAACGTGTCACTGAAACAATGTTAATGGCAGCAAGCCGTGCATTAGCCGAATGTTCACCACTTGCTAAAGAAGGGGAAGGCCCACTATTACCACTTCTATCTGATATCCAACAAGTTTCACGTATTATTGCAAAACAAGTCGCCAAAGAGGCACAGGTGCAAGGTGTTGCAACCGTAACGTCTGATAATGCATTGGATGAAGCCATTGAACGTAACTTCTGGAAACCAGAGTATCGTACTTATAAACGTACTTCTTTTTAGTTGTAATTAAGGACGTTACCCTTATATTACAGGCAAAGCCCTAACCTTTTGGTTAGGGCTTTAATCAATTAGAGTCTAAAAAACTTTTTTCATCTATATCAATTGAAAACCAGCCTCTCAATGAATCCTCTTATCAAGGCCATTTCATACCGAAAATGAAGACTGCTATCGATTTTGAACTTACTCAACTGCCACTGCATATCTTTTATGCCAATAGCTAATGAAAACTGCCTAATTGTGGTCACTTAAACTGACTTATTCAAAAACAAAACCCCATGAGGATAATAACATGGGGTTTTAATCTGATAGCACCTTAACGGCCTTTTTCAGCTTTCTCTTTTTCAATCATGATTAGACTGAAAATAAGCGAACATATTATATAATCTTGATGTATTATCAGCGTTTGCTGACATATTCGCTATTAATAGTGCCCTTGCATTGATGCTGCTCCAAATATTGCGATTATTGAAGACAAGAAGAAGAACATAATAAATGTGACAACAATGCTTATAATGAAACAAAATAACCCAGCTCTGTTCCATGTCTCTTGTACCTTCATAAAGGTTTCAACAGAGTCATAATCGCCATTTTTCCAAGCCCATTCATTGCCTTTAATACCACAAACAAATATCCAGACTATATTCAATAAAGGAATTAATGTGAGTAATGGCAAATAAGATTTATTACCAATACCCCAATAGATATTAAAAATAAATGCCCCCCAATTCCAGCGTTTGATTTCATTTGGAACACTTTTGTTTTCGTAAGACATCGATATCTCCCTATCTTAAAAAGATAATTATTTATTTTTTGATAAACATTAAAAAGTAACCACGCATGGTAATAAAAAATTTGGATTAAGTGAAATACTATTATGTTAAAATTGCCGAAATGATCACTTTTATTTCAACATTAGGAATATACTTAAAAGGTAATACTCTTAATATGGAATAATTTTATTTCCTAACACTGGTCATAACTAAAAGCACTGAGAACAGCACATTATGCTTTGGATAACGTCAATCCTCATTCAATTATATTAAAATTAACGAAAATATATTACTATATTATAATATTTCAACTATAGTGGTCGTCTTGTAGAGTAATAATATGGCAGAGCAGCAAAATCCTTTCTCAATAAAATCAAAAGCTCGCTTCTCTTTGGGCGCGATAGCGCTGACTCTGACTTTAGTCTTACTGAATATTGCTGTCTATTTCTATCAAATCGTCTTTGCATCCCCCCTTGATTCTCGTGAAAGTAATCTTATTTTGTTTGGAGCGAATATTTATCAGCTTTCATTAACGGGTGATTGGTGGCGCTATCCAATCAGTATGATGCTACATTCTAATGGCACGCACCTTGCCTTCAATTGCTTAGCATTGTTTGTGATAGGTATCGGCTGTGAACGTGCCTACGGCAAATTCAAATTATTAGCTATTTATATTATCTCAGGCATCGGCGCGGCCTTATTTAGTGCATATTGGCAATACTACGAAATATCAAATAGCGACCTTTGGACTGATAGTACTGTATACATTACTATCGGTGTTGGGGCTTCTGGCGCGATTATGGGAATTGCAGCAGCCTCAGTGATATATTTAATTAAAGTGGTTATCAATAAACCCAATCCTCATCCCGTAATACAGCGTAGACAAAAATACCAACTCTATAATCTGATTGCCATGATTGCATTAACGTTAATTAATGGATTGCAGTCCGGCGTTGATAATGCAGCACATATTGGTGGTGCTATCATCGGCGCCTTAATCAGCATCGCTTATATACTTGTTCCCCATAAGTTACGTGTTGCTAATCTCTGTATTACGGTCATTGCAGCAAGTTTGCTTACGATGATGATCTACCTCTATTCATTTTCTACAAATAAGCACTTACTAGAGGAGCGTGAGTTTATTTATCAGGAAGTCTATACAGAGCTTGCTGATGCCAACCAATAATTTTGAGAAGGGTCAGTTTATCACCACCTTAAGTGTCATCATAATGGCACTACATAAGATCAGCAGCAATGTCAGATATTGAAAGGTACGCTCTGATAGTTTGAGCAGCAAATATTTTGCGAGTGGCATAATCAGTAATGCACCAACACATAAGGTTAACGCCAATGTTAAATCGGTGTGTCCATCTTGCGCATAAGCGCATGCAGAAGAGCCGGATAAGACAGTAGTCACCACAATAGAAGTTCCAATCGCTTGCTTAATGTTTAATTGCATATAACGTAATAGCATGGGTAAAACCACCACCCCACCTCCAACCCCCGTCGCACCAAGCACGACCCCAGCTATCACAGCAGGAAAAAACATTCCCCCAATTTGATGTTGTTTCAGGGTCGTTTTTTGTATCGGTGTGGCAAAAAACATACGGTGAATAAATAAGTACAGCGAAAAAATAATAGCGGCAGCAACAAGTAGATTGATCCCCCGCTCAACTTGTTGGGTATATTCAGGCAGACTCCCCAACCAAGTAACAAGGAGGCTTGATAGAAATGTGCTAGGTAGCATGATAGCAAGCACAATTAATGCCCCTTTAAGGGGAATATTCCCTAAACGAAAATGCATATATGACGATGACACTTTCATCAACATCGAAAGAAAATTAGCCGTCGCCACAGCAGCCAGCGCATTAAGACCAAAAAAATAGGTCAATATTGGCAAAACAATAACTCCGCCCCCGACCCCCGTTGTACTAATAACCAAACCAATCAATGCACCGATAACTAACTCAGTAAAAATCATTCTGCCTCATCCTAATTGTATTATGGCTTCTCGTTCCTTCTGTAATGCAAGCACGACATCTTCATTGGTGAGTGTTAAATATTTAAAAAACAGCGTATCAAAAACGACCATTTGCAAAACTTGTGGTGTGATCACGCCAGTCTGAAAGAGCTGTTCATCATAGAAATAGGGAAGGACTAAATCCGCCAAACGCACGGCTTCATCTTGCCCAAAGCGGGTTAATACGATGGTGCTACACCCTTTTTTATTTGCTAACTTTAACATATGGTTAATGTCTGGCGTATTCCCTTTTGCCGTGATCGCGATAACCAGATCATCGGCATCTACATTAGACGAATAACTTAGCTGTACATGTAAGTCAGGGCTAAATAGTGCATACTTGTTTACACGGATTAATTTATAGAAGATGTCATAAGCCACAATCGCAGAAGTACCAACCCCAAATAAAACAATACGTTTCGCTTCAACTATTTTTTGCGCAATCTCATCCATGGTGTTGGGATCAAGTAATTCCAGCGATTTTTCAATGGCTGTAATAAACATTTGCCCCGATTTAGCGATAATTTGCTCTGTATCATCATAAGGGTTCAAGCTACCGCTGAGGCTTTCAGCTTTATATTGTTTTTCATCCGATAAGTAGTCCACTTTAAAATCAGAATATCCGCGATACCCCATTTGGCGAGTAAAACGAATGACAGATGCGCTGCTCACTCCCGCAGCTTGAGCCAACTCCGCCACATTCATTGCAACAAAATTATCACGACTATCTAGCAAAAAACGGGCAAGACGCTGTTCAGTTCCTTTACCTCTATTCAATAAGCTTTCCAATTTTGATGTCAATGTTGACATACCCATTCCTTCTTATTCTTTGTAGGGTAGTTGGGAGCTATTATCATACTGACAATAAAATCGACAATCATGTACCTACTGCCGCAAGTGATAGATAGAAAATTGATCTACATCAACTAGGTTAGATTTTTCTTATTAGCCGCCAATTCGCATTTTTGCACTATCGACAGAACCCTCCCTTAAATCGATTGACAGGACTTTACGTTGCCCGACTTGCTTCCCCTATTTAACTCAAGTAGCCTTATCACCATGACTATTAATATTAAAGGCAAGGACAATGAGGAAACGTCTGCTTTATGGTCTGATAGCGATTTTAGGGATAGCGTTAGTCACTATTATTTTACTTGACCGTTGGATAGCGTGGGATACGGCTCCTGATATTTATGAAGATGTCGCTGATCTGCCAATACGTGATGTTGGTATGGTATTGGGTACATCTAAATATTATTCAAGTGGCGTCCAAAATTTATACTATAGCTACCGAATTCAGGGGGCAGCAGATGCTTATCACAGTGGAAAGGTGAAGTATCTACTGCTTAGCGGTGATAATGGTGCACACAGTTATAATGAACCCATCGCCATGCGTAAGGATTTAATCAAAGCAGGCGTGCCCGCTTCAAAAATTGTTCTCGACTTCGCAGGGTTTAGAACATTGGATTCTGTCGTGCGCACACGGAAAGTATTTGATACCGACAATTTTACGATTATTACCCAGCGCTTCCATTGCGAACGCGCGTTGTTTATCGCTAAGCACAAAGGGATAGATGCGCAATGTTTAGCGGTGCCAACACCAAAAGCGATGTTTAAAGTAAGAATACGTGAAGTGTTTGCTCGGTTGGGGGCTTTAGCGGATCTCTATGTTTTAAACCGCGAACCTAAGTTTTTAGGGGAGCAAGAGTCTATCCCTGCGCCCATTAAAATGCCAGAAGGGATCAAGGGCTATCCGGCTGTTTCTCCCGATGAAATCAACAAAATTTAAAAATTTCTAGCAATCAGGCAGGGTAACTGCCTGAATTGTTTTATCTCGCCTTTTCTATATTCTATCTAACTTTTCGGTTAACCTTCGCCACCCCCACTCCATCGGGCCTTGATGAAAAAAGGAGAGCCAGAAATAAGAAAATAATAGGTTTACCGCCCAAATTGGCACAATAAAGAGCAACAACTCAGACCGTGAAAAATGGTTGAAATAGCCTAAATAATAAAAAATCGTCACACAAATTAAGGTTTGCAATAAGTAATTACTTAATGCCATTCGCCCCGTGCACTGTAGCATTTTGGCCAACACACTATGCTGTAGCGTTCCCCAAAAACCGTAAATAAGGGCGATATAACCAAAAGATTGTAATGGGGACATCAATTCGTTGATAACATAGCCCACAATGGCTGTCGCAAAATAACTCCATCCTGATAGGCTTTGCATATAAAGAGATACGGCTTGAACAAGCAAAGCGGGAATAATTAATAGCATTGCCATACGTCGATAATGCTGGGAACTGAATTGCCCGCTTAACCATCCACTGCGCATCGCGACATACCCCGCGATCATTAGCCCCAGCAGCTGCCACCCATACTGAATAAACAGCATTTCCACCATGGTTAACATCGATTGAGTGCGATAGATTAAGCTAACACTCCCCCCCGCAGTGTTTCCCAGTGATTCGTACAACGCTTGCTCTTCAGAAACGACCCAAAAATCACTCGACCCCACCGTGCTACCTAACAACAATAAATTCACTAATCCAATAAAATAGACAAAGCCTGCTATTTTTAATAGGTTGCCAGGGTCATATTGTTTAAATATCAGTAATGCAATACATCCCGTTACTGCATAAGCAAATAAAATATCTCCTGACCAAAAACCGATACCATGAATCAGCCCTAGTACCGCCAAAATGACTAAACGACTCATATTCCATCGGTCGCCTTTGCGACGTAATAATGCTAACGTCGCACCAAATAAAATCGAAAAAATCGTTAAAAACTTACCCTGAATAAATAGGTTAAAAACCACCCAAATAGCCATATCAGTTTGGCTAATAGATTGAGAATAAACAGGATTAATATAAGCCATTTGCGGCAAAGCAAACCCAAAAATATTCATTAATAGAATACCTAAGATTGCGATGCCACGTGTTGCATCAAGCCTATCAATTCGCCCTTCTTGGGAGCGATGCGATAATATGGCAGTCATAATAGATTACAGGTGACGCACTGCGCGCAAAAACTCTTGACGTGTGTTTTGACTAGATTTAAACAGTCCACCCAACGAAGTAGTGGTGGTGGCACTGGTCGCATCACGGATACCCCGAGCTTTAACACAGTAATGCACAGCATCAATTGATACCGCAACATTATTAGTATCTAGCAATGTCTGCAAGGCCACCAAAATCTGCTGAGTTAAGCGTTCTTGTACTTGAGGACGTTGTGAGAAAAATTGAACAATACGGTTGATTTTTGACAGGCCAATCACTTTATCTTTCGGAATATAAGCAACTGTAGCCTTACCATCAATAGTGACAAAATGGTGTTCACATGTACTTGTTAAGGTAATATCACGCACAGTGACCATCTCATCAACTTTCATTTTATTTTCAATGACGGTGATTTTTGGGAAGTTCGCGTAATCTAGACCTGAAAAAATTTCATCGACATACATTTTAGCGATGCGCTTTGGTGTATCCGCCAAGCTATCGTCAGTTAAGTCCAAATTCAGTAACTTCATGATCTCTGTCATATGCCCTTCAATCAGTTGCTTACGCTCTTCGCCTGATTTTGGTTGGATACGCAACGGGGTTTCAAGCCCTCTTGCTTCCAAAGCAGCATGCACCAATTCGGCTTCTTTACTCAGAGATGACATTAGATTCTCCACAAACGATATAACGATTTTTTATGAAAATGCAGGTGTGCGCTGTACTCTAAAACAGCAAGTTTAGATAATCCAGCATTACATCCATAGATCAGATGAAATATTTGCATCAACAAATATTCATTTTATCAGGATAGCCTTTGATGCTCCCCTCGGATATATCATCATTTAACTATAATTAATAACATATTTTCAGAGCTATTCTTTATCGAGAACGGCGATAAACTAACCCACCCGCGACACACAATGCGATAAACGCACTGTATAAAGCAGGTTCTAGTTTTCCGGTGAATGTCGTGGAAATAAAAGACAACATAGGGCCAATAAGCTGCCCGATTGCATAACATGTCGTGAGTAAACCCGCCATAAAACGGTTATGTTCCGGGGCCAATTCACGTCCTAGTTGCATTGACAACTGTACCGCACACATAAGCCCCCCACCAATTAGGATTGCGGCAATCACCAACCCTGAAATACCCGAAATAACTTCTGAGATTAATATTCCGATCCCTTGTAACCATAAAGTGATCGCTAATCGGTTTTGGGTTGTCGAGAAATTACGTAGTAGCATGGCGATTAGAATGCCCACCACCGCGGATATACCAAAGACCGGCCAAACAAATTGGGCAAATAAACTATCAGGGAAACGCTGCGCGGCCATTTGTGATAAAAATGTCGCTGGCAAAATATAACCAAAGCCAGCCAATCCATAGCTCCATACCAGTCGCTTGATTTCTGACGTAAGCTGAAGTTTTTTTATTTCCCCGACAGGCCGATGCCACTGCCCCGTACGTGGAATATGGCAGCTAATGTATAGACTAAAAATTAGTGCTAACCCACCGTAGATTAACCAACCTTGGCTGGCAGATAATTGCCAATCTTGGATGGCTACCGCAAACAGACCGCTAAGAAATATTCCAGCTCCGGTTCCAGCAAATACCGCCACACTTAATGCAGGTCGATTTAATTTTGCTAAATTCTCATTAGCCCAAGCAACCACGAGTACCAGTGCCATGCCACTCGCCCAGCCAATAAAAAAACGGGCAATACTATGTAAAATAGGGCCATCAAGAAGTGCGGAAATCAAGGTTATCGCAACGGCTCCCCATATTCCCAACCACATGCGTCTTTCAACGTGTTGACGCGCACGCATTGCATCAAAGGAGCCCAACAAATACCCTAAATAATTAAAAGCAGCGACCACACTGGCTGTAGAGAGTGTAAGTTGATGCTCTTCAATCATTAAAGGGACTTGGGGAGTTAGCGTAAAGCGCCCTATCCCCATAACAACAACGAGCGAAAGAAATCCACTAAAAGCAATATGGAAGGCGGCTGCGCTACGGCTAGGGTGCGCCTGTTCATTGGCGGAAACCATAAATTCCTTAGTTTCATTTAGAATGCAATAATTAATCAGATTACTGTTTAACATAACATTAACAAAAATACAATTTATGTCCGTAGGGCTATCTAAGGCATTTATTCGCGCGAGACTTCTCGTAAAATCCAACGAAAAGCTATTCTTAATCAATTTCTATTCATTCACCCCTCGCGATATCTCTGCCATAATAAGCAGCACGACAAAATCTTAAGCCTCAATGGCAAAGCAGAATAATAGGGGTACTAATGGACATGTGTCATACCGCTGGGTTGATCTCACTTGAGCAAGCACTCGATAAAATACTCACTCAAACACAAACAGTGACTCACTCAGAGCGCATTCCGCTCACAGAATCGGCCCAACGCATCACCGCAGCCGACATCACCTCGCCAATGAATGTTCCCCCATTTGATAACTCTGCAATGGATGGATATGGTTTTCGTTTCGCTGAGTGGGATGGGAAAACCCCTATGCCTGTAGCAGGAAAATCATTCGCAGGTCAACCAATGCAAGGGAAGCTTCCGCACGGTAGCTGTGTGCGCATTATGACTGGCGCCCCTATTCCACAAGGTGTCGATACTGTCGTCATGCAAGAGGAAACGGAAGAGACAGCTCAAGGGGTCGTGTTTACAGGTACAGTTAAAAAAGGCAGCAATATCCGCCGTGCTGGGGAAGATATCGCAAAAGGTAGTAGTGTGATCCCCGCGGGTACTCTGCTATCCACGGCTCAATTGCCTCTTATTGCTTCTTTGGGTATTTCAACGGTTGATGTACACCGCCGTCTAAAAGTTGCGGTATTTTCTACGGGAGATGAGTTGCAAGCGGTGGGTCAACCACTCAAAGAGGGGCAGATCTACGACACTAACCGTTTTACTGTTCGCCTAATGCTCGAAAAACTTAACTGTGAGGTTATCGACCTTGGTGTTATTCCTGATTCCCCTGAAAAGCTCAAGCAGACCTTTATTGATGCAGATAACCAAGCTGATTTAGTGATTAGTAGTGGTGGCGTCTCCGTGGGTGAAGCGGATTACACCAAACAAATTTTAGAGGAGCTAGGAGAAATCGGCTTCTGGAAGCTAGCAATCAAACCCGGTAAACCATTTGCTTTTGGTAAACTCCATTCAGCGTGGTTTTGTGGATTACCGGGTAACCCAGTTTCCGCAGCACTCACCTTTTATCAACTCGTGCAGCCGTTGATTGCTCGCCTTTCTGGGAATAGCCAATGGAAAGCGCCAATGAAATTTAAAGTTCCTGTTACCACACCGTTGAAAAAAAGCCCCGGTCGTCTGGATTTTCAACGCGGGATCCTAAGCGTCAATGAACATGGGCAACTGCAAGTTGCAACAACTGGCCACCAAGGCTCTCATGTATTTAGCTCCTTTAGCTTAGCCAACTGCTTTATCGTCTTAGAAAGGGAGCGTGGGCATGTCGCGGTAGGCGAAACCGTTGATGTCGAAATGTTTAATGACTTACTCAAAAGCGAATAATGACCGTGCAAGAGCTTACCGATCAAGAGATGTTGCGTTATAACCGCCAAATCATTTTACGTGGATTTGATTTTGACGGGCAAGAGAAACTCAAGGCCAGCAAAGTGCTGGTCATTGGCCTTGGTGGTTTAGGTTGCGCAGCCACACAATACTTAGCTGCCGCTGGTGTAGGTCAACTCACTTTAGTCGATTTCGATACTGTTTCACTGTCTAATCTACAGCGACAAACCTTGCACCGTGATGCGACGATTGGTCAACCTAAAGTTGATTCAGCTAAAGCACAGTTAGCCGCAATCAATCCACATATTTGTATTGAAACGGTCAATGCACAGTTGGACGATGCGCAACTGAATGAACGGATAATGACCCATGATGTTATCCTTGATTGCACTGATAATGTGGCTATTAGAGAGCAGTTAAATCGCTTATGTTTCCAGCATAAGAAACCACTTGTTTCCGGTGCCGCTATCCGTATGGAAGGGCAGCTATCTGTTTTCACCTATCAAGAAGGAGAGCCTTGTTACCACTGCTTGAGCCGCTTGTTTGGTGAAAATAGTCTAACCTGTGTAGAAGCCGGCGTAATGGCGCCTTTGGTTGGTACGATAGGTACACTCGAAGCAATGGAAACCCTCAAATTGCTCACCCAATATGGCAAGGTCAATACTGGTAACGTGTTGTTTTTTGATGCGATGACGATGGAATTCCGCCAATTCAAACTGACCAAAGACCCCCATTGTGAAGTGTGCGCACACCAATAATTTCTTCCATTAGGGCGGTGACAAACGCACCGCTCGATTAAGAATATTCCTAAAAAATAAATTATTTTTGCTTTAACCTTATACTATCCCCTTTCGTGTTGGCTGACATCAATAAGCAGTCATCACTTTACATTTTTAAATAAGTTACTGAGAGTATTTAATATGCAATTCCCTCCTTGCCCGAAATGTCAGTCTGAATACACCTATACTGATAACGATATGTATATCTGCCCTGAGTGTGCGCATGAATGGAATGATGCCGAGCCTGTAGAAGAAAGCGATGAGTTGATCGTTAAAGATGCTAACGGGAACCTATTAGCGGATGGCGATACCGTCACTGTCATTAAAGATTTAAAAGTGAAAGGTAGCTCATCAATGTTGAAAATTGGTACTCGAGTAAAAGGCATTCGCTTAGTCGAAGGCGACCACAATATTGATTGTAAAATTGATGGTTTCGGCCAAATGAAGCTGAAATCTGAGTTTGTGAAAAAGAATTAATTAACTTGTTCAGTTAAATACTAAGACCTAGCTCAGCTAGGTCTCAAAGTGCGAATAAAGTCCTCATTTTTTATTGAGGAGTTTGATCTAAAAAGGTTCCAGTATCCCCACCTCGTCAGCTGACAAAATTCCCCCCATGAAACTATGATTAACTTTGATCTCAATCGGATGTTTGTATAGGCTGTACCGTAAGATATTATTAGTCTGGTAAATTAAGTGATCGATAAGAGCCAATTTAAAAATCTGAAGTTTTTTGAAAATGAGCCATTGGTTCACCATTTGAATTACCCTCTGTCGGAAACAGCCGAAAGAAACATACTGAATGGCTGGCTTCCTTCATGCATGGAAGATAAATGGCTATCATACAGTGAGGATGGCTGTGTTTTCGTTCACAGAAGCTGGACTGGGCATTTGATGTATAAATTCACGATCCGTGATGGAACGATACAACGCGTAGAGATTGCGATGGATGATTTTGTGAATATGACTGTCGAGCGAAAAATCGAGGTCTTTTTATCACTTTTACCGCATTTATCAAAAGAGCATTCGAACGGTTGGGAGTAGCGTAGCCTCTCTGTATGATCAGGGCGCTACGTTCATCTCTATATGCTTGTTGTCGAATTAATTTCTTAGAAAGAATGATGTCTAGATTAGTCATCACCTTTGAGAACTCATTTAACGATAACAGTCTGTTGGCCCAGCTCAGCTAGGTTTCAGAGCGTTCACAAACTTAATGAGGCTTAGATTCGGTCTCGAAACATAATAAATGATGATTAGAAAAATCATTTTTTGACCGACAATACACATTGGGAAACCACACTGTTCCCGATGTTATCAATACATAATCTGCTAAATAATTTTTAGAAACGTGCTTAAAAGGATTGGTCAGTCAATAAAGCAAACGGCTCACAATAACGAAAGCGAGCCGTTTAAAGTCTATATAATACTCTTTAAAACATACTCGTTACTAATACCACAGTTCCCTGATATTCCCCAGCAGCAATACTTCCTGAACTATGTAATGTCGATTCCACATTAAAAGGCGTTTTTACATTCATAGCCGTATCAATCGTGTATTGTTCATTACCTGAAGAGCAAGTGTTGCGTGCACAGACCTTTGCTTCTGAATATAAGCCTGGTGCAAGAATGGTATTGCTGGTAGTGCCGTTACCGAGTAACTGTGTGGTCACTTTGGTATTCCCTGTACAGGTTACATACCCTGTGGCCGTTGCCTTATGTCCATTGAGCTGATTAGAATCTACCGTTCCATGATCCAGTAATGTCGACATCTCAAATGTACAAGCAATCGGTACTTGGGGTGTAGAACGTGTACAGTCCGCTTCATCGATGCCACTACCTGCAACTAAAGAAGATGATGTGTTATTCGCACCATATACATTCACCCGCCAACATATTTGTCTAAAATCGTTCGGATTCGCCACACTAGATATAATTATTGGAGCCGCTTGGCCTACCCCTCTAGTACCTGACATTTGAAACAGCGATAGATCATTTAAGACACTTTCACAACTCCGATTTGCGGTATACCTATAATATGAATGGTTTAATCGTCCAGATGAATTGATGTAGCGTGTTCCTGTCGGTGGTGGAGTTAAGAGAAAAGCGCCATACCTATCATAAACAACGCTTCTTAGTAACAAAATTATTTCAATTTCCACAGTACACTGGTTGACTGTTCTCATCCATGGAAACTGATTCACTGGCGCATAGTGGAAAAGACGGTATGAAGAAATATTGACATTAGAACAACTCCCATTCGTTAAATTTTGGGGGTTATAACAGCGCCCTGAACTCGAAGGGATCCTCACTTCATAACTGTTAACACCGATCCACTGCGAATTTATCCAAGGTGTTGATGCAAAACTTTTAGTGCCTAACAATAACAATACACTAAATAACAGATAATTTTTAAATAAACGTTGACCCCATATGTTTTTCATATGATCCTCGATTTAAACTGAATTATTGGCCCGTTGAAGACATATTTCAGCCACTTATTGGTAGCTTAGGGTGTATGTCATGGTGGCAGAAAAATTACCGGGTTTGATGCTGTTATTGGCAATCGCTCCAGCTTTTCCTTGAAGATAAGCACGTAATCGGATCGTCATGGCACCATTTTTTATCGGCTGTGATGGATAAGATACTCCACTCGTCGGATTCAATGGGAGTTTCACACCACTTAACGTTTCAATACCGATTGCGGCTCCCGATGCCTCACTATTGGCATCAAACTCTAAAAGCCCATCCGGCGTGGCGTTGCCATTAAAAATAGTCGTTACTGAATTTGCAATTGAAGCGTCACAATCTTTCAATTGAAGCTCAAATTCCTTACTTAAGATCCTGCTGTTTGAGTACAACTCTTTCGTTGAGATACTATTGAACTCAACAGAAAAGTTCTCAAATTCAGGCACAATTTCGCAGGGTTCTGCTACCAATGTGCCGCCATATGTCACTTGGCTACTATTTGTGGCAGCATATAAATTTGCAGAAAGCGCCCCCACCAACGAACTTACCCCTAAAAAAATACCCATATGCTTCATTTTTCCTCCTTAGGGGTACTGCAATGCAATGGTTGCAATCGCTTCAAAAGGGCCTTCCTGTAAGTTCACTTGTGGATCCTTTACAGGTACGGCATAGAAATTCAGCGCCGTAAAGCCATTACTAGGCAAATTAAAAGTGAAGTGGCTATTTGGTGCCACAACACTTCCATTTTCATTTCGATATAAACGTACACCGAGACCTGTTACATCGGCTTGTAACGCATTGGCATCAAAACCATTCGCAGCATCACCGCTATAAGACAGTGCTAAAGATGAAGGTCGTGACGTATAACTTCGACAATCTATATTTACGGTAAAAGGCCGTTGATGGTCGATACCGTTAATTTTATTGATACCTATGTCTTGGAAATCAATCTGTATTGATTGATTAATTCCTTTATCGCTATAAACATCACAAGGGGGATTTTCAAGTAATGTTCCTTTAAATTTCACATCCACGGTATTGGCTAATGCAGGCGACATATAAGCGCCTATCATAAAGGCAAACATGGGCTTTATTAGACGCCTGTTTTGTTTGCTCATCATAGGTACTCCACACTTAATGTGCCTGATGCATTGAATACCCCAGCATTCACCGAACCCCCATTTTTTAATACAGGGACTGCGGTTAATTTAGGTAATGTGTTAAAGTAGAAATCAACCCAACGTCCTGGCTCAGTTGCCGTGCCATCAACGCGAATTTCTAACCCCAAATCACTCTCTGATGTTTCAAGATACTGGGTGTTAAAACTGGCTGGCGTTCCACTAAATTTGAGTTTCAATGCTGGATTATTCGCAGAGCCATCACAAGCTAATGTGTAAGGGATCGACGTTTCATAACGCTGTCCATCAATATCCTTAATAACCATGTCAGGGAAATCAACAGTGATAATTTGGTTTTGATTAACGGTACAGGTTTGCTGTAATACTTTGACTTTAATCCTTAAAGTATAAATATCCGCACTAGTATTGGTACTCACTAATAAAATGCTACTGAGCACTAGGCTACGCAAACACCTCACCCGATGAATAAACGATTTTTTCATTATCACTGCTCCTATTCATAGAGCATCTGGAATGAGATCACCGCATGGTATGCTCCAGCGATTAAGAGTGATCCCGTCCTAATCGGTGTAATCGTGTAGGTCAGTTGACGTTGGCCAGAGGGTAATAACACAGGGTGACTCTCTTCCCCTAAAGACAAAACCGTACCTGACGCATTACTTAGCTGTAACCCAAACCCTTTTGCCCCCTCGACTAAAGCCAAGTTAGGCATTTCATTTGTTGATGGTGCTACAAAGCGTATTTTTACCGCTGGCTGAGAGTGACTCCACGCTGTTTGTCCTGTTTTTTCATCAAGTAATGATGTTGGATGAGAAATACAATCTAATAGCTCTATTTGAAAAGGAACCGCCCGCCCTTTTGCCCCAATACGATTAAGTTGCGCAGTTTCAAAATTACCCATATCAATAGATTGGTATTCAGATGTCATCGCTAAGCGGCACGGACTTTCCGATAAAGAACCACGAACATACAACACGCCTTGTTGACCATCGACATCCCAATTATTCGCTGAATTATATAGCTGAGTATTTTCATTCATTGCCCATCCCAATGGCGCCCCTATTAGCAGCGTCCAAAAGATAGCCAATCGCTTATGTAAAGTCATTTATCTACCCTCTTTCATAGGCACCATTAGCCTTATTTCTCTGCTGCATCTGGATCAACATGGCACGTACTTCCTTGACAACTGAAAGTGAGATTAGGGCGACCACCATAGTCATTAACATAAGTCAGCACTGGCGTATTACCGAGTTGATGACTATTCACGCCAAGATTTTGCTCACTAAAAGGGGCTAGCATAATCGGCTTAAAATCTTTAATTGGTGCAGACTGATTACTTTCACCAGCTTCAATAACGGTGACATAATAAGGCGTTGGATTATTTATCGTTACGCTATTCCCCTCTTTTAATAAGGTTAATTTTTGTTGCCAAGGAACGGTATTTGGTCCGCTAATAATGGCTTTTGGCCTATAAAAAAGTTTGACCCGTGTTTGTAGTGCAATTTGTAATGTATTGGGTTTATCACTTTTAGGCGGAATTTCCCGTAAGTTGAAATAAAACAACGACTCTCTATCTTGTGGTAATGAATTGATAGCGGGTAATGCTTCAATTTTTACTTGGCTTGATTTCGCAGGCTCAATACGTTGAATAGGCGGTAACACAATTAATGGAGAGGTGATTTTTTCTCCTTTTTCATTTTCTATCCAACCTTGAGCTAAATACGGAAGTTGTTTGTTATTATTAGCGACATTTAACGATACCGATTTCTGCATTCCCTCAAAAATGATACGCGTTCGGTCCATTGAAATAGCCGCTAATACATTGGTGCTGGATAACACGCAACTGGCTAACCCAACCCCTGCAATAAATTTGGTGTTTAGTTTCATTTAATCGTTACCTTCCTATGTAGTACCTAATGTGGTTTATCAATGATTGTTCTGGGTATTTAAGCTATATGCATGACAGCTATACACGGCACGGCAATAACAATGCGTGTTCACTATTTTGAAGTGGCTCAGGGAAGGTGATTTGACATTGAGCATCACCACCCCACTGCACACTCATCACTTCATTTGCGTTGATCCCACTAACGTAAGCGCTTCCTGAATCACCGACGATGCCGACTTCTTGCCCTTTTTGATTAAAGATTTGAGCCCCAAATGGTGGGAAAGAATGATCTGCCAAACGGATCTCCACCATTCTCTTTTGCCCTGATATGACAGAGAATTTGCGGTAACCAACAGCACCTTCTGTCAAAGTGGCTTGAACAACAGATTGTTGAGCGTCAACATCATTAGGCAACGCATTGAGATCGATACTGGCTTTATTGCGATAATAGCTACTGAGCTCAGTCACTACCGCTTTACCAAATCGGTTTGACGTTATCGGGCTGCCATAACCTTTGATAGGAACATCAGAAATACCATCAGTATCAACTAATAGACGCGTTCCTCCCATCGAACTCATACGATGGAAAGCACCGCCATTTGGTGTTAGTGTTAAACCACCATTAAAAGAAGCTCCCACTGCGCTATATTGCCCACGCATATAGCTAGCATTAGCTGTAATGCGCGAAAGATCGCCTTGATGAGTCACGAACGCACTACTTGATAGCCCCTTACGCGTATTCCCTACACTCAATTGATAGCTATTACGTTCATCAGTGCTGTTGTAATACGTCATACGATTGGTTGTATCGTGACGGTTAGTATCGAGCGAGTAGCCGATTTGTACCCCACTGCCCCATGGAATATTCACCGATAAATAACCGCTATCGTCATGGCTCTCTTGGTAAATACTACGATTTGCCGAAACCGTTAGACTGACGTTTTTAATCGTTCCAATATCAAAATATTTGGAAAACATAACGCTGTAATAATCATTATCAGGACGATCCCAGAAGGTTTGATGATTATAATTGAGGTAAACAGATGCGCCTGCGTCACTAAAATTCTTGCTCATCGATACGGTGTATTGCTCCTTACTACTGCCGTAACGTTCACCATATTGCCTAGCACTTAGATAGTCAGACATAGTCATATAGTTGCGATCAGAAAAACGGTAGCCCGCAAATTGAATTTGACTGTCGATCGCTTCGAAACGTTTTGAGTAATTCACACGATATGAGCCACCATGTATGCGCTCTTCACTCGGTAATTTAGAAATCGAGTGCGTAATATCTCCTGAAATAGCCCCCCAACTGAGCAAATCACGTCCTAGGCCTAATGAGAGTGCATTATAATTTTGGCTATTTAGCGTTCCACTGAACAAAGACCAGCCATTAGTCACCCCCCATGAAAACTCCCCTGTGGCAAAGCTATCACCTTGGCTATGTCGATCGATATCCGTTGGCTGCCCTAAAGCTAACTTATATTGCACTTGTCCCGGACGCGTTAAGAAAGGTAGACTTGCCGTATCTACTTGGAACTGTTGCGTCGAACCATCTTGCTCTTTTACAGTGACATCAAGCTTGCCGGAAACCGCATCACTCAAATCTTGAATACGAAATGGGCCAGGTGCGACCTGTGTCTCGTAAATAGTGCGTCCTTGTTGGCTAATCATCACTGTCGCGTTGGTTTGTGCGATCCCTGTTACCTCTGGCGCATAACCACGTAAGATCGGTGGCATCATATTGATATCCGAGCGCAAGCTACCACCAATAAAGCGGAAACTATCAAAAATATTTGACTGTAAGTAATCCTCACCCAGTGTTAGTTTTGACTGTAATGATGGAATTGCACGATAGGTATAAAAGCGGTTCCAACGAAAATCGTTATTCGTTTTTACGTATGACTGAGTATTATAATCTAAACGGCTTTGCCACTCTGCACGCCAGCGCCAAGCACCTGTATTGATGCCGACAAGCCCGTTACCATTTAGTGCATAAATATCGTTACCATCATTGTAAGAATGATTGGCTGTCGCGTTTAAATTGTAATCCAACATTATTGCTGGAATACCTTCATCCCAACGAGAAGGTGGATCCCAATTAGGTGCACTATATTCTAAATAAGCCTGAGGAACGCTTACATTTAAAGAAGATGTTGAAAAATCCCCAGTAATTGACATCCCTGCTAAGCTATTAGGATCCACACATTGATTATCGTTCCACCATGCCAGTGAATTATAAGCGTCTTTCGTTAGCCCCAACTTTTGTGTTTCTACAGGTGAAAGACAGGGTTCACTTCCTTTTGGATCATTTTTAGGCGTAATAAATTTAACGGGTATTTCTGATAATTCATCGCCATTCACTCTGAGAGTCAAAGAATAGCTACCCGGTATAATATAGTTGGCGCGGGAAAAATGATTTAAATTAATATTTTTTTTATCTTCGACATCTAACACATCCGTGTTAAATTCAATATCATTATGAGCAATAGAGTTTATTGGGTATATATTTAACGCAACTGAAATATATAAATAAACCATATTTGGCCGATAGGAAACCAATTTATATGAATACATATAAGCATCCCTAATTAAATAATTTCATCAATGATTTTTAATAATATTCAAGTTTGAATCGAATCGCAGAGTAATAAGACCCTGATTGTAATGGTTTGGTATTGGAGACTAATCTCACATGATAATCCAATCTCATTGATGGTGGAGTAATATCTATTTTTGATACTGGCCTACCGGGAATAATATTTATATCGCTCGAATTTCTTAAAGATAACCCCACACCCTGAGCATCGCCAAAAATTGAAAAAATATTATCTTCAGATGGACCATCAAAAGTTAATTCAACTGCATTCCATAATTGATTCTGGCTGTTATGTCTTATTAAATTGCAATTAATAAGATGAATTGAAAAACTTTTTTCCGGACCTTTGCCATCTTGTTTAATTAAACTTATAGGAATCGTTCCTAAATCAATAGATTGTTCTTTCGAGCCTGTCGCGATTGCACATGCTGCATCTGTAATTTCTCCTTGAATAGTTAACAACCCTGTTTCTTCATCAGCATGTGCAAATGAAAGGACTCCAGAAATCAAGAAGGCCATAGTGGTATAATACATATTTTCTTTCATACTGAAGTCCTATGTTCAAAATTAAATATCAATACTTTTCAAGTATTATTTGTACTCTAATAAGAAATTAGATACTGCGGTAAAATCACCAGGAACAATCGCTTGGCCACTTAATCCTTGTAAATAAGCAGAAAAGTTCAGTGTATTTCGACCTGTTAGTAGGTTTTGGTTAGTGACCGATGAGCCATCGAATTTCACTTTTTCACCATTCATGCCTATAACCACAACACCTGCACCTGATGCTGAACCTTGTATCGCTAACATATCGCTATCAGTACCAATTGCACCGCCAGTAAAAGAAACATCAACTGTTTTCAGTGTGCTAACATCACAATCAACTAATTGAATATTAAAATTTTGTGCAGTAGATTTACCACCATCCGCTAATGAAGCATTGGAGATTTTACCCATTGGTACAATTTGGCTAGCAGTGTCAGCACTGATACCGCATGGAGCATCAATGATTTCACCTTGAAAAGATACCGTGCCACTTCCTGCGGCAAAAACGGATGAACTCATTACCCCGGAAATTAATGCTGCTAAAATAATTTTTTTACTCATAACTGCCTCTATAAAATAAGATAATAGATACCCATTATAATAAGGGGTATTGTTTCGTTTTATTTCCCATTGAGAAAATAAACATAATATCCAATATGGATATTATGTTTATTCTTACATATGATTTTAAATAAAAAGAATTTATATAACTAAAAAGTCATTCCTACTGGCATTGTTAATATCTAATATATAAATATCACTTAACTTCATTTCTTCTAATATATATTGAATTAAGATTTCATAACTAATATCTAGCGCTAATATAAAATTAAATAGCGTATCGACACTAATATGATTAATTCCCCTTTCATATCTCGAGATTTGTTGTTGAGAGATATTTAATTTAACTGCAATTTCATATCCAGATAATCCCTTTTCTCTTCTTGCTCTTTTCATGGAGGCACCAACTATCTTTGTAATAGACTTACCATCATTGGTGCTAGAATAATTAAATTTTTCTATATGCATATAGCGTCTCCACTCCTGATATTTAAGACTAATACTTACTACTTCCTTTTGTCGCGATAATTATACGAATTTAATTTATTATTTAAATACCTGTGAAAATCTCACTTTATCTAAATATAAAAAAAACCATCAATACAAAAAAATAATCTCATTTGATTACAATGAGTTATGATGATCTAATTTTGATAGTCTTTATTGGAAGATGATAATCACCACAATTACTCACTTCTGGTGATTTTATGACGATATATATTATAAAAATAAGGCATATTTTTGGTCATTTAAGTTATAACTGCTCAACAATTAACCATCAAATTATGAGTAAAAAGTCAATTGTAAATCATGTACATCTATTTACTCATTTTTTAACTACTTCTTATTAAAATACAATAACATGTTAATATCGACTTAATTTATAGGGATATAAGACATTGAAAAGATATTTTATACAAATAAATTAAATTAATAAATTAATGACAATGGCTCTGAGGCTATTTCCTAATACAGCACATGTTTTATATTGAGATCACCATATATCGCTTAATATTGAGTTATATAAACTTAATGATATCTCTCAGAGGAGCCACTACCTCTAGCACTCGCTACCAAAGTAGAAAGTTACATTATGTGGTCACAGGCCATTAAAACTGCTCGCGGGAAATGTTTAGTGAAAACGATATTGTCAGTTGAGTTAAGCTGAATGCGTATTACTTGAGGAAATGCGTTTTTGAGTATTTCGTAATGGTGAGCCGAAAATAACCCTAGCGGCACTGAATGTCATTTTCGGTTGACGAAACCACATGAAGGCGCCAAAACGGGTCGAGGGCTTGCTGCAAATTTCACTAATTTTTTAATATTACCTACTTTATTGGGTAATTTAACCTATCTAAAACAGGTAACGATGCCATTTAAATTGCAGGTTCAGTCATCTCAGACCTAGCTTAAAGCTAGGTCTTCCATTGACTATCTGACGCCAGTAAACTTATTCAATCACACCTTGGCTCTTCAAATATTCATCATAAGTTCCTTTGAAATCAATGACTTTATCTTCTTTGATTTCTAAGATACGACTTGCTAATGAACTGACAAATTCACGGTCGTGAGAGACAAAAATCAATGTGCCTTTATAAAGCTCTAAGGCTAGGTTTAAGGACTCAATAGATTCCATATCCAAGTGGTTGGTAGGTTCATCCATAATTAAGATATTTGGTTGTTGCATCATTAGCTTACCAAATAACATACGACCCTGCTCACCCCCCGACAGTACTGATACTTTTTTCTTGATGTCATCTTGAGTGAAGAGTAAGCGTCCTAAAACACTGCGAACCGCTTGTTCATCATCGCCTTCACTTTTCCACTGACTCATCCAGTCAAAAACGGTCAGATCTGTTTCGAAGTCTTCTGCATGATCTTGTGCATAATAACCAATAGCACTATTTTCAGACCACTTAACCGTACCACTCTTAGGAGGAAGTTCGCCAACGAGTGTTTTCAAAAATGTGGTTTTACCGATACCGTTCGCACCGATAACCGCCATTTTTTCCCCTACTTCAAGTAATAAATTTAAGTTTTTAAACAGCGGAGCTTGATCATAACCATTCGTCACCCCTTCCAACTCAAGGGCATTACGGAATAATTTTTTCTCTTGTTCAAAACGAATGAATGGGTTTTGACGGCTAGAAGCTTTAACTTCCTCAAGCTGAATTTTATCAATTTGACGTGCTCGAGAAGTGGCCTGTTTTGATTTTGAAGCATTCGCACTAAAGCGACTCACAAAGGATTGCAATTCGGCAATTTGCGCTTTTTTCTTCGCATTATCTGCAAGTAGGCGCTCTCTGGCTTGTGTTGCAGCAATCATATACTCATCATAGTTACCCGTGAACAAACGCAATTCACCGTAATCTAAGTCAGCCATATGCGTGCAAACCGTATTCAAGAAGTGCCTATCATGGGAAATAATGACCATAGTGCAATTACGATCGTTCAACACTTGCTCTAACCAACGAATAGTATCAATATCCAAGTTGTTGGTTGGTTCATCGAGTAACAAAATATCGGGATCTGAGAACAGTGCTTGAGCCAACAGTACCCGTAATTTCCAACCTGGAGCGACTTCACTCATCGGGCCGTAATGCTGCTCGACAGGAATGCCCACACCGAGTAACAGTTCACCCGCACGAGCTTCCGCACTGTAGCCATCCATTTCACCGTAAGCGACTTCAAGATCAGCAACGCGGTAGCCATCTTCCTCACTCATTTCAGGAAGTGCGTAAATACGGTCGCGCTCTTGTTTTACATTCCATAGCTCAACATGCCCCATAATGACAGTATCGAGCACTGTGTATTCTTCGAAGGCAAATTGATCCTGACGAAGTTTACCAATGCGCTCATTAGGGTCAGTGGTACTCACATTCCCCGCAGTTGGTATAAGATCGCCCCCTAATATCTTCATAAATGTCGATTTACCGGCGCCATTTGCCCCGATTAAACCATAACGGTTCCCTGTTCCGAATTTAACGGAAATATTTTCAAACAGCGGCTTACTGCCAAACTGCATAGTGATATTGCTTGTCTGTAACACTTCTATGCCTTTAATTTACGATGTCGAGGATACCCAACCAAATAGCGGCGCATTATGCCACAATCATTCGCTTAGATCTTGTACTGATTGCATCACCCTAGATGAATAGTAATCCATCCAGCCCTGTATATAATCAAACGAGGTAAGCATTTATCGGTTATGCCACAATATACCAATACTTATTATTGCTATTATGGCGATATAATAAATGGAATTAAAAAGTCGTATGATGAACTTTAAGTTCTAAATAAAAATATTGCTCGCTAAGGCAACTTAATATCGCGATAATAAAAGATAGAATTTATTTATAATGTCGTGATGGCCTAATATTTATTATTAGACCATCAATGGTATTTTATAACTTAATTCCCATGGTACGCGTGATTTCTGTTAACCCCTCTCTCTCATAAAACTTAATTGCCTTATGGTTTTGTGCTAACACAGTAAGCTCTAAATGGCTTAATTGATTGTCTTTTGCCCATGTTTTCATTTGCTCAATTAATTGATGCCCCACTTTTTGGCCTCTCAACTCGGGAGATACGACAAGGTCAAAAATATAGGCAAATTGCCGAGGAACCATACAATTATAAGGCGGTGCCGTTTGCTTTTGAGCAATGCAAAAGCCTTTAACTTGCCCATCATATTCCGCCACGAGCAAATGAAAGTTTTCATCACTAATGGTATTTTCAACAAAATCTCTCATCTGTTTAGCAGGCTGCATTCTTTCACTATCAAGCGCTGCCATTTCAGTAAATAACAGCTCATAGAGAGACAGCACAGCTTCAATATCGTGTTTTACTGCACAGCGGATCATAAATACCTCACCGAAGTTTAATCATAAGTTTTAACCGATGGCGCAAGATAGGTTTCAAAACGATCGAGTAGTGCTGCTGGATCATTTTCAACTATCGCCATATGGCGATATTTTTCCTGTAAAAAAGCCTCATCAGCCATTTTGTTCGTCATATCAATTAGTGGCTGCCAATAGTTATTAATATTAAATAGCCCACAAGGCTTAGTGTGTAGCCCTATTTGACTCCAAGTGAACACCTCACTAAATTCCTCAAGAGTGCCGTAACCTCCAGGTAGAGCAACAAAGCCATCGGCAAGCTCAATCATCTTACTTTTACGTTGATGCATCGTGTCAACTTTATACAATTTAGTCAGATTTTTATGAGAAATTTCACGCTCTTCAAGTAGTGAAGGAATAACTCCAATTGCTTGACCACCTTGAGATAAAATAGTGTCGGCCACCGTGCCCATAATACCAACGCTTGCCCCACCATAAACTAAAGTAATATTGCGCTTGACCATTTCTTCTGCAAATTTAATCGCCTGTTGCTTATAAACTTCATTAGCTCCCATGCTGGAACCACAATAAACGGCAATACTGTTAATTTTTCTCATTTTTTCCTCGTTTTTATCGTGTTTTTATGGAAAATAATTATACGTTACATAAGGATAAGCTCAACACACATTCTCATCCCGCCCTCATCAACATATAAAACTCTGTCTAAAATTAATTAAAGCGCCTACACATGGGGTATATAGTCAACAAAATAAATATTAAATGCTATGTTTTATCGTGCTCTCTATTTTATAAATACATATTATCCATGTTAAATTTATGTCATAATCACCGCTTATGTTATGTACCTGAGTTGTTAATAGTCAGCACGTACATTTTCTTTGTCAAAATTTTCTTTTATTGAAGAATAATCAGCCATTTTTTTGCTGATTTTATTACGTATTTCTGAGGTTCAACGATCCATGTCTGCCGATACTAAAAAGAGTGCCTTTCCTCTATTACCCGTGGGATTGCTATTACTGGCAATGACCTCAATTCAGAGCGGAGCATCTCTAGCTAAAACACTGTTTCCTGTTATCGGTGCACCAGGAGTGACTGGGCTACGCTTATTGCTTGCGACCATTATTTTATTTGTCATTTTTAAACCTTGGCGATTAAAGTTTAGGCGAAACTCTCTTATTCCCCTGTTAACTTATGGTCTTTCTTTGGGGACCATGAACTATTTGTTTTATTTATCCTTAGAACGAATTCCACTTGGGATCGCGGTAGCACTTGAGTTTACAGGGCCACTGGCTGTCGCAATGTTTTCATCCCGCCGCCCCATTGACTTTTTATGGATAGCGTTGGTCATCGTTGGGCTGCTCTTTTTATTGCCTATCGGTGATGATATTAATGGCCTAGATCTTGTCGGTGCCTTATATGCCCTTGGTGCGGGCGTTTGTTGGGGGATCTATATTATTTTTGGCCAACGGGCTGGCGCAGGTTATGGTGCCGCAACCGTAGCAATAGGCTCCTTTATTTCAACCCTGATCTTTTTCCCTATTGGGCTAATGCAGACAGGTGTTGAAGTTATGTTTGACCCTGCTATTTTGCCGTTGGCGTTGGCTGTTGCTGTTCTCTCTACAGCCTTTCCTTATACCTTAGAGATGATAGCGCTTACCCGACTTCCAGCAAAAACCTTCGGGACTTTGATGAGCCTTGAGCCTTGTATGGGGGCATTCCTTGGAATTGTCTTCCTCCAAGAGCATTTAACCGTTACTCAATGGTTAGCACTATTATGTATTGTTTGTGCCTCAATAGGCTCAACATCCACAGCACGCTCTAAAACAAAAATAGAAGAGGTTTCTTAAATAAATAGAGGAAGAAATTTCTTTATTATTTAATTTGTATAAAGGTTAATAAAGTTAACAACATTTTCTTTATTAACCTTATTTATTGTAAACTTTCTTTAATATCATTGAAATATTAGCTTATTAATCCTATAGTAATATTTATTAAGCGTTTATTTAATTATAAGCCGTTATCAATTTTACCTATCAAAGTAATAGAATATTACATTATGACAAGTTGGTTCTGTTGTTTTATATTAATTAACAGAAACAGATTATTGAATAATTAATTACTTATAAGGGGAAGATTATGAGTACAGCTAAATTAGTAAAAGCACCTCAAGCAAATCTTTTATATACCCGCAATGATGTTGAGGATAGCGTTAAATTAGAGTCTATCAATATTTTGAATGTTATGGTCATCCATTTTACTGATCTTTCTTTAATGACCAAACAAGCACATTGGAATATGCGCGGTCGTAACTTTATTGCCGTACATGAAATGCTAGATGGCTTCCGTACCACTTTAGTTGAGCACCTTGATGAATTTGCTGAGCGTGCTGTACAACTTGGTGGAGTTGCAATTGGTACGACTCAGCAAGTCAATAAATTTACATCGTTAGAAGCTTATCCAATTGATATCCACGATGTTCAAGATCATCTAAAAGCATTAGCAGACCGTTATGCGGTTGTGGCTAACGATATTCGTAAAGCTATCGATGAAGTCGAAGATGAAGATACCGCGGATATGTTTACTGCGGCATCACGCGACCTCGATAAGTTCTTATGGTTCTTAGAAGCTAATATTGAGTAATGTCGATAAAAATAGTCAACGTTGATTGACCCCTTGGCCACACTAATGTGTGGCCTTATTGTTATTACACTATTAAGAAAGACGTTAACGTTACGTACCGCTTGGCATAGCCGGCCGTTCAATCGGGAACACGGGTAATGCGTTCAGCAACCGCTTACCATAATTTTTGGTGATCAATCGATTATCATAGATAACAATCTCACCATAGCATTCATGGCTACGGATCAACCTTCCTGCTTGTTGAATCAAATTAAATGATGCACTTGGTAAACTTTGTACTTCAAACGGATAACGTTTAAGCGATTTTAACCATTCACCTTCAGTAATAATCACGGGGTTAGTCACCGGTGGAAAAGCGATTTTATGGATATGTACCTGTGTTAAATACTCACCTTTTAAATCAAGCCCCTCCGCAAATGACTGCAACCCTATCAGTACACTGGTTAACCCTTTATTGATCCTGTCACAATGGGTTTCAACTAACCGATAGCGCGGCTGATCCCCTTGCACTAACAATTGTAGACGTAAATCTTTTACATGTTCCAGAAACCCTTCCATCGCTCGCTGGCTACTAAACAACACCAGCATACCTCGATGAGTACCTTTTTCTAATTGATGCCGGAAATACGTTGCCATCTCCGCTAAATGCAGCTCTTCATTCGAAATAGTTGGTTCGTACTTCATTTGAGGAATAATCAGTTTACCCTGTTCAATATGATTAAAGGGTGAAGACAGCGTCACAAAACGGTCATCACTTTTTTCTGATAACCCACTCAATTCTTGAAAACGAGAGTAGCTATTAAGTGAGCGTAACGTCGCTGATGTGATCACGATGTGTGGCACATTGCGCCATAATAGCTGCTGTAATTGCTCACTAACCCGTATCCCAGCACAGTGCAGAAATAAACGAGACTGGTTTTTCTCATAACGACGGCTAAGCCATTTCGAAATTGGCGCTCCTGATGTTTGGTCAATTGACGCTAACCGCCATAATTTCGCCATATTTTCAAAATAGCCCATTGCTCGGCTAGTTAATAGAATAGAGCGATGTAAGCGAACAATATCCTGTTTAGCCGTTTGCTCGGTTAAATCATTGAGAATTGATTCCGCTAACCCTCTTAGCCCGTCGGTCAGTTTGAAAAGTTCTTGGCAACATAGCTGCATTGCCTCAGGCAACAGCCCCATCGGAAATAAGTACTCATTATCCTTTGAGGTTTCTGGTAATAATGCGTTGGTTAGTAGCGAAAAATCACGAAATGCTTCTCTTAACTTTTCCGCGTGCTGCTGTAACCGCTCTGGGTTCGCTAATTTTGGCGGCTTGGCAGGCCTAAACTGAGCGAGATATTGCCCCACATGATGAAGAAAATTATCCACCTGTGCTGTTAATTGAACGAGTGTGATCTCGCCTTCCACTTCCAACGCATCCCTTGCTACGTCAGGCACATGATGCCCCTCATCCAGTACTAAAAGGAGTTTTTTAGGATCAGGTAATACCGATTCACTTTCCATTGCCGCCATCACCAGCGCATGGTTTGCAACCACCACATCCGCATCTTCAATTTCCCGCCGAGCAATAAAAAAGGGACAACGCTGATAAAATTGGCAATTACGGCCTAAGCAGTTCATTTTGTCAGTGCTGACCTTACGCCATAAGCTATCGCTAAAAGCACGCTTATGGTGATCCCGTAAGCCATCCCATGCAAAACTATGAAAATCATTACGTAGCTGCTGGCAAATCGCTCTCTCTTCACTGTTTGCGATTTCGGTTTTATCTTCCACCAGCAACATTAAGTCAATTTGTTCGCCTTCTGCGGCACAGATTGCTTCCAGATTGCGTGGACACACATAGCGTGCTCGCCCAAAAGCCCCTGTATATTTAAGATCAGGAATAATTTTACTGAGTAAGGGCAGATCCTTACTGAATATTTGATCTTGTAATGCAACATTCGCAGTACTGACAACCAATGTTTTGCCTTCTTCTCGGCCAACAGCAATACCCGGTATCAAATAAGATAATGTTTTACCAACCCCTGTAGGAGCCTCAATAACCAAATGCCGCCCTTCTTCGTCCGCCAAATTTTTAGCAACTTCAGCAATCATTTGGCGCTGAGGCGCGCGGGATACGAACCCGTCAATGTGCTGTGATAACCCTTTGTACCATTGGGTTATATGTTCTTTCATTTTATTTGACAGGGACATAGGCTCACTGCTGTTCACATTAGAAGATATAGGATAACCAAGTAGGTCAATAACATCGAATTAAACAATATATGCTTACGAAGGCGCTCGCAAAAACTACTGTTTAAAAAACCATTATGCCATAAAATTGGGAACAGGTTGGCAAATTCCGGATCCATCCGCACAAAAAAGAGTATTTAACTTGTCTGCAACAAACATCGGGTTATACTTTGGGTTTATTTCTTCAATTCAGGCTATAAAAATGAAAAAGGTTGTTATCGCGCTTTGCGCACTCTGCGCATTCGGCTCCATCGGTGGAATTGTCTTAGCTGGCATGAATATTTATACACGCTCAACGACACCTATTGAGCAGAGTCAGGCACAGCAACCCTCAATTATACCTTCAGCGGGTCAGGTTCAATAATATTTACATTCAGGATGAAGATAATTTATGTATGACGCTTATTTTGTAACACCCGAATGGTTACATGACCATTTGTCTGACTCTAACCTTATCGTACTAGATGCTTCATCTCCGCCCCCAACAGCACCCTATGATTGCCGACAACGTTGGTTAGAAGAGCATATTCCAAGCGCACAGTTTTTTGATCAAGATAAGGTTGCTGATACTCGAACACCCCTACCTCATATGCTGCCTGACGCTGAAACTTTTAGCCGTGCGGTCGGTGAAATGGGAATTAACAATAACACTCAGGTTATTATTTACGCCCAGAATAATTTATTCTCAGCACCACGTGCGTGGTGGACATTCACCACAATGGGCCATAAAAATGTCAAAATTCTCGCGGGTGGCATTGAAGCATGGAAAGCACTCGGTTTCCAAACTGAATCCGGTGAGGTCACGCCGCCAGCCCCACAGCACTACACCGCTCAGCGCCACGGTGACAACGCATTAAATCAAACACAAATGCTTAACCTCGTAGAACAGGGAAAAGTACAAATTATTGATGCTCGTGCCGCGGCACGTTTCTTAGCGCAAGCACCTGAGCCTCGCCCAGGGCTACGTATGGGCCATATCCCCGGTAGTAAAAACATGCCTTGGGATCAATTAGTTGAAAATGGTGAATTTAAATCACCGGCCCAACTTAAAGCCCTATTTGCAGAGCAAGGTATTGATATTCATGCCCCTTCCGTCACAACGTGTGGCTCTGGTATGACGGCGGCTGTGGTGCTCATGGCTCTGACTCTATTAGGCAACACAAATGTTAAGCTATATGATGGCTCTTGGGCAGAATGGGGCCAAGACAATGGGTTACCTATAGAGTCTTAATTATTCATCTAATCAAAAGATTAATTGAACTAAAAATCGGATTAATACTTAATCAACATTAAATAGTATTCAAAAAAATAACCCTCTATTCACGGAGAGGGTTATTTCTTTCAAATCGAGATAAGTTTAGTCAATCGCTATTTGGCAAATATCCCAGCTAAAAATAGCACGACGATCGCACCGATAACCGCAACAACAAAACTACCGAAATTGAAGCCGTCTACTTTACCTTTACCGAAGAAGGTACTGATGTAGCCACCCACAACAGACCCAACAATTCCGAGTACAATAGTCATGATAAAACCAATATGGTAAGTGCCTGGCATAATCCATTTAGCCAATACCCCTGCAATCAGACCAAAAATGACCCAAGAAATGACTCCCATCATCGACCTCCAAACGAATTAATACGGTAAAAATAGATTTTAACCATGTTAGTTTGCCATCTTATGACATACGATTTAAGTCAATTTAGCATGATTAAAAAAGCCATTAGCCCTTTAAGTTAAGAACTAATACTCTATTTTAGCAAATCATAAACAACCGAATGATTAAAATTCCATCATTTTTGCTGGCTTTTTTACTTCAGATTCGATCACTTCGGCGATCTGGCGAGCACTCTTTAGCGTTCGGATCAGAGAAAATAGTCTGTCTGCTTGCTGATATTCTTTACGTAAATAGCCTAACCATTGCTTGATACGTGCGGCATGGTAATTCCCCGTATCTCCTTGTTTTTCAAGCTCTGTATATTTTAATAGCAAGCTGCCGACGTGCTCCCAAGCCATTTTAGGCTGATTGCTTTTTATGACATGACTTAAATTAGGCGTATGCAGAGCGCCCCGCCCAATCATAATCGCATCACATCCCGTTATTGCTAGGCAGTGCTGAGCACTTTCATAATCCCACACCTCACCATTGGCAATTACAGGGATGGATAAGCGGCGGCGAATATCGCCAATAGCTTGCCAATTAATCTTTTCAGCTCGATAGCCATCTTCTTTGGTACGGCCATGCACCGTCAATTCCGTCGCTCCAGCCTGCTCCACGGCATCTGCGATTTCATGACAAAATTGGCTATTATCCCACCCTAACCTGACTTTAACAGAAACAGGTAGTTCCTCTGGAACAGCCTCTCGCATCGCCTTTGCGGCACGATAAATAAGCTCTGGTTGCTTTAGTAAAGTTGCACCACCCCCATGGCCATTCACGGTTTTAGAGGGGCATCCACAATTCAGATCTACCCCCCATGAACCCAGCGAAACTGCCCTATAGGCGTTTTCAGCTAACCACTGAGGGTGCTGCCCCAATAACTGAACGCGTACTAACGTACCTGATGGTGTCCGACTGCCATGACGCAATTCCGGACATAACCGATAAAACGTTTTTGCCGGTAAAAGGGTATCGACAACTCGTACAAACTCAGTAATACAGAGATCGTAATCATTGACCTCACTGAGTAAGGAGCGCACAAGCGAGTCAAGTACCCCCTCCATCGGGGCAAGTAACACACGCATTAGCCTTCACCGCGTCCCTGACGCACTTTTTTTTGTGCGCTTTTCCATGGTGAGGCTGATGCCGATTTATCTTTTGAGCTATCAGCACCAGTACGTTCGCGGCGCGGCTTCACAGACGTATTATGGCGTTTATTTGCACTACGCCTTTCATTATTACGCTGCGGCGCTTTTTGGATAGGTTCAGGTTTAATGGAAGGATCAGGCTCATAACCTTCTATCGCCATAACAGGAACCGGTTTTTTTAGTAGCTTTTCAATATCTTTTAGCAGCTTTAACTCATCAACACATACCAGTGAAACAGCCATTCCTGTTGCGTCTGCTCGCCCTGTACGACCAATACGGTGAACATAATCTTCCGCTACATTAGGCAGTTCAAAGTTAACAACATACGGCAATTGTTCGATATCTAAACCACGTGCCGCAATATCTGTCGCCACCAGTACTCGAACATCACCTGATTTAAAATCTGCTAATGCACGTGTACGCGCGCCTTGGCTCTTATTACCATGAATTGCCGCCGCTTTTACGCCATCTTTATTTAGATGTTCAGCAAGGCGGTTCGCACCATGTTTTGTGCGTGTAAAAACAAGAACTTGCTGCCAATTTTCACGGCCTATCATATAAGATAACAGCTCTGCTTTACGTTTCTTATCGACATGATGGACAAACTGGGTGACTTGCTCAGAAGCCGAGTTACGAGGAGCAACTTCGATCGTCACAGGTTTGTCCAGTAATTTATTCGCTAATTGTTTAATTTCATTAGAGAATGTAGCTGAAAACAGCAGGTTTTGACGTTTTTTAGGTAACTTACTGATCACACGGCGAATATCATGAATAAACCCCATATCAAGCATACGATCGGCTTCGTCCAAAACAAGGATCTCAACTTGAGATAAATTGACCGCATTTTGATGCTCTAGGTCGAGTAATCGCCCCGGCGTCGCAATCAAAATATCAACACCACCACGTAACTTCATCATTTGTGGGTTGATGCTGACACCACCAAACACGACAAATGAGCGGATCCTTAAATGACGGCTATATTCCTTAACATTCTCAGCGACTTGCGCAGCCAATTCACGTGTCGGCGTTAAGATCAATGCCCTAATCGGTTTGCGATCTTTTCCAATTCTAGGAGTCGAAATTAATTTTTGTAAAATGGGTAAGGTAAAACCCGCCGTTTTCCCTGTTCCTGTTTGAGCACTCGCTAAGAGGTCGTGACCATCAAGGACTGCTGGGATAGCTTGCTGTTGGATAGGCGTAGGGGCTTCGTAGCCTAACTCATTAATGGCGAGCAGAATTTCCTCGTTTAATGCGAGGTCTGAAAAACTAGTCAAATTAAATTACTCCGGACTTCACCACTCTGAATGATCAGAGGCAGTTCGAGGGGAAGGATTGTAGATGAAGAAAAGATGCAAACTGCCGTGCAATTGCGGGAAGTCTAACATTATTTGGCTCTAATAAGTATATTAATTTAGTTTAGAAAATAAATTAATACAAAATTACTCAAATATAGTATATATAACTATTACAAACTAGAATATGTCGTTTTCCGTCACTGAATTATGCAAAAAGCCGTGTAGAGCTTGTTAGGTTGATATTTAGTTTTGAATGTTTAAGGAAATTTCATGATTACAAACACACCGTCAACACATCGAGGAGAAAACGCCAGAGTGCAGTTGCTATGCTCAGCTGCAGATGTCTATGGTGAATTAGGTCTCGACGGAGCAACAACCCGCAAAATTGCTCAAGTTTCGGGGCAAAATATTGCCGCCATTTCCTATTATTTTGGTTCGAAAGAGGGGCTGTATCTCGCTGTAGCCCAATTGATTGCGAACACAATAAAAGAAAACTTTAGCGAGACAACCGCGGAAATTGATACATATCTTCGTCAAACCAATCCCCCTCCTGATGAGGCCATCAAACTCTTGCAAAAAGCATTAGTCGGTTATAATTACTTTCAGCTAGAAAAAAAGAACCTGAGTTTTTCTCGAATACTCGCTAGAGAGCAACTCAACCCAACCGAAGCCTATACCATTATTCATGAGCAGGCTCTCGGACCTATTTACACCAAATTAAACCGTCTTATTGCCATTTATATAGGCTCCGATCCCAACAGCCTAACCACCTTAATCCAAACCCATGCCATCTTAGGGGAAACGCTCTCGTTTCGTATCGCAAGAGAGACGTTACTTCGGCAAACTGGCTGGAAACATATCAATGAAGAGGAATATAAAATCATTAACCAAGTACTGATAGAGCACACCAATATCTTGTTGGAAGGATTGCGTCATCGCAAAGAGGCACAAAAGTGATATCATTAATCCATAAAAAACGGTTATAGATTATCGAACTATCTATTTTTAGACATGTAATCTACACGAAGAATAAGGTTAATTATGAACAATAAACGTCGTTCAATCTTTTTAATTCTTATTGTCATAGTAATCGGTCTCGCTGCGGGTGGTTATTATTGGTATCAATCACAGCAAGATAAAACATTAATCTTATATGGTAATGTTGATGTACGAACCGTCAACCTTGGTTTTCGTGTTGGTGGGAAGCTCGCGTCTTTGAATGTTGATGAAGGCGCGCGCGTTACCCCCAGTCAAGCTTTAGGCCAGCTTGACCAAGCGCCTTATATCAACGCATTAAACAAAGCAAAGGGCGTTAGAGACAGTGCAAAAGCTCAGCTAGCTATGAAAGAAAAAGGCTATCGCACTCAAGAAATTGCACAAGTTGAAGCAGAGGTTGCCCAAAAACAAGCGGCATGGAAATACGCTGAAAGTTTTTACCAGCGCCAAAAAGGACTCGCAGCCTCCCATGTGATTTCTGCCAATGAGCTCGACAATGCAAAGACAAATCGAAATCAAGCACTTGCCGCATTAAAAGCCGCACAAGATAAACTAAACCAGTATCAAAGCGGTTTCCGTCAAGAAGAGATAGCGGCTGCACGAGGCGAATGGCTACAAGCTGAAGCGGCTGTTGCACAGGCAGAATTAGACTTAAAAGATACCGTATTAACAGCCCCCTCAGATGGAACCATCCTAACGCGAGCCATTGAGCCTGGCAGCATTGTCGGTGCTGGTAATACTGTATTTAGTGTCACTCTCACGACGCCTGTTTGGGTAAGGGCTTATGTCGATGAGCCTAATTTAGGGATGGCCGTTCCTGGTCGAGAAGTTTTGCTCTACACCGATAGCCGTCCAGATACCCCTTATCACGGTACCATTGGTTTTGTATCACCAACCGCTGAATTCACGCCAAAAAGCGTACAAACTCCGCAATTACGTACTGATCTTGTATATCGGCTACGCATCGTTGTCAGCGATCCTGATGAGGCACTACGCCAAGGCATGCCAGTTACCATCCGCTTTGCTGAAATTCAGTGATAAGAGTGCATGATGAGTAAGCATGATGACTGCATTCGTCTTCAAGGGGTTGAAAAAACATTTCAGGGTTTAGACTCCCCCGCAGTAGAGAGCTTAACGGCCGAGATCTATGGTGGCTCGGTAACGGGTTTAGTCGGCCCAGACGGTGCAGGCAAAACGACGTTAATGAGAATGCTTGCCGGTTTATTAAAACCTGATTCAGGCACAATCAGTCTAATGGGATTAGATCCGATTAAAGACAGCGTACAAGTGCATGCTAATTTAGGATATATGCCACAAAAATTTGGCTTATATGAAGATCTGACCGTCCAAGAAAATCTTGATTTATATGCTGATTTACGTGGCGTCCTCGGTGAAGAGAGAGAGAAAAGTTATCGTCAGTTGCTCACCTTTACTGATTTAACAAATTTTACAGGTCGACTTGCCGGTAAATTATCCGGCGGTATGAAACAAAAGCTAGGGTTAGCTTGCACACTGATTGGCAGACCAAAGGTGCTACTTTTAGACGAGCCTGGGGTTGGGGTTGATCCCATCGCACGACGCGAATTATGGCGAATGGTACACACTTTAGCCGATGAGGGGATGCTGATCCTTTGGAGTACCTCCTATCTTGATGAGGCCCAACAGTGCAAAAATGTTTTGCTCCTTAACCAAGGCCAATTGCTTTTTTCAGGGAAACCTCAAGATCTGACCCAAACTATGGTTGGTCGCTCCTATTTATTAGATGTTCCGACCGCCAATAAACGTACAATATTGCAAAATGCCCTCGTTCTTCCGGAAACCAGCGATGGCGTGATCCAAGGGCGTTACATCCGCTTAATATTAAAGCCTGATGCGTCTAAAACGTCGCTACTTCACCGTTTGCATATGCCTGATGGGAAGCTGATTGAGGCAGAGCCACGTTTTGAAGATGCTTTTATTGATCTCTTAGGTGGGGGGCCTTCCCATCGCTCAGAATTGGCGGCTATCATGCCGCAAATCCCTGCTAATCCAAGTGAAACCGTTATTGAAGCGCGTGATCTAACGAAAAAATTTGGTGATTTTGCCGCGACGGATAGCGTCAATTTTCAAGTAAAACGCGGTGAAATTTTTGGCTTACTCGGCCCCAATGGTGCGGGGAAATCAACCACCTTTAAAATGATGTGTGGATTGATGAGACCAACCGAAGGTCATGCCTTAGTGTTAGGAATGGATTTAAAGACCAGCTCAGATAAAGCACGGCAACACCTCGGCTATATGGCGCAAAAATTCTCGCTCTATAGCAATTTAAAGGTTGGGCAGAATCTCAAATTCTTTTCTGGTGTTTATGGTCTGCATGGTAAGCATCAAACACATAAAATAGCTGAAATGGTTGAGGCCTTTAATTTTAAGCCAATTATTAATCAAATAACTGATTCACTCCCTCTTGGCTTTAAACAACGCCTTGCCCTTGCCTGCTCCCTTATGCATGAGCCAGATATTTTATTTCTTGATGAACCGACATCGGGGGTCGACCCTCTCACTCGACGTGAGTTTTGGCTACATATCAACGGCATGGTCGATAGAGGCGTAACCGTCATGGTGACAACTCACTTTATGGATGAAGCAGAGTATTGTGATCGCATAGGATTAGTGTATCACGGCAAGATCATTGCCGCAGGTACGCCAGATGAGCTAAAACAGCAAGTCGCTAGTGAAAGTCATCCAAATCCATCAATGGAAGATGCTTTTATTGGGTTGATACTTGATTATGATAAACAGCGGGAGGAACAATGACCGCCAACGCGTCTCATTTTTCTTGGCGTAGACTCCGTGCATTATGCATTAAAGAAAGCAAACAAATCGTACGCGATCCCAGTAGTGCATTGATTGCCGTTGTGATCCCCCTAATGCTGTTATTTATTTTTGGTTATGGGATCAATTTGGATTCCAGTCAATTACGTGTTGGCATCTTGATGGATCAACAAAGCCATGAAGCACGCCAACTCGTCGATACATTTACAGGCTCCCCTTTTATTGACGCTACGGTTAGCGATAATCGGCAACAATTAATTGCAAAAATGCAAGCGGGCAAAATTCGCGGCATTATCGTTATCCCCGTGAACTTCTCAGCCCAATTGCTACGTCCTGAAGGGCATGCCGCCATACAAGTGATTACCGACGGCAGTGAGCCTAATACTGCGAACTTTGTACAAGCCTACACCAAAGGGATCTGGTATACGTGGTTGATACAACAAGGTGAAAATCGAGGCTATCCCACAGATCCCCTCATTGAGTTAAATATGCGTTATTGGTTCAATGAAGCTGCAATTAGTCAGCATTTCATTATACCCGGTGCCATTAGTATCATAATGACGGTAGTTGGAGCTATTTTGACATCACTGGTTGTTGCTCGTGAATGGGAGCGCGGCACAATGGAAGCCCTTCTCTCGACACAGATTACACGCACCGAATTGCTTTTATCCAAATTATTACCCTATCAAGTCTTAGGCTCCTTTGTGATGATCTTGTGTATGATTGTCACGACATCACTATTAAATATACCTTATCGAGGCTCACTCTTAGTGCTGTTTTTGATCACTAGCCTCTATTTAGCGACCGCTCTCGGAATGGGGCTATTGATTTCCACCATCACTCGCAATCAATTTAATGCCGCAATGGTCGCATTGAATGCGGCATTTTTGCCAGCAATTATGCTATCAGGCTTTATTTTTGAAATCTCAAGCATGCCAATATTTGTCCAAATCGTGACTTATTTCATTCCGGCGCGCTATTTTGTCAGCAGCTTACAAACGCTATTTCTGGCAGGCGATATCTATATTGTTTTGTTCACCAATCTGCTGTTACTTATCGCCTCCGCTATTTTATTTATTGGCTTAACGGCATGGAAAACACGCCGTCGTCTTGATTGATAAGGATGAAATATGTTTTACCGCCTATATACCTTGATCATGAAAGAACTACAGACGTTATTGCAGGAGAAGCAAACGCGGATCATTTTGCTCATGCCTGTTATTTTCCAAATGATCTTGTTTCCTTTGGCTGCAACCCTTGAGGTTACCAACACCACGATCGCCATTTTCGATCAAGATGGCGGGAAGCACTCTATCGAATTAACTCAACGATTAGCAAAAGCAGAAGCCTTTTCTCAAGTACGATTACTCAAAAATGAGCACGAGATCCGAGAAACACTGGATAACCGAGAAAGCTTATTAGTCGTACGCTTCGGGCAAAATTTTAGCGCTGACATCGATAGCCAGCACACCGCGAAGATGATGTTATTACTTGATGGACGTAACTCTAACAGCGCGCAAATTGCCGCTAACTATATTGAACAAATCGTATTACAATATCAAAGCGAGCTAACGGCAGGCCGCCCTTTAGCCAATAATAGCGAGTTAGTGGTTCGTAACTGGTATAACCCTAATCTGGAATATAAATGGTTTATCGTGCCATCACTGGTGGCATTAATCACGACCATTGGCGTACTGATTGTCACTTCCCTGTCGATTGCCCGAGAGGCCGAACAGGGAACCCTTGACCAATTACTTGTATCGCCGCTCACGACTTGGCAAATTTTTATCGGTAAAGCCGTACCCGCATTGATTATTGCCACCGCGCAAGCGACTTTAGTCTTAGTCATTGGTATCTTCTGTTACCAAATCCCCTTTGCAGGCTCCCTCACACTATTTTATGCAACTATGGTGGTTTATGGCCTTTCACTAGTGGGTTTTGGATTATTAATATCGGCTTTGTGTTCAACCCAACAACAAGCATTTATCGGTGTATTTGTTTTTGTGATGCCCGCTATTTTGCTCTCAGGCTATATTTCTCCCGTTGAGAATATGCCCATTTGGTTGCAAGAAATTACCTTGATCAATCCAATCCGCCATTTCACTGAAATCACCAAACAGATTTACTTAAAAGATGCTGATTTTAGTGTTATTTGGCCGAGCCTATGGCCACTGCTCGTAATATCAGTCATTACCAGTACCTTTGCTTACTACCTTTTTCGGCAGAAAACAGCGTAGCAATTACCTATTAGTCACGACTATATTTTTTACTAAACAATAAAAAACCCTTGTCTGTTTGACCATGACAAGGGTTGATATTCTTTAAAAGCTATTGTGTATCTTAAATACACAATTTATACATGATTAACGGCGGTCGCCGAAAATACGTAGCAGCATTAAGAACAGGTTGATAAAGTCCAGATACAGGTTTAATGCACCTAGGATAGCGAGTTTACGCATGCTTTCTTTATCTTCCACGTCAATTTGTGCACCCATCTCTTTCAGTTTCTGAGTATCATATGCGGTCAGGCCTGCAAAAATCAGAACACCTGCATAGGTAATCACCCAGTATAATGCTGAGCTTTTCATGAAAATATTGACAATAGAAGCGATAATTAGGCCAATAAGCGCCATAAACAGGAAGTTACCGATACCACTTAGGCTACGCTTTGTGGTGTAACCATAAACACTTAGTGCACCAAACATTGCCGCCGTGATAAAAAATGTTCCTGCTACCGATTCCATTGTATAAGCAGCTAAAACCACAGAAATTGTTAGCCCAGTAAGTACTGAGTAGAGCATAAACATGCCCGTTGCCATCATACCACTCATTCTTGGCAGTAAAAATGACAAACCAAGTACAAGTCCAAACTCAACAATGATTAAACCAAAAAACAGAACATTATTAGTCGCTATGGTATAAAATAAGCCACTATTCAGTGTGGACCAAGCAACAAAAGCAGTCAGTAACAGACCAACAGTCATCCAGCCATAAACCTGTGACATAAATGTCTGAATGCCGGCACTGCTGCGCTGGACAAGAGAATCATTACGTTGATCGAATCGATCCATGATGGTTACCCTTCATACATAAGTAAGAAACGACCACAGCAACGTGCCGTAGCCAGACAAATTCCTACAAAGTTTATCATAAATTATTGACAATACCATTCAACAAACTTAAAACCATTGATTAGAATTTATGCCATGCCGCTGCTGACGGGCGTCTAAATACGCTAAAAATTATTTTAAATATAAATGAAATTTACTGATCACCAACGGTTTGCAGAAGCTTCATCGCTCTCTTTTGCCTCGACCCAACGTTCATTATCAGGCAATGTCTCTTTCTTCCAAAATGGTGCTTTGGTTTTTAAATAGTCCATAATAAATTCAGCCGCTTGAAAAGCAGCGCCACGATGAGCACTGGTCACACCCACAAAAACAATCTCTTCGCCCGGCTGTAAAGTACCCACTCGGTGGATCACACTAACTCGCTGTAGTGCCCAGCGTTGACGCGCTTCGACCACAATAGCGACCAGCGCTTTCTCCGTCATTCCGGGATAATGTTCTAACGTTAATGCTGCAACGCTATCGCCTAAATTATGATTTCGGACTTTGCCTGTAAACGTTACGACCGCGCCATCGCTATCACATTCAGCAAGCCATTGATACTGCTCGCCTACACTAAAATTTTCTGTTTGTACCGCAATATGCGTATTTTCCATCTTAGCCCCCGGTCACCGGTGGGAAAAAGGCCACTTCGTCGCCATCTTCCAATGGATGATCTGTTGCTACAAAAGATTGGTTAACTGCCGCTAACAACTTGCCATCTTCTAAAGCTAAAGCCCACCGGTCACCACGTTGTGCCAATGCTTGACGCAATGCTTCAACATTTGAGTAATGTTCTGATAATTCGAGACGAGCTGTTCCCACCAATTCACGTACTTGAGCAAAAAAAAGTACTGTAATCATGCGTCCACCTTAAAATGACCAGATTTGCCACCTGTTTTTTCTAATAAGCGAACAGGCCCAATTACCATATCTTTTTGCACCGCTTTACACATATCATAAATGGTTAAAGCAGCTACTGAAGCGGCAGTTAATGCTTCCATTTCAACCCCTGTTTTTCCTGTCAATCGACAGCAGGACTCAATACGGACTTGATTTTGCTCCGGCAATGCTTGCAACGTCACTTCAACTTTTGTTAGCAGCAACGGATGACATAACGGGATCAGCTCCCATGTTTTTTTCGCTGCTTGAATACCAGCAATACGTGCGGTCGCAAATACATCGCCTTTATGATGGCTCCCCTCAACAATCATCGCTAAGGTCTCTTTATTCATCGTGACAAATGCTTCGGCTCTCGCTTCACGGACTGTTTCAGCTTTTGCAGAAACATCCACCATATGCGCTTCACCCGACGCATTAATATGAGTCAGTTGGGACATATTTTCTCCTGAAAAATCAAAAATTCATTAACCGCCAATAACGGATAAATTCGGGGTGATGCCACTGTCGCCCATATGTAAAAAGTGCGTCTCTCGCTTAAATTGTAGACCACTTTGAATACGTGCTTTTAATGCTTCGTTTTGATTATCGTCACTTAACAAGTCACGTAGTGGGATACCATTTTCACCGAATAGGCACAGATGAAGATTCCCCAAAGAAGAAACGCGTAGTCGGTTACAACTTTGGCAGAAATCTTTTTCATAAGGCATGATAAGACCAATTTCCCCTTGGTAATCAGGGTGGCTAAAGACTTGGGCGGGGCCATCGCTACGAGAGCGTGGCACACTGTACCACCCCTCTTCAATAAGACGGTCGCGGATCGTTTCTCCCGAAATATGGAAACGATTAAAAAGGTCACTCCCTTCCCCCGTTTCCATTAATTCGATAAAGCGGAGTTGGATTGGACGATGTTTGATCCAATTTAAAAAGGATTTTAAAGCAATATCATTGACGTTTTTCATCAATACTGCGTTGACTTTGACTTTGTCGAATCCCGCTTCAAAGGCAGCATCAATGCCTTGCATCACTTGATAAAACTTGTCTTGCCCAGTAATTGCCGCAAATTGACGCGGGTCTAGGCTATCAACACTGACATTAATCGCTCCGAGTCCCGCCTCTTTCCATTTTTGTACATCACGAGCCATACGATAACCATTTGTCGTCACCGCAATTTTTTTGATCGCTTGATTTTCATGGATAGCGGCAATGATATCGGTAAAATCTTTACGCATGGTCGGCTCGCCGCCTGTGATGCGTACCTTTTCTGTGCCCAATTCTGCGAAAGCACGGCTAATGCGCTGAATTTCACTCAGTGAAAGGAATTCGTGACGACCACTTGGTTTATAACCATCGGGAAGGCAGTATGTGCAACGAAAGTTGCAAACATCTGTAATAGATAAACGGAGATAATAAAATTTCCGAGCAAATTGATCGACAAGCTGCTGCATAATGACACCTTTCCAAATACGGGAGATGCAGACATTTCTATCTTGCACCCTGGTGGCTCAGAGGCCACGGCCAAAGCATCATATTCGTTATCGCGAACTTAGACACAAAGGCTAGGAGTGATATTTATCAACAAGCCCACAAAGCCAGCATAGGTTAACAATCAAATTGCTCACTTTGTTCACTTAGTTTATGTGGGGATTTTAGCGTAAAAGAAAGGAAAAAGCGAATTTGAATTTCGATATATAATATATTATACAACGACTTAGGGTTTAGTTATGCATTTGTTAATTCAGTATAAATTTAATGTTCTAATTTGTATTATGTCACCTATTAAACCCAATATTAAGCGCATGTACAAAAAACATCCAGCCCCTATTTTTAATCGTTAATTAAGAGCAATCTTAGATTAGGTTTGCCCCAAATTTTGATCTTTTTTGGATAGTAAAAAACAGCCCTATGAGATAATTGCTGTTTAAACTGCCATCATTTTCAATTTTTATCTGTCAATGATGACGGTAAATGACCCCCAAACGGTGTTTTATGATAAATTAGCGCCGTTTTGTGATAGACGTGATAATCGCGTTTTAAATTGCATTTAACTGGCAATAACACTGTATAATAGCCTTGGCGCTGAAAAAATAACTGATATAGGAACACTATGCCGAATAGTAGTTTGACTGATTTTAGGCATGTTGTCGCCCTTGGCGGCGGACATGGGCTTGGTCGCGTAATGTCTTCGCTTTCCTCTTTAGGCTCTCGATTAACTGGAATTGTCACCACGACGGATAATGGTGGTTCTACTGGTCGTATTCGTCGAGCGGAAGGTGGGATTGCTTGGGGAGATATGCGCAACTGCCTCAATCAATTAATTACTGAGCCATCAATCGCATCGGCGATGTTTGAATACCGTTTTAGTGGCAACGGCGAACTTTCAGGCCATAATTTAGGTAATCTGATGCTAAAGTCATTAGATCACCTCAGTGTACGCCCTCTTGATGCCATTAATTTGATCCGCAATATGCTCAAAGTGGATGCCAAACTCATTCCTATGTCAGAATCTCCCGTCGACTTAATGGCGATTGATGAGATGGGTAATGAAGTGTATGGCGAGGTCAATGTTGATGCTCTGATTGAATTACCGAAAGAGTTACGACTCTACCCAACCGTAAAAGCCACAGCAGAAGCGATTGAAGCAATTCATCAAGCGGATTTAATTTTAATTGGTCCGGGTAGTTTCTTCACCAGCCTGATGCCACTGCTACTGTTGGAAGATATCACGGATGCTTTGCGCGAATGTAAAGCCCCGATGATCTATATCGGTAACCTAGGTAAAGAGCTAAGTACATCCGCAGCTAGCCTCACGTTACAAGAAAAGTTAACCATGATGGAGCAGCATATCGGCTGCAAAAAAATTGATGCCGTGATTGTTGGCCCTAGAACGAATATCGCGCCTATTCGCCATGAGCGGTTAGTCACTCAACGGGTGTTAGAGGCCGATGATATTCCTTATCGTCATGACCGTAAGCTACTCTTGCAAGCTATCGAAGAAACCGTACGTTTGTTTTAAACCACCACGGGATATCACCACCAATCACGCCAAAGGTTAACAGCAAAAACTCACAGAGCCGTTAACCTTTGTAGCATCATGAATTAGCAATAAAACGCTCCCTTAGCTCTTGCAATTGATCCCTTACATTTGCCGCCGCTTCAAACTCTAAATCCTGAGCGTGTTTATACATCTGCGCTTCAAGTTGCGAAATACGTTGTTCCAACTCTTTTGTTGATAATAATTGGATATCTTCACGTTTATCGATTTTGGCACTCTCTTTATTGCGACCTTTCGATTTGCCACCCACTTTGTGACCAATTTGCAAGATATCGCCAATTTTTTTGTTCAGGCCTTGCGGCACAATACCGTGTTGCTCATTAAAGGCTATCTGCTTAGCACGGCGGCGTTCCGTTTCTTTGATGGCCTTTTCCATTGAATTGGTGATTCTATCGCCATATAAAATTGCTTTACCATTAAGGTTACGCGCCGCACGACCAATTGTCTGAATGAGTGAACGTTCAGAGCGTAAAAAGCCTTCTTTATCGGCATCGAGAATAGCCACCAATGACACTTCTGGCATATCGAGACCCTCTCTCAGCAAGTTGATCCCCACCAGCACATCAAACTCACCTAAACGTAGGTCACGAATGATTTCAACCCGTTCTACCGTATCAATATCAGAGTGTAAGTAACGAACCCGTTCACCATGCTCTTCAAGGTATTCCGTTAAATCTTCTGCCATTCGTTTTGTTAACGTTGTCACCAACACACGCTCGTTTTTCTGCGAACGAATACGAATTTCAGAAAGCAAATCATCAACTTGAGTGGCAACAGGCCGCACTTCAATCACAGGATCTAGCAAGCCTGTTGGTCGCACAACCTGCTCTATCACCTCTGAACCTGATTTTTCTATTTCATAATTACCCGGCGTCGCGGAAACATAGATAGTTTGTGGCGCGAGCGCCTCAAACTCTTCAAAACGTAATGGTCGATTATCAAGCGCAGACGGTAAACGGAATCCATACTCTACCAGTGTTTCTTTACGAGAGCGGTCACCTTTATACATCGCTCCGATCTGCGGGATAGTAACGTGCGACTCATCCACCACCAATAAACCATCAGCAGGTAGGTAATCAAACAGCGTCGGTGGCGGCTCTCCTGGCGCGCGACCAGACAAATAACGTGAATAGTTCTCAATACCTGAGCAATAACCCAGCTCATTCATCATTTCGAGATCAAATTGAGTGCGTTGGGTGATACGTTGTTCTTCTAGCAATTTATTATTTTCGAGGAGCACCTTACGCCTATCCGCCAGCTCAACCTTAATTTGTTCCATCGCTTCTAAGATCCGCTCTCTCGGCGTCACATAGTGGGTTTTCGGATAAACTGTAAAGCGAGGAACACGATGCTGAATTTGCCCCGTTAATGGGTCGAACAAAGACAACCGTTCCACTTCTTCATCAAATAATTCGACACGTAACGCATATTCATCTGATTCTGCGGGGAAAATATCAATCACCTCGCCCCGTACGCGGAACGTACCTCGGGTAAAAGCTTGGTCGTTACGTGTATATTGCAGATCGGCTAAGCGCCGCAAAATAGCCCGCTGATCGATAATCATCCCATCGGTCAAATGCAGCATCATTTTTAAATAGCTATCAGGATCACCAAGACCATAAATAGCCGAAACAGAAGCCACAACTATCACATCACGCCGTTCAAGTAGTGCTTTTGTCGCTGACAGACGCATTTGCTCAATATGCTCGTTAACAGACGCATCTTTTTCGATAAAGGTATCTGAACTAGGCACATAGGCTTCTGGCTGATAATAATCATAATAAGAGACAAAGTATTCAACGGCATTGTCAGGGAAGAAGGCTTTCATCTCACTGTACAATTGTGCTGCCAACGTCTTATTGTGTGCCATTAACATGGTTGGGCGATTTTCTTTGGCGATGACATTGGCAATCGTAAAGGTTTTACCTGAGCCTGTTACCCCGAGTAAGGTTTGATGAGCAAGTCCATCTTCTAACCCTTCAGAAAGCTGACGAATTGCCTCGGGTTGATCCCCTCCAGGCTGAAAATCAGAATACAATTTAAATACTTTACTCATTACCCACGCCTCTTAACCGATCTCCCCCCTATGATACTGGATAAAAAACCAGCTTCAAGTGCTGAGTTTAAAAATTCTCCAGCAATTTTTTATTGTGGTTAAAACAAGGTTATCCCCAAAAATTTTTCTTGACCTAAAGTGATTTATATATTTTATGCTGATGCGACTTCTAGTCTTATCTCAAATAACAACCCATGTCTTGATTTTATTTAACTTATTGTATTTTAAAATTATTATTTATAAGTCTGAAATCACATCAAATAAAGGCAAAGCCGCTTGTCACCTTGGATTCGGTTGTTTTTTTAGATCTAATTCACAAGGTTATCCACAGAAATAGTGGATAACTCTGCAATCCCTTTCAGATAGTGCGTTTCCGTTCCACTCTAAAAACCACATAGCGCATATACATGACAAAAAAATGGCAATTCAGTGAAAATATTTTTACTCAGAATTTATCATAAAAACAGTATTTACTCTTTTTTAACGGATCCGAGTTGACAAAAATGACGGATTAACGATCCAAAATAGCCTTTTACACAGAATAAACAGGAACATAAAAAATTATCTAGTAAGATCCACTAGATAGGCACACTTATCCGATCATAAATAACCAAACATTACACTCAATGTACCATGACTACGCCATCGTCCTTATCATTCGGTGTTAAAGGATATTTTTGCTGTTTAACAACGCTCAAGTTATAGCATCTACTTCAGGATATAAGATTATTGAATGCGCTCAGCCAGACGAGTCTGATAGTTATCGATACTCCCTACCTATCTCCGTTTATTGCCTACCTGAATATTGAATTATTTAGAATATAAAAATTTAATATAGGGGCTTTACACACAAGTCCCTAATTAAGCCAAGTCACCCTGAAAAATGGGAAGAATGGCGTGAACTTGATGAATCAAGACATGTCATTTTATCGCTTGATAATTCAACGGAAGAGATAGGCGCAGGGTTACGTTTAGACTGAGCCGTTGCACAACAAAAGAGTTTTCGTTCAATACACCAGAGAGCGTGTTTATATTGAAAAACAAGCTCTCTGATAAAATAGACAATTAACCACTAAAAAATTAAATCGCTGTCACATCAACATACTGCCCTACATCGGCAAATTGTTCGGCATCTTGATGAGGAATGATACCAAGGCAAGGCGCATTGATCGAACGGTGCAATGTCTCTAAATATTCGGCCTGATAGGTTCCTGCTGGCTCGACTTCATTCGCCACCCACCCCACCAATTTTAGCCCTGATTGGTTAATCGCTTGTGCGGTTAATAAGGCATGATTAATACAACCCAGTTTGATGCCAACCACCATAATCACTGGCAATTGTTGCTCAACCACCCAATCTGCATAACTGTGTTGTGCTGATAATGGCGTATACCAGCCGCCAGCACCTTCAACCAACACCCACTGCGCTTTTGACTGCAAATGTTTTAATCCGTTTGTCATCACTGAAAAATCAATTGGCAGCCCAACTTTTTCGCTAATAATATGTGGAGATGTTGGCGCTTCGAATACAATTGGATTCACTTCTTGGTAAGTTAACGGCAATGTGCTGTTTGTTTGTAAAAAAAGTGCATCACTGTTACGCAGCCCTTGTGCTGTTTGTTCGCTGCCTGAAGCAACCGGTTTATAACCCGCGGTTTGATAACCCAATTGTTTAGCCGCTTGCAGTAATGCGCAACTGACTACTGTTTTACCGACCTCAGTATCAGTGCCGGTCACAAAATAAGTTTTAGTCACGATAAATTATTCCAAATACAGTTTGATAAGTGAGCTCAAGACCGTTTGCTGACGTGGGATAAGCGCTCTCAAGTAGATGTAATCGCTGCCTTGTCATCAATCCACCACGCCGTCCTGCGGTGAGATGGGTCGCGCCAATGCCTTTCAATGAATTCAATAATCGAGCTAAATCCGGAAAATGTAGTGTATCGGTCTGAAGCAGCAATTGATGCTGCCATGGTTGGCAACTCGCGCTTATCTGTTCAAAACTTAAAAATTCATTCACATGCGAATAGCCATCTAACCTAGCCCAAGCTTGCGATAGCTCCGATAGAGAGCCTTTAGCAAGCGTGGTAAATACAATCACCCCACCATTTTTAGTCACTCGATGTAATTCAGTCAGGGCCAGTGATAAGTCAGAGCACCATTGGATAGCCAAATTAGAAAAAACCACATTAAAAGTTTGGTCGGCAAAAGGCAGTGCTTCCATATCCGCACAGATATACTGTTCAGCCGCATTTTTTTGACGTGCAACCTCCAACATGCCGGACGATAAATCTAATGCGGTCACTTCAGCCCCTTGTGCTTTAATTATTTGGCTGAAAAAACCAGTGCCACAGCCAACATCAATCACTTTTTTAGCCGGTAAATTGACCCGTGCTGAAGCTAATAAATCCAGCAGTTGATGACCACTATTTTGTTGATAATAAGCTATCGAATCATAGCGTTTTGCTGCTTTACCAAAAGCCGAAGCGATTTTTTGTTTTTCATCACTTAATGGTAAAACCATTTAACGCCTCCAACAGTTGATCGATATCTTGTTGGTGATGAGCTGCACTCAAGGTAATGCGTAGCCGTGCACTGCCTGGTGGGACAGTCGGTGGACGTATCGCTTGTACCCATAGCCCTTTTTGTCGTAAATAATCAGAAAGCTGTAAGCTCACCTCATTATCACCCACAATGACGGGTTGAATTGCCATCTGTGAATCAGCTAATTGCAGATCACTAAATTGACTATTTTTTCTGAAATATTCAATATGTTGATTAAGCCGTTCCCTTGCATCATCGGCTGTACGGATCTGCTGTAACGCTACTGATAGCGCAACTGCCTGAGCTGGTGGCATTGAGGTACTATAAATAAGGTGGCGAGCCGCTTGAATAAAGTAATCTGCGGTTGCTTCATCACACAGAACGGCAGCGCCACTCAAACCAAATGCTTTACCGAAGGTGACAATCAGTAATTCAGGTTTAATACCATGCACATCACAACTACCACGCCCTTCTCGCCCTCTCACGCCAATACCATGGGCATCATCGACCATTAACCAAGCGTGATGTTGTTCCGCGAGCTGTTTTAATTCCGCTAAAGGCGCACTGTCACCATCCATGCTAAACACCCCTTCGCTAATCACGAGTGTCTTTGCATCTAAAGTGCTGGTGAGCAATTTTTGTAATGATGCGGGGCTATTGTGAGCAAATCGCCGTAAATTAGCTTTTGAAAGCATTGATGCCTCTAAAATCGAAGCATGACTAAGTTTATCGGCTAAAATGCGATCCCCTTGCCCCATTAAAGCGGTGATCACCGCTTGATTCGCCGCAAAACCAGAAATAAATAATAGTGCCCTTGGATATCCCAACCATGCAGATAGCGCGTTTTCCAAATCATAATGGGCGCGAGTAAAACCAGTAATGTGCCCTGAACCGCCACTGCCGGTGCCATATAATGTGGCGCCTTGCTGCCAAGCCTCGACGACCTTGGGGTGATGGCTTAACCCTAAGTAATCATTTCCTGAAAAATTCAGGTAATTTTCCCCGTTAATTCGCAACTCACGACCTGTGCTGTAATCAATACAGGTTCTTTTACGCCAAGCCGCATTTTGTTTACGCTGCTCGAGTTGCGCTTGAATAAATGTTTGCCAACTCATTAGACAGCCGCGTTATAGAACTGTGAATTATCGGCTGTCAAAATAGACTCCGCTAATTGTGCCGCTTGTTGATTATCCCCTTCGCTCACTTCAATACGCTCTGGGTTAATATTCAATTTTTTAAACAAGGAGATATCTTTATTTTCATTCGGATTAGGAGCGGTTAACAGCTTACAACCATAAAATACGGAATTAGCGCCTGCCATAAAACAGAGTGCTTGGGTTTGCTCGTTCATATATTCGCGACCCGCCGATAAACGGACGTAAGAGGTCGGCATCATAATACGTGCTACTGCAATAGTTCGAATGAAATCAAAAGGATCGACATCTTCATTATCCGCCATCGGGGTGCCTTCCATTTTCATCAGCATATTGATCGGTACACTTTCTGGCGGTTTAGGTAAATTCGCAAGTTGAACCAACAGCGCTGCTCGATCGCTGATTTTTTCCCCTAAACCAAGAATCCCTCCAGAGCACACTTTGATACCCGCATTACGTACATTATCCAATGTGTCTAAGCGGTCTTGATAAGTTCTGGTGGTAATGATGTTGCCATAGTATTCAGGGGAGGTATCAAGATTATGGTTGTAGTAATCAAGCCCCGCTTCGGCAAGGCGCTGAGCTTGGCTATCGTCAATCATTCCCAGTGTCATGCAGGTTTCCATGCCTAGCGATTTCACCTCTCGCACCATCATTTCGAGATAAGGCATATCGCGCTCACGAGGATTACGCCAAGCGGCTCCCATACAAAAACGCGTTGAACCTGCTTGCTTCGCTTTTTTTGCAGATTCAAGAACTTGCTGAACTTCCATTAAACGTTCAGTTTCTAATCCGGTTTTATAACGAGCACTTTGTGCACAATATTTGCAATCTTCTGGACATGCCCCTGTTTTGATTGAAAGCAAAGTGCTGACCTGTACTTGCTGTGGGTCAAAATGCTGTCGATGAACTTGCTGAGCTTGGAACAAAAGCTCAAAGAAAGGCATAGAGAACAATTCATTAGCCTGTTTAGTTGTCCACTTTTTTAATTCGCTCACGGCAGATCTCCATCATAAAAAGTCGTTGCCAGTTTAAATATTGTGGTTATCATGTCAACCAAATTCATTTAAATAAGTTGACAACAAAGTAAAATGGACAGTTCTGATATTGCATTCGATGCCAAGCATATCTGGCATCCCTACACCTCGATGAGCCACCCGATCCCCGCCTATCCCATCGTTGAGGCTAAAGGCGCAGAGTTGATTATGGCTGATGGAAAAACACTTGTTGATGGAATGTCTTCTTGGTGGGCGGCGATCCACGGCTACAATCATCCCGTTCTCAATCAAGCTGCTACTGAGCAGCTACAAAAAATGTCTCATGTCATGTTTGGTGGCATCACTCACCCTTCCGCAGTGAATTTGTGCCGTCAACTCGTTGAGATCACTCCAGCGCCTTTAGAGTGTATTTTTCTTGCCGATTCAGGATCGGTGGCTGTGGAAGTGTCACTAAAGATGGCACTCCAGTATTGGCAGGCCAGAGGGGAAAAGCGCCAACGTATTTTAACTTTACGCCATGGTTATCATGGGGATACTTTTGGTGCGATGGCAGTATGTGATCCTGATAATTCAATGCATGGCCTATACAAAGGTTATCTACCTCCTCATATTTTTGTTGAGGCTCCACAATGTGGTTTTCATGATGAATGGAACAGTGATGATTTATTACCAATTAAGCAGGAACTTGCAGCAAAACATCGCGAAATTGCAGCAATTATACTCGAACCTATCGTACAAGGTGCGGGTGGAATGCGTATTTATCACCCCGAGTACCTAAAAGGCGTTCGTGAGCTTTGTGATCACTATGGCATATTACTGATAGCCGATGAAATCGCGACAGGATTTGGGCGCACAGGCCAATTATTTGCTTGTGACCATGCGGCTATTTCACCGGATATTATGTGCTTAGGCAAAGCCCTCACGGGGGGATATATGACACTATCAGCCACCTTAACAACGCGTCATGTTGCCGAAACGATTAGTAATGGCGAAGCGGGCTGTTTCATGCATGGGCCAACCTTTATGGGGAACCCATTAGCGTGCGCCGTCGCCAACGCAAGCCTAAAATTATTGCTTGAAAGCCCATGGCAGCATACTGTCGCCAAGATTGAGCAGCAGCTCTTAGCTGAATTAGCACCTTTGTCCTCCCACACAAGCGTCAAGCAGGTGCGCGTTTTAGGGGCGATTGGCGTGATTGAGATGCAGCAGCCAGTCAATACCGCTGAATTACAAAAAAAGTTTGTTGAACAAGGGGTTTGGGTAAGGCCATTTGGTCGGCTGATTTATGTTATGCCACCTTACATTATTTCACCGGAACAACTGAGTAAAGTGACAAGTGCAATGAGAAACGTGATTGAGGGGTAAAGATCCCCTCAGTGCTTTGAGGAGATCTTAGTTTAGCAATTAACGCGCTAATACCGTCACCCACATTGGGCCTTTGCCCACTGGGTAGCGACCAATCTGGGTGAGTTTACCTGTAATCGGGTCAATTTCTGAAACAGAAATACTGTCAGATTTTTGCCCGCTAGAAATCAAGAAGCGCCCTGTTGCATCAAGGTTAAAGCCCCTAGGCTGAGCTTCTGTTGGATAAATCCCTTCTAGGGTCAACTCGCGGCCATCATCAGATACTCGGAAATGGCTAATATAGCTATCTGAACGCTCACTCGCATACAGATGACGTCCATCAGGCGTGATATGAATATCTGCCGCCCAACGTTGGCTTTCACGACCTTCCGGGTATACGTTAATATGCTGAACTTGGCGATAGCGAGTAAATTTATGGTAAACGTTAATGGTTGAATCCAACTCATTAACACAATAAATAACTTTGTGCTGTGGATGGAATGCAAGGTGGCGAGGGCCTGCGCCTTTTGCTGAACTGATTTGATCAGCAGAAGCTTCGGTTAAATGACCATCGTCATGCAGATCAAATAAGCGAATATGATCTTCCCCCAAACACGGCACCCATAATTGTTGATTGTCAGCATCAACATGTGAAGAGTGTGGGTTTCGTAGCCCTTCGATCACTTGGATCGCGGTTTGTGGTACACCTTCTTGGTTGATAGGTAAGACAGCCAAATTATGTTGATGGTATGACGGCACAAACAAATACTTACCAGTGTTATCTAATGATAAATGTACCGGTGTACTTGGAATTGCCGTCTCAGCTTTTAGTCTGAGAGTGCCCTTATCTTCAATTTGATAAGTGATTACTCGAAAATTGGGTCGGACACCAATATAAAGGTGCTTTTTATCATGGCTTAATACCATTGGCTGTACTTGGCCTGGTGTTGTCACCGTCTGTAATAACGTCAGTTCACCGGCTTCGTTCATAGACCAAACGTGGATCTGATGGCTTTCGGGGCTAGCAATATAGACAACCTGATTCATCCTGTCTCCTTATGATTCATGATAAAAATATCTTCTTCCATTATGACGGTTAATCTCAGGATAGACTAGCGAATAACAAGCAATCCCCCTCTTTTCAATACATCGCGCCACTAAATTATCTCAAAATGATTAAAACAACAGATTACCAATAACCTGACTCGATTCATTCTGCGCCACTTTAGTTAATCTGCAATATCCGCTAAGATGATAAAATTATTTTAGCACTGGATTATTATCAGGCTAACAGATCCCTTTCTGTTTAGCTGACAACGACAAAAACCATCATATGGCCACTCATTAAGGCATATGTAACCTCAAATCACGTGGAGCCGTTTATGTCATACCGCGTTATTGCGCTCGATCTTGATGGAACACTGCTTGATCCTCAAAAGAAAATTTTGCCCGAATCGCTTGCTGCATTAAATGAAGCACGTCGCCAAGGCGTTAAAGTGTTGATTGTGACAGGGCGCCATCATGTTGCCATTCATCCTTTCTACCAAGAGCTTAACCTTGATACCCCTGCAATTTGCTGCAATGGTACTTATCTTTATGATTATTTAGGTAAAAAAGTTCTTTCTTCAGACCCTATGACACTCGAATCAGCAACACAAATGATTGAAAGGCTGCGTGGCACCGATATTCAACATTTAATGTATGTTGATGATGCCATGCTATACAACGCACCGACAGAAGGGATCAAAAGGACGCTAAGTTGGGCAGAAACCCTGCCAGTGGCTCAACGTCCTAATATTCAGTTTGTCGAAAACTATGCTGATGTCTTACATGATTATCAATCTATTTGGAAATTTGCCGTCAGTTCAGAAAATATCGATCAGCTCAAAGAGGTTGTTCGCGGTATTGAAGATGATTTTGGCTTGGAATGTGAATGGTCATGGGCTGATCAAGTCGACGTCGGCCGCAAAGGAAACAGCAAAGGCCAACGACTAAAACAGTGGGTTGAATCACAGGGTATGACCATGAATGATGTGGTTGCTTTTGGTGATAACTTTAACGATTTAAGCATGTTAACAACGGCTGGACTAGGTGTTGCTATGGGCCAAGCGGTCGATGAAATCAAACAACAAGCAAAACTGGTTACACGTGATAACACCCAACCGGGTATCGCTGAAGTGATCCATAAATACGTATTGTAATTTTATCTATTAGGGGGCCAATAATAAGCCCCCTAATTAACTCATTTTGCCACTTTATGCTGTTCACTCAAGCGGCATAACTTTAGATATCAGCTAACGTGCTGTTATGATGTGTAATGGCGGCTTAATGAAACACTTTTAACCTGTGCATAAACTCGACGACCTTTGCGAATAGACAATTCGTCACGCGCCCAACGTGTGATACGCGCCCATAAATAATGCTGTTCGCCTAAATCAAGCTTCACATCCACCTGCTCGCCATCTTCAATCCATTCAACCACTTCCGCTGATAAAATATTACGGATACTGCTGACCTGTGGCTTTTCTAATACTAAAGACACATCAGAGGCATCAATGCGTAAACGCAACTGCCCGCCTCTTTCTGTATCAATACGCGGGATCCATAATTTTTGACTGCCCACAATCACCGCAGTCATCTCATAGTCAGGGTGGTGACCATGACATATCACATTTAACACGCTACTTAATGTCTCTTGTTGGAGCCAAGGACGCAATGCACTGCTTGCCCACACCTCCTCTAATGCTCCAAAAGCTTTAACTTTACCTTGTGCCATCACAATCACTTTATCGGCAAGGCGTAAAATCTCATCTAAGCTATGGCTGACATATAAAATAGGGATTTTGACATCTTGAGACAGTTTTTCTAAATACGGTAGTAGCTCACGTTTACGCGGTAAATCAAGAGAAGCTAATGGCTCATCCATCAATAAAATTTCAGGTGCGGTTAACAGTGCGCGGCCAATAGCAACACGCTGTTTTTCCCCACCTGATAATGTAATAGGAAAACGATTTAGAAGTTTTTCAATGCCTAACAACGTCACAATTTCATCGAAGCGCCCTTTCATTTCGGGAGCCATACCATAACGTAAATTATTCTTGACTCGATAATGGGGAAATAGCCGTGCATCTTGGAAGACATAGCCAATATGGCGCTTTTCGGGCGGCAAGCAGATGCCTTTTTCGATATCGACCAGCGTCCGTCCATTGAGCACAATACGCCCTCGATTAGGCTTGGTTAGCCCCCCTATCACATTAATTAATGAGGTCTTCCCTGCTCCAGATAACCCAAATATGGCAGTAATGCTCTCTGTCGGTAGCGAGGTATTCACTTCAAGCGCTAACTCACCAAGCTGCTGTGAAAAATCCAGCTCTAACATATCAGGCTACCCCCAATCGCTTTTTGCCCCAACGGGTCAGCCATTCTGAAACTAATAGTGAAATTAATGCCAAGATAATAGCAATCACACACAAGCGGGCTGCATCCACTTCCGCCCCCGGTGTTTCAATTAAGGTATACATCGCAAGTGGGATGGTTTGTGTTTCTCCGGGAATATTCGATACAAAGGTGATAGTCGCCCCAAACTCCCCTAATGAGCGTGCAAATGCTAATACCGTTCCCACAATAATACCGGGCAGTGATAATGGAATAGTTATCGTAAAAAAGACACGTAATGGCGTCGCGCCTAATGTTCGAGCCGCTTGCTCAAGTTTACGATCAACGGCTTCGAGCGCTAAACGGATCGCCCGCACCATCAATGGAAAAGCCACCACGGCGGAGGCCAATGCGGCACCGCGCCAGCTAAACGTAAAGCTAAACCCAAACCAGCTATACAGCCATTCCCCAATAAAACCACGGCGTCCCATACTGATCAATAATAAATACCCCACTACCACTGGCGGTAACACCAATGGTAGATGGATAATACTATCCAGCAGTGTTTTGCCGGGGAAATGACAACGCACCAATACCCATGCAACCAAAATACCTAGTGGCAAACTAAACATGACTGCCACACTTGAAACTTTTAAGCTCAGGTAGATGGCTTCCCATTCATAAGCACTTAACATCTGCAATACTAAAATCCCTTAACGTGGGGTGAAACCGTAACGTTTGAATACTTCTGAAGCGGCTGGCGTTTTCAAATATTCATAAAAGTCACGAGTTGCTTGATTATCTTGGTCTTTCACAATAGCCATTGGATATTCAACGGGTTTGTGCGAGTCTGCTGGAAAAATACCAACGACTTTGACTTTTTGGCTAGCAACGGCATCGGAGCCATACACTATCCCTAAAGGCGCTTCATCGCGTTCAACCAAGGCCATACCACTACGCACATTATTGGTACGTGCTAATAACGGATTGACCGTATCCCATGCCCCTAAATAGCTCAATGCTTCTTTCGCATAAATCCCAACAGGAACATGCTCCGGATCGCCTACCGCCAGACGGCCGCCATCAAGCAGCTTTTTCCAATCCGTTTGTTTATTGATCTCCACCTTTTCAATTTTGGAATCTTTGGGTGCGATCAATACCAACTCATTACCTAATAAAGTGTAGCGCGTGTTTTCAACCATCAAATGCTTATCAATAGCATAATTCATCCATTGCTGATCGGCAGAAATAAATAGATTTGCAGGCGCTCCTTGCTCAATTTGACGAGCAAGTGTCGATGATGATGCATATGATGAGACAACTTCTACTTTGTTTTCTTTCTGATATTGTTCAGAAATTTCATTCATTGCATTTGTCAAAGAGGCGGCAGCAAAAACAGTTATTTTCTCTGCTGCAACCGTATGGCTTGCCATAGAAAGTGTTATCGTGACACCCGCCAACAACGTGATCAAATTTTTTTTCATTTCAGTCCACCCTAATATTAGTTATCACGCTATATATAACAGGATATAACGATAACTTAAAGTCATCGCGTGCAGAAAAGTGTGCTAGCGCAATGAATTGCATCAAAACTTATACCAGAAGCAGAAAAGTGAGGGGAGACATGCTTTAAAAGCGTATCAACCAAAAACAAATAGATAGAGTTGCCTGTTTCTCAGTGTACCACTAAAAAACAGGCGAACTTAAATAGGGAGGAGGGTTATTCCTTCTCTGTATGATGGTGCGGAACGTGAGCTTTAGATAGCAGATTAAAGAAAGCCCCGAGGCCGTAAATTAGCCCCATAATCAAAAACATCACAACGGGAACCATCAACAGGGCAAAGCCCATGCTTTTTAAAATTTCTAACATTAAAGCCTCTTCAGTGATACTGTGCCCACCAGCCAACTGATGCGCTGACGAGGGAAAATAAAGCTGAATTTAAATAATAACGTATATAATAGCGGGATAGCTGTCACTATTGTAGACAAATTCTATTTCTAACGACACACTAAACGTGCTTTTTTATTAAGCGTCGCGATGACAGTTTATTTATATACTCTCACTAATACAAAGTACAACTTGAGTATATTCAATCTGATAGGAAGGGTTATATTTATGCAAGCAGAAATCTTACTGACACTAAAGCTACAAGGGAGTTTATTTGCAGACCCTCGCCGAATTTCATTGCTCAAGCAAATCAAAGCAACAGGCTCTATTAGCCAAGGTGCTAAATTGGCTGGGATCAGCTATAAAAGCGCCTGGGATGCTATCAATGAAATGAACCAGCTTGCTGACGATATTTTAGTGGATAGAGCCACTGGCGGTAAAGGTGGTGGTGGCACAACATTGACCCACTATGGGGAAAGACTGCTACAGCTATACGACTTACTGGCACAAATTCAGCAAAAAGCCTTTGATGTTCTCAAAGAAGACACATTACCTCTTGATAGTCTTCTAGCCGCGATTTCCCGTTTTTCATTGCAAACCAGCGCGCGTAATCAGTTTTTTGGTACTCTGATTGCTCGTGACCATCACCAAGTTCAACAACATGTCCAAGTGTTATTGGCCGACAATAAAACCATCATTAATGCCGCTCTTACAGAACAGAGTGCCAACCGTCTACGCCTTACTGAAGGTAAGGAAGTACTCGCTCTGATTAAAGCACCTTGGATAAAATTGACGAAGCAACCAATAAAAAATAGTGAATTTGACAATCAACTCGCTGGGAAGATAACCGCACTTGAACGTGGTCAAGAAAACAGTGAAGTGATCGTGACCCTATTAGGTGGTGAGAGCCTATGCTCTACCCTCAGTAACCAAGAAGTCGATAGCCAACAATTGCAGCTCAACGATAATGTCACAGCGCTATTTAATGCCGATCAAGTGATTATTGCCACACTATGCTAACCACGTGCACTTATCTAAATACGCCATTTCCTCACCAATAGATAAGTGCAAGCTTATTTTTTGTGCGCCTTTCTCCAGTGAATGATTGACTTTATCTGTAATCATGATTATTTGTTGAGGTGACAGGTAAATAACGACAAAAATAATGACAAAAATAAGGAAGTGGCATGAAAGCAATCACCCTTCGTCACAGCAGCTTTAAGCTCAGTGACACACAAACACTGGATATTCCTGAATTAGCCATTAATCAGCATGAAAGTTGGGCGTTTATTGGGGCCAATGGTAGTGGTAAGTCATCACTTGCAAAAGCGTTATCAGGGGAACTAAAACCACTCTCAGGTATTGTGGAAAATAGCTTTGTATCTCCCGTACGCCTCTCTTTCGAACAACTGCAAAACATGATTAATGAAGAGTGGCAGCGTAATAACACGGATCTGCTTAGTGAAGATGAAGACGATACCGGATATACCGCCGCTGAAATTATCCAACTCCACCACCGAGACAATGAATACTGTCTTGAACTGGCCACAAAATTTGGCATTCACGATCTGCTTTCTCGACGCTTTAAATATCTGTCAACAGGGGAAACACGCAAAGTTTTACTCTGCCAAACCCTTATGGGGGAACCTGATTTATTAGTGCTTGATGAGCCTTTTGATGGCCTTGATGTCTATTCACGAAATAACCTGAGCGAGTTACTTAGCAGCTTATCTGAAAAAGGGTTAACAATTGTATTGATCCTGAACCGATTTGATGAGTTACCCGACTTTATTGACAATATGGGCGTATTAGCCGACTGCAAACTGACTTTATCAGGTAGCCGTGAGTCAGTACTTGCTAACACGTTAATCACCCAGCTTCAACATAGCGAAAGCTTAAAACATCTCACTATCCCTGAAATGGAAGATCCAACGGCTGAAGCCCCACTTCCTAGCGATATTCCACGGGTTATTTTGAAAAACGGCGTGGTCAGCTATAACGACAAACCGATTTTGCATGGTTTGAACTGGCAGGTTAATCCCAATGAGCATTGGCAAATTATCGGCGAAAACGGTGCAGGGAAATCCACGCTATTAAGCCTAATTACCGGAGATCATCCTCAAGGCTATAGTAATGATTTAACGCTATTTGGTCGTCGCAGAGGCACAGGTGAGACGATTTGGGATATCAAACGCCATATTGGTTATGTTAGTAACAGCATTCATCAAGAGTACCGCGTCGCGACTAGCGTGATTAATGTGATCATCTCTGGGTTCCACGACTCAATTGGTTTATATCAGACACCTTCTGATCGCCAAATTCAACTGGCTTATGAGTGGCTAGCCCTACTCGGTTTTCCCTCACAAACAGCACAACAACCTTTCCATAGCTTATCATGGGGTCAGCAACGACTTGTGCTTATCGCACGCGCCTTAGTCAAACATCCGGCTGTTTTGATTTTAGATGAGCCACTTCAAGGGCTAGATGGTTTAAACCGTTTATTAGTCCTACGTTTTATTGATGTAATGCTCAGCCAAGGCACGACTCAGCTTCTTTTTGTTACTCACCATCAAGAAGATGCGCCAACTTGCATTACCCATCGATTGAAGTTTGTTCCTGATAACGGCAAATATCGTTATGACATAGAAACTGTCGAGCAACAAACGGTCTAACCGCGCCATCATTGGGGTCGATAATGTTCGATTATCGACCTAAATTAATCTAATGATTAGTTCGCACACTTAATACTCAGCTATATAACCTGTTTATTTATATTAATTTTTTATCATTCCAGACCAATAGCTGTGCTTTTTCCTCGGAAAATAACTGAAAACAATTACACTGTGCCGCTTTAAATAATTCGAATAGATTTTAGGAACAACGTATGGCCAGTTGGTTTATTTTGGCGGCTTCACTCACAACACTTGCAACGCATCGATTTATTGCCACATTTTTACTCTTACTTGCGACAACAATAGCACTATTTACGGGTGTACTAAGTTGGCAAGCAATTCTCTTATTTGTCGCCATTACTGTCATTGGCGTGATAGGTTGGCGCTTTCAATATCATGTCTGGGTCAAAGTTATTAGCGAGGTCACGCTTGTTATCTGCGCTGTAGGCCTATTGATTCATTTTTTCCCAGGATTTCATAACCTCAAATACCTCGATAGCGTGATTGTTGGCGAGCAAAGCAGACCATTTACCATGTACTTTAACTTTGATAAGGCCTTGGTTCCTTTTGTTTTGTTATTTTGTCTCCCCAGCCTATTTTCAGCTCAAGCCCCCAAAACAGCAAAACCTTGGCAATGGTGGTTACTGATCATTGCCGTTCCTATGTTATTGGTTGTTGCTGCCATTGCGGGAGGACTAGGTTTTGAGTGGCATTTGCCGACTTGGTTACCTGCATTCATTATTTGCAATTTATTATTTGTCTCATTAGCCGAAGAAGCATTATTTCGTGGCTATCTCCAGCAGCGCCTCACTCAATGGTTTGGCTCCCCTTATCTTGCATTAGTCGTGTGTGCCTTAGTGTTTGGGGCTGTGCATTTCGCGGGAGGCCCGTTGCTGATCCTTTTTGCGACCCTTGCAGGAATTATTTATGGACTAGCATGGATGTGGAGTGGCAAATTATGGCTTGCTGTATCGTTTCACTTCGGGTTAAATCTATTGCATCTGTTATTTTTTACTTACCCAGTCAAAATGGTTGCTGGATAAAAAACAAGCTGATTAAGGTACGATTTTTATCCAAATAACCGACTGACTATCACTTTTTTGATTTGGTTTGGGTAAAACATCAGTTGTGACTAGCGTTCGGATTGACTATCCCTATAATGTAAGTCAGCAATGATTCATTTTAATTTGAATGTACTGATAGGAGTTTAAGCTATGGCTGTAACTAAACTGGTTTTGGTAAGACACGGTGAGAGCGAGTGGAACAAAGAGAACCGTTTCACTGGCTGGACTGATGTTGAGCTGTCAGACAAAGGCCGTGAAGAAGCAAAAAATGCAGGCCAACTGCTGAAAGATGAAGGCTTTGTCTTTGATTTCGCCTATACCTCAGTTCTGAAACGTGCTATCCATACCTTATGGAACATCCTTGATCAGGTTGATCAGCAATGGCTGCCTGTTGAAAAGAGCTGGAAACTAAATGAGCGTCACTATGGTGCACTGCAAGGTCTAGATAAATCAGAAACTGCGGCTAAATATGGTGATGAGCAAGTTAAACTCTGGCGCCGTGGTTTTGCCATCACGCCACCTGAGCTAACAAAAGATGACGAACGTTTCCCAGGCCACGATCCACGCTATGCAAAACTGTCTAGCGAGGAACTGCCAGTAACAGAAAGCTTAGCAACAACCATTGAGCGTGTTGTGCCTTACTGGGAACAAGAGATCAAACCACGTGTTGCGGCAGGTGAAAAAGTGATTATTGCAGCTCACGGTAACTCACTGCGTGCGCTGGTAAAATACTTGGATAACATGGGCGAAGAAGAAATTCTTAACCTCAATATCCCAACAGCAGTGCCACTGGTTTATGAGTTTGATGAAAACATGAAACCAATCAAACATTACTATCTTGGCAACCAAGATGAAATCGCTGCAAAACAAGCAGCGGTTGCCAACCAAGGCAAAGCAAAATAATTAAAGTTAAATAAAATAAAGGGTTGGCTAATCGCCAACCCTTTTTGTATGACATATTCCAATGAATAATAATACGTTAAAAATTAAAATAGATATCTAACGCCTAACACAAGCTCTTGTGACTTAAGGTGCGCTTTCATCTGCTCATCCTGTATGCCACGCGCATTGGCAAAACGATTCATACCGCTTTCGATTTTCCCTAAATCAATATAACGATATCCCAAGTCAAAATTTAATTTATCAATAGGCTCGTAACTTACACCAGCGCCAATCGAGTACGCTAAGTTAGTGTCAGTATTGCTACCATATTGACGTGCGGCATTACCTTGCCATCCCGATGATTTCACTTTTGCAACACCCAATCCCACGGTGCCATACACTGAAATCCCTTGGTAGATATCATAATCACGATAAACATTCAGCATTAAACGCTGCGATTCCGTTTTGTGATGATTAAAGCTGGTTGAAAAAGCGGTTGAGCCACTGGTGTACTCCGCTTTTTTATTAAAACTATACTCCCCTTCGGTACGCCAGCCATTACCATACTGATAACCCGCTGCAAGAGAAGCATTGTAGAAATCATCTTTATCATCACCAGAAACAAACTGGCCAATCCCTGGGCGGAGACTCGTATCCATACTATCCGCTTTTTGCCACACTTTAGAAAGTCGTGCGGAACCGTAATATCCCTCTTGGTTAGTTGACGCAAAAGCACTTCCCATCGTGCTGATTAATGCAAATGTTAACGATGCAAGTTGTAACTTCCTCATTAATATTTCCCTTTAGTTATAATATCGAAAAGGGATTATTTACTTTAGCGACTATTAAAGAAAGAGAAGTTTTTTGAATGATTTGTTCATTTTTACTGAAAACAAAAAATATAAAACTAAGATAATAAAAATAAACAAACTATAATAACGAGTAAATACAGTGAATAGCTCGACAAGAAAAATCTTAAATATTGATTTTTCCTTGCATTATTTATTCATGAGCGGAAAGGCCACAAAAACCCCTTTTACGGGTATTTTTAGCGGATCGTGATTTAAGGTATTTTGGCGTTTTATTTTTGGTAGTGCGATTATGTTCATCATGAACTCATCCGAAAATAGCTCAACACAACCAAAAAGTAAGTTTAGATTGCTCTATCGCTATCCACACCATATCGGTCAATAGCTTTAGAGATTCTAATCTCATAATAAGTAATAGGAGAGTGGTATGCTGCCTGTCGGTTTACCAATCTAAAGAGTACGACTCTCCTATCTAATAACGTAAAAAAGCCAGAGCAACAAGACTCTGGCTTCCTATATGAAATACTATCGATTACTTCTGGCGACGAGCAATCACCGCATCAGACAATTGGCGCAATACTTTTTCTGTATCATCCCATCCGATACATGCGTCAGTGACACTTTTCCCATAAACCAGAGGCTCACCTGACTCTAGGCTTTGATTGCCTTCAACAAGGTGGCTTTCGATCATGACACCTGTAATAGAGCGATCACCTTGGCGTAATTGCTCACTGACGTCATCAGCAACTATCATTTGTCTTTCAAATTTCTTGTTACTGTTTGCGTGGCTAAAGTCAATCATAATGCTGGGGGTTAGACCTGCATTCACTAGCCCTTCGCGCACCGCCTTAACGTGTTCCGCACTGTAGTTTGGCTCTTTACCACCACGTAAAATAATGTGGCAATCTGGGTTCCCGCTAGTATTGACGATTGCAGAATGCCCCCATTTGGTGACCGATAAGAAACAATGCGGTGAACGTGCTGAATTAATCGCATCAATAGCGATCTTAATCGTGCCATCTGTTCCATTTTTAAAGCCAACTGGGCAAGAGAGACCAGAAGCCAATTCACGATGTACTTGCGATTCTGTTGTGCGTGCACCAATCGCCCCCCAGCTCATTAGGTCAGCGACATATTGAGGGCTGATCATATCGAGAAATTCACCCGCGGTCGGCAGGCCTTGGTCATTAATTTTCACCAATAGTTCACGGGCAATACGTAGCCCTTCATTGATATTAAAGCTATTGTCCATATTAGGGTCATTAATTAGCCCTTTCCAACCTACTGTGGTACGCGGTTTTTCAAAATACACACGCATCACAATTTCTAGCGAATCTTTGAGTTCTTCTCGTAACTTATTAAGGCGCTCGGCATATTCCAGAGCAGCTTTAGTATCATGAATAGAGCAAGGACCAATCACAACCACAAGGCGATCATCTTCGCCTGACAGTATATTATGGATGGCGAGACGTGCTTCATGAACGGTAAACGCCGCTTTGTCCGTCGCTGGAAACTTCTCCAACAACGCAATTGGTGGCAATAATTCTTTTATTTGTTTAATTCTGACGTCATCGTTCTGATAATTCATACCCGTTAATCCAATGTTTATTTTTTTATATAGATGATTTACATACCCTATGGATTCCAATAGCAGGCCGATGGTAAACACTTACTTTTAAGCGAAGAGAGATTCTCTTACCACTCACAATGCTGCAACTTGAAAGACGACAGGTATCGAAATTTTAATCTAACCGTTCAGCCGCCTTCTGTAAACAGGCAAGCTTAGTATGAAATAGTTAGTTTTAAGCTTTCAGATTATAAAATGAGGCTAAAGGCGATTAAACAGCACAATAGCCCCATATTTAGGGGGAATTTTAGAGTAAAAAACAATAAAAACGGCAAAACATCGATAATGTTACTTTAGCCGTTTTATTGTTAATTTTCGTCACCGTGGTTTATGAGAGGGGCACAGAGCCGTTTTGTTTTGCCGATTTCACCCAAAGCCTTGAACCATTCAGCGCGATACCTAGCAAAATGAGGTACTCTAATGACATCGCATATACCCCTTGCTTATAGAATACGATAATACTAATTACGTTGATGATCACCCATAAAAGCCAATTTTCAACGTACTTACGCGTCATCAGGATCATTGCAACCACAGATAATACTGTCATGGTCGAATCCCAGAATGGAAATGCATCGGGTTCTAACACAGGCATTGTTAGGTTAGCGCCAAACAGATTCAAAATGTTAATTGCCCATTCCGCCAATACCCCAAAGACCCAATCAATATTGTATGTTAGGTAAATGATCACAAATAAAGAGATGATCACTGTTATCGTCGCCTTAGGCAGGCTTAACCAACGAATTTTCAGTTCCGTTTGTTGCTGGTTATCCACTCGGCTCCACGCATACCAACCATAAATATTGGCGATAAAGAAAAATACCTGTAAAAGCAAATTAGCATACAGTTGGATTTGAAAAAAAATCACCCCAAACAGCGTCACATTGATTAAACCAAACAAGTAATTAATGGTTTTTTCAAGACTAGCTAGCAAAATACATAACAAACCAGCCACTGTTCCTACTGCTTCGATGTATGACAATTCATACACACTATCCCATAGAGGAATATTCACTAATACATTACTTGTGCTAAAGAAATCCATCCCAAAATCCTTCTCTCAACCCTATGTCATGCCACATTATGATTCCGCGTGGCCTCGATATAAACAATAGTGCTCTTTTATTTTAGACTCTCTGCAAAATCTAGCATTCTATTTAAAGGTAACATCGCTTTTTGACGTAGCGCTTCGCTCACATAAATTTGATGTTGCTCCCCGTGACTCTCTAAGGCTTGTGCTATCGCTTTTAAACCATTCATCGCCATCCAAGGGCAATGGGCACAAGTACGGCATGTCGCACCTTCCCCCGCGGTCGGCGCAATATACAAAGACTTATCAGGGCACGCTTGCTGCATTTTATAAAAAATGCCTTTATCGGTCGCGACTATCATTGATGGATGAGGCAACGTTTGCGCCGCTTTGATTAATTGGCTTGTCGAGCCGACAGCATCAGCAAGCTCGACAACAGCTTGAGGAGACTCAGGGTGAACCAGCACCGCCGCTTCTGGATACAGCGCTTTCATTTTGCTCAGAGACTGGGTTTTAAATTCATCATGAACAATACAAGCGCCCTGCCAACACAAAATATCAGCCCCTGTTTGTTGCTGAACATAACGGCCAAGATGGCGGTCAGGCGCCCAAATAATTTTCTCGCCTAGGCTATCAAGATGCTCGATTAATTCTACCGCAATACTGGATGTCACCACCCAATCTGCTCGTGCTTTCACCGCCGCAGAGGTATTCGCATAAACCACCACTGTACGATCAGGGTGCTGATCGCAAAAACGCGCAAAATCCGCCTCTGGGCAGCCTAAATCAAGTGAACATTCGGCATCTAATGTTGGCATTAAAACGGTTTTTTCAGGGCTTAAGATTTTTGCGGTTTCCCCCATAAAACGTACCCCCGCGACTAGCAGGGTTGATGCACTATGACGGGCGCCAAAACGAGCCATTTCCAGAGAGTCAGCAACACATCCACCTGTTTCCTCAGCCAATGCTTGGATTTCAGGATCGGTATAATAATGTGCAACTATCACCGCATTTTTTTCAAGCAATAACGCTTTGATGCGCTCACGATAAAATGCTTTCTCTTCTGAGCTTAGCAATGCCGGTCTAGCAGGGAACGGATAAACCGACTGGTTAAAATCAATAAACTCGCTCATCTTGTGCCTCTGTTTAGCATAATGCAATTTTACATCTAAAATCGCCTATAAAATGGGTCGAAAACCACATTTTTGTTTTATATACTAAACAAGATACCCCAATTCATTGAGGAAGTCTTCTCGATTTTTGGTGATGATGGCGTGATTTCTCACTATTTCACTAAATAATCATGATAATTATCGAGTTTTTTAGCATTTTAGTCATTTTACAGGTATCTTAGCCACATCAATAAATTCGATGGGTTAGCTATGGAATCACCTGCATCTTTAATCAATAAAATTATTTCCGTTTCTTTGCTCGATCCTAGAATTGATGCCGTCATTTTGACAGGCTCAAGAGGTAGAGAACAACAAATTGATCATTATTCAGACATTGATATTGAATTAGTCGGTTCAGGTGTAACAGCACTTTTTCATGACCAACAATGGATACACCAATTTGGTCAGCCTCTAGTGGCTCTACATCTTACAAATGGTGGTGAAAATGAGCCTGAATGCCCGACTTGTTTAGCGATTTACGAGCAAGGAAGAAAAGTTGATTTTACCTTTGCTGAACCAAGTCGATTGCAAAAGATGAAACAGTATGGGCTTGATAATACTTATGCCCGTGGCTACACCATTTTACTCGATAAAAGCGGTATCACGGATAACCTTCCCGACAGTGATCAGGTACAACTTCCGCCTAAGCAACTCAGTCAAAATAAATTCACGTTTATTGTGAACGAATTTTGGTATGAATCACATCAAGTTGCGATTGCCCTTTCGCGTAATGAACTCTGGAGCGCTTGGTCAAGAGACGTTGATATGAAAAATGCCCTACTGACGATGTTAGAGTGCTATGTCTCAAACAAAAGTAAAGGGCAGCAAGATGTTTGGTATCACGGCAGAGCATATCAACAATGGATGCCAGAGCACATTATCCAAGCAATGGAAACCTTGTTTGATTACCGTAATGCGCAACAAGCTGCATACAGCTTACATCTGTTGATGAAATGCTTTGATGAAATCACGGTGGAAGTCGCCCAGCAGCTCAATTATACCATCGACCACACTCTTGGCCAGCGCATGCAAACACTGGTAGTTGGCATGTTGCAAGATAACAGTCTATTGCCTGAAGGGATCTGACGCGATTTTACCATATAAAACACAATAAAAAACCGCCCCTCTCGTTGTTACTGATGGGGCGGTATCGTTTTTAAGTAAAGCTATTTTTTCAGTTTAGCAAATTCGTCTTTGGCTTTTTGTAACTGTTTTTGGAATTCAGGGTTGGAGTGTAAAGTTGCTACCGCACCCGATGCAATGATACGAGCAGCATCAACATCACTTTGCCAATGGTAACCACAGATGACTCGGCTTTGGCCAAGTTCATAACCACGTTTTAAAATTTTATCTTGGTTTTCTGGGTTAATTTCTGACAATACGAGTGCAGATGCCCAGCCAATTGCGGTGTGTCCGGAAGGATAAGAGCCATTCTTAGATAATTTGTCCTGATCTTTCGTGTTACAGGTAGCAACACCGTAGAACGCAAATGGACGAATGCGCATGTATTTCTCTTTGGCTGAGCGAGTTGCTAAATCCCCCGCATCTTCAATCATATTCGTCAGCAATTTATGAATTTCAGGCGCATCCTTTTCGGTAATGGGATAACCAAAAGCTTCAGAAAATGCGTTCGCAACACCGCCCGCAGCCAGATCAGCATCCTTAGCGGCTTGTTCTCCACGCTCAGTATTTCGCAATAAACGGCCTTTTTCATACATCGCTTGGTCGTTTAAAAATAAGATGCTGCCCACTTCAGGTGGTGGTGGCAATAACGCTAAACTATCAATAGCCTGTGAGTTTTTTAAATAATAAAGATCGGGTTTAGTTGTCACATCATTGCCGGGAGGGATCGCCGCAAATACACTGGTTGAAACAAAAGCCCCTGCGCAGAATACTGCTAATAGTTTTTTCATCCGCTAGTCCTTTCCTAGTCTTTGCCATAGATAAAATAATTTATATTTTACAAGGTGATCAGTTATTGATGTTTTATTTAGACTAGTCCAAGTAGGTCAGTAATACCTTGCGTAAGTTCTCAAAAAAAGAAGTCAATACCCACACAATAACTCAGGCTGAATGGTTTTTGCTCAAGAGTTAGGTGATGATAGCCACAAGATCGCGACTAAATATCGACTTACTCATACGAAGAGGTTTGAAAATCGGCGTCTACACGGGTCCATTCCCAATGCCGCCCCTTACCCTAATACCGGTATAATTAATCGATTAGGAGAGGATACAGGCGCATTTCTGGAAATCATCGACACATACGAGCCATTGTGGCCAATATAGCGCTATTTTGCTTGATGGGCTTTTAGATTGAATAACACAATTTAACTACACTAGAAAATGGAAGAATTTGAAGATAATGGTATTTCTATAGATGGTGGGTCGTGCAGGATTCGAACCTGCGACCAATTGATTAAAAGTCAACTGCTCTACCGACTGAGCTAACGACCCATCT
>NZ_JAMPLW010000009.1:0-127443 GCF_028477805.1 Providencia sp. PROV268
AATATGACTGGATTTTGTTATCTTAAGATGGTGGGTCGTGCAGGATTCGAACCTGCGACCAATTGATTAAAAGTCAACTGCTCTACCGACTGAGCTAACGACCCATCTGATATAACTGATTTTTTTATTTTAAGATGGCGGTCGTGCAGGGTGACTCATTGTGTTTGAGGCCTAATACGAACAAGCGTTCAATGAGCTCTTGTTCTACCGACTAAATTAACTCACACATCTTAAAGCACATTAACGAAATAGAGGCTGTTAATGGTGGGTCGTGCAGGATTCGAACCTGCGACCAATTGATTAAAAGTCAACTGCTCTACCGACTGAGCTAACGACCCATTAAACTTAACAACTTATTCTTGCGTCAACGGCGGCTTATATTACTCATTTCTGACGATGGTGCAATGATTTTTTTGAAAAAAACGATTGAATGCACACTTATCATACGGTTAACCCCGAAATATTCGGTAATTACTTCTTCGGGGTTAATCCTTAAAGTGAGCTAAGCTTTTTCTCTGCAAGTTTAGCACCAGCGCTATTCGGATACTGTTTCAGCACCTGTTGATAAACCGCTTTTGCTTTATCCTTCTGCCCTTTGTCTTGCATGATCAGGCCGACTTTATACAGAGCCTCACTGCTTTTTTGGGATTTAGGATATTCTTTCACAACAGTTGCAAAGTAGAATGCCGCATCATCTTTGCTACCTTTATTATAGTTAAGTTGCCCTAACCAATAGTTAGCATTAGATTGATAGCTGGATTTGGGATAGCTTTTAATAAAGCTTTGTAATGCACCGATGGCCTCATCGATTTGCGCTTTAGATTTGCTTTTCATCGCAAGCGCAACTGCAGCATTATAATCTTCCTTTTCGCCACCACCAGAGGCTTCTGGTGCAGGTGCTGAAGTGGAGGAGTCCGCTGCTGCCGATGAATTTGATGATTCTGTAGTACCGCCACTCACCTGACCTAATTGCATATACAAATCTTTTTGGCGCTCAACAATTTGATTCAGTTTATATTGATTTTCCTGAATCTGACCACGCAATGTATCGATATCGCGTTGGTTGTCAGCAATCTGTTGCTGGATTTGATATAAGATCTGGCCTTGAGAGTTAACTGCCGTCTCAAGCTGAGTAAGACGATCACCGGATGAACCGGATCCGACATTAATGATTGGCGCTTGGGCAATAGCGGCCCAAGGGGCCGCTACGCCAACCAATAACGACAGACCTACAAATAAATGTCTGAAGTTACTGTTCATAAGAGATAATTTCGCTTATCGATTAGTATGCAATAACTGCACGACGGTTTTTAGCGTAATCAGCTTCTGTGTGACCTAACACAGCTGGTTTTTCTTTACCGTAAGAAACCAGAGAAACTTGATCACCCGCTACACCTTTGCTTTGCAGGTACATTTTAACTGCATTAGCACGACGTTCACCCAGTGCGATGTTGTACTCAGGAGTACCACGCTCATCCGCATGACCTTCAACAACAACTTTAACAGATGGGTTGTTACGTAGGAAAGCTGCATGAGCATCTAACATATCAGCGTATTCTGGAGATACGTTGTATTTATCGAAACCGAAGTAAACGATATTGTTATTTTGCAGTTCTTGCATTTGCTGACGTGCCAGCTCTTCCGCAGACAGACCGCTGTTAGTTTGGTTCATTGAAGAATCCGCGCCATTTTGGTCATTGTTTTTGTTAGAGCTACAAGCTGCGACAGCCATGATTGGTAATGCGATCATCAGCCCTTTAAGCACTTTATTCAGTTGCATCGTTTTGATCCTTAATAGTTTGCCACACATTATTATTATGCATCACAGATACGGCGACCAAGCAGGAAATTTAACCTGTCCATCGGTTGCCGGAAGACGCGCTTTGAAACGCCCGTCGGTCGAAACTAGCTGCAATATAGTCCCCAAGCCTTGAGAGGAGCTATAAATAACCATAGTGCCGTTAGGTGCGATACTCGGCGTTTCATCTAGAAACGTTTTCGTTAAATATTCAACGTTACCCGTCGCCAGATCCTGTTTGGCGATATGCTGCTGACCACCGCCGGAGCTGACCATTACAATGAAAGATCCATCCGGGCTAACATCAGCGTCCTGATTTTGTGTACCTTCCCAGGTCACACGTTCAGGGCTACCGCCATTAATATTAATCTTGTAAATTTGCGGACGACCCGCTTGGTCAGATGTATAGACCAATGTTTGACTATCTGGCATCCAGCTTGGCTCTGTATTATTACTACGACCATCAGTCACTTGACGAATTTGGCCGCTCGCTAAATCCATAATATAAAGATTTAAGCTACCTGTTTTTGACAAAGCAAAAGCCAGTTTAGTCCCATCTGGAGAAAACGCTGGAGCACCATTATGACGAGGGAATGATGCAACCTGACGAACGGCGCCAGTTGATAGCGTCTGAATCACCAGTGCTGAACTGCCACTTTCAAACGTCACATACGCCAAACGCTCACCATCAGGTGACCAAGTTGGCGACATCAAAGGTTCCGGAGAACGATGAACCGTAAATTGGTTATAGCCATCGTAATCAGAAACACGTAATTCATAAGGGTATTGACCCCCTTTATTAGTCACAACATAGGCGATACGTGTACGGAATGCACCACGAATACCGGTCAGCTTTTCAAAAACTTCATCGCTTGCGGTATGGGCGGCATAACGTAACCACTCTTTAGTGACCTTATACTGGTTTTGAGATAAGACCGTGCCTGGGCTACCAGCAACATCAACTAATTGGTAGCTAACCACATAGCTGCCATCAGCCGCGGGTTGGATTTGACCGACAACAACGGCATTAATCCCCAATGCTGTCCAAGCCTCAGGAACTACTTCAGAAGCGGTCGCAGGTTGTTGAGGCATACGACTAGGCTCAATAGGGTTAAATTTGCCACTATTGCGTAAATCAGCACCAACAATTTGCCCGATTTCTTGTGGAGGTGTACCTGAGCCAGACCATTTAAAAGGAACAACCCCTATTGGCTGAGCACTATTAACACCTTCCGTGATCTCAATACGGATTTCAGCCTGAGCAACTGTTGCCCATAACATGAGGAACCCGAGAACTACTTTAAAAGCCTGCTTCATCCTTATCTCCCTTACTGTGGTATTCACTGCCACAATAATTCGCTGAATTTTAACAAAGGTATACTAACAAAACTAGATATTGTAAGAACTATTTATGCTATAGCAGACATAAATTCAATACAGACAGCTCCGACTTATCTTATTTTGGGCTAAATACAACTGTACTTCCTTGTTTTTTAAATGCTTCATACACATCCGCCGGTGGGCGTGGTAACGTTGCAAGGTTTGCAGCTCTGATTGCTGCACTACACAGTGCTGGGTCATTAGAAGCATTATTTTTAGGGGTAATACTTACTAATAAGCCATCAGGTGCAATTTGTAACTTAAGTTCACACGTACGTCCACGGTAAGTATCTGAATCATAAAACTTACTCTGAATCGCGGCTTTTATTTTACTTGCATAATTTTCAACGTCTGCATTGGATGCCCCAGAACGTTTACCGCCACCTTGGCCTGCGGAAGCCGCTCCACCTTCACGACTTGGCCCTGTAGAGGTCAAATCACCGAGTAGATTATCAATCTCAGCGGAATTTTTTGCAGCCTCTGCTTTCTCTTTAGCTGCTTTGGCTTTTGCTTCCTTATCGGCTTTGGCCTTAGCTTCTTTAGCTGCTTTAGCTTTCGCTTCTTTCTCCGCTTTCTCTTTCGCCTCTTTTTCCGCTTTAGCTTTCGCTTCTTTCTCCGCTTTCGCCTTAGCATCAGCCGCTGCTTTCGCTTTTATCGCTTCAGCTTCTTTTTTCGCTTCAGCCTCTGCTTTTTCCTTCGCGGCAGCTTGTTCTTTAATCAAGCGTTCTTTTTCTGCTTTGGCTTTTGCCGCCGCTTCTTCCGCTATTTTTTGCTCTTCCTTCGCTTTTCTTGCCGCTTCAGCTGCTTGTTTTTGTTGCTGCTCAACTTGTTTTTGCCGCTCCTGCGCTTCTCGTTCACTTTGAATACGCTCTTGCTCAAGCTGTTGCAGACGCTTTTGTTCCTGCTCTTGCTTTTCCCTTAGCTCAGCTTCTTGTTTACGCTCTTTCTCTTTACGCTCTTTAGCTGCTTGTTTAGCGCTATTTTCTTGTTGTTGCATTTGGTTATATTGCTGAACAACCGCGCCGGGATCGACCATCACCGCATCGATGACAGTCCCCTCCTCCCCTCCGCCGCCAAGTTTGACAACGGAAACTAAGGAACCAATTATAATTAGGCCTATCAATAAAACGTGCAACGCAAGCGACGTTAGAAGAGAAAGCCTTAAATTATCTTTTTTCTCTTTTGTCTTTCCCACAATTGGTTTCCAAAAAAAGAATCATTACTCACTCAATTACATGGGTTGAGTCATTAAACCGACCGATTTGATCCCAGCTTGATGCAAAATATTCAATGCCTTAATCACTTCATCATAGGGCACTTCTTTTGCACCACCGATAAGGAAAATCGCCTTTGGATTTTTATCTAGCTGAGCTTTCGCTTCAGCCGCAATCTGTTCTGGTGGTAGTAGCTCTAAGCGCTCACCATCAATTAACATATTGTATTGACCAACTCCCGCAACCTCTAAAATAATCGGTGGATTATCGCTTGATGATACGGTCTGGCTTTCAGCGGCATCCGGCAGATCAACCTCCACGCTTTGTGAAATAATCGGTGCTGTCGCCATAAAAATTAGCAACAGTACCAACAAAACATCCAGCAATGGAACAATGTTGATTTCGGATTTTAGCTCACGTCTGCGACTATTGCGCGCCATTCGCTTATCTCCCCGTATTATTTCTTATCAGCAGAGAATGCTTGGCGATGTAAGATAGCCAGAAACTCTTCCATAAAGTTATCGTAGCTCTGTTCTAGCTTATTGACTCGCTGATTTAATCGGTTATATGCCATTACCGCTGGGATTGCTGCAAACAAACCAATTGCTGTTGCAATCAACGCTTCAGCGATACCCGGCGCTACCATTTGTAGTGTTGCTTGTTTAACCGCACCTAATGCAATAAAGGCATGCATAATTCCCCATACCGTACCAAAAAGACCAATATAAGGGCTAATAGAACCAACCGTCCCTAAAAATGGGATGTGCGCTTCTACGGATTCAAGCTCACGGTTCATCGAAATGCGCATAGCACGAGATGCCCCAGTGACAACAGCATCCGGTGCATGAATATTCGCTTGGTGTAAACGAACAAACTCTTTGAAACCTGCATGGAAAATTTGTTCTGCTCCACTTAGCGAGTCACGGCGAGCCTGACTTTCTTTGTATAAGCGAGATAACTCAATACCAGACCAAAACTTATCTTCAAACGCTTCCGCTTCTCGAGCTGCCGCATTTAAAATTTTTGTTCTCTGAATAATGATGGCCCAAGAAGCAATAGAGAAACCAATCAAAACGAACATAATGATCTGAACCAATAGGCTCGCTTTTAGGAATAAATCCACGATATTCATGTCAGTCACTGTTTAAACTCCGCGACAATAGACTTAGGAAGCGCTGTCGGCTTCATTTTTGATGTGTCCACACAAGCAATCAGGGCCGTAGCCCCGCAAAGCAGGTTACCTTGTGAATCAATTAACCTTTGTTGAAAGGTTAAAGAGGCACGCTTCATCTCAATGATTTGTGTCTCAATTTCCAATAAATCGTCCAGCCGAGCCGCTCTGACAAAGTCCGTTGTCATACTCCTGACAACAAACCCGATATTCTCAGCCAGTAAACTTTGTTGATTGATACCTTTATCCCGTAGCATCTCGGTCCTAGCCCGTTCAAAAAAAGCGAGATAACGTGCATGATAAACCACACCGCCCGCATCCGTATCTTCATAATAGACGCGAACAGGCCAACGAAATAACATAACAATCACTCCATCCTAGGTTAAATTAATTAACGGTGCCACTATACTCAAGACGGTGGCGCTTTGGAATGACCTAGGGGTAAAGTTATCAAAAAAAAATTATGGATCCGCAGACCCATAATTGACAATTAGATTAGCTGAAGACTTTAACCAAGCCCCAGATAAGGATAATGATGGCAGGTAAAGGATGGAAAAGTAGTCGCCAAATCAATTTATTAGGTCGAAATCCGACACCAAAAATCATGCCACTACAGGTTGCCCAAATAAGTAATAACCCTTGCCAGATAAGAAATGAGCTGGTTTTAGCCGCAAATTGGGTTGGATCCCACATGACACTCCCAGCAATCCCTAACGCTAATATAAGGATAAGGATCCGTACCGGACCCTTATCCAATAGCTGATAGCTTTTATCCACCAGCATTATTTATTACTCGCCATCTTTAGCAGCAGCTTTATCTTCCGCATTCTCTAAAGCTAGAGCTGCAATCACTGCAAAACTACAAGCTAACAGCGTGCCAAGAATCCAGGCAAAATACCACATATGTTATGCTCCTTAATACAGTGAATGCTTGTTGCCTTCGATGAAGTTTTTGTCCAAACGGCCAAACATTTTGTAGTAACACCACGCAGTGTAAGCCAATACAATTGGAACAAAAATAATCGCAACAACCGTCATAACTTGCAGAGTAAACAGGCTAGATGTTGCATCCCACATGGTCAAACTTGCATTTGGCATGATGTTTGATGGCATGATGAATGGGAACATTGCAACACCACAAGTTAAAATGATACAAGCGATAGTGAGAGATGAACTCACAAACGCTAACGCATTTTTGTCTGCTTTACTAAACAGCATAGTCAACAGTGGCAGTACCACACCTAGAGCAGGTAATGCCCACAGCACAGGATAGTTGTTGAAATTAGTCAACCACGCACCTGAAGCAACTTCGACAGTTTTGTTCAGTGGGTTAGATACGCTTAATGTATCGATAGTTGAAGTCACAACGTAGCCATCGATACCCATAACCAACCAAGCACCTGCACCTGCGAAAGCCAGCAGAGTTAATAATGCTGTTACATAAGTTGCTTTACGAACACGTAGGTGTAGTTCACCAGTCGTACGCATTTGTAAGTATGTTGCACCTTGAGTCACAATCATCATTAAGCTAACAACACCAGCTAACAGACCATATGGGTTCAGTAGGCCGAACAAGTTACCTGTATAAGTCAGATATTGTTGGCTATCGATTTGGAATGGAACACCTAAAAGCAGGTTACCAAACGCAACACCGATAACTAATGGTGGAACGAAACCACCGATAAATAGACCCCAGTCCCACATGTTGCGCCATTTTGGATTCTCCAACTTAGAACGGTAGTCAAAACCGACTGGGCGGAAGAACAGTGCTGCAAGCACTAAAATCATCGCGACATAGAAACCTGAGAATGCCGCAGCATACACTTGTGGCCATGCTGCAAACATCGCACCACCTGCGGTGATCAACCAAACTTGGTTACCATCCCAGTGCGGCGCAACTGAGTTAATCATGATACGGCGATCAGTATCTGTTTTACCTAGAATTGGTAATAAGAAGCCGACGCCCATGTCAAAGCCATCCGTGACAGCGAAGCCAATCAGCAGAACGCCGATTAGAATCCACCACACAAATCGAAGAACTTCATAATCAAACATAAGTGGACTCCTGTTTACTGAACGTCTTGTGCAGAGTTGTTTTTCTGTTCAAAGTGGTAGCGGCCAGTTTTCAGGCTGCTTGGCCCTTTACGAGCGAATTTGAACATCAGGAACAATTCAGCAATTAAGAACAGTGTATACAGACCACAGATCAGAGCTAGAGAGAAAATCAGATCATGGGTTGTCAAGTTTGAGTGTGCAACGGAAACAGGGAGAACCTCACCGATAGCCCACGGCTGACGACCATATTCTGCAACGAACCAGCCTGATTCAATCGCAATCCACGGTAATGGAATACCGAACAATGCGGTACGTAGTAACCATTTGTTTTGACCAATACGGTTGCGTACCACTGACAGGAAGGATAGACCGATGATAATCAGCAGCAGGAAGCCTACGCCAACCATGATACGGAATGCCCAGAACAATGGACCTACATTCGGGATACTATCTTTAACCGCTTTTTGGATCTGTGCTTCTGTTGCATCAACAATATTTGGTGCGTATTGTTTCAGCAGAAGACCATAACCTAAATCTTTCTTGTTCGCTTCGAAAGATTTACGCAACTCAGGGTCTTTATTACCCGCAAGAAGTTGTTGTAACTCACCGTATGCAATCATACCGTTACGAATACGAACTTCGTGTTGCTTCATCAGATCTTTCAGACCTAGAACTGGTGTATCCAGTGAACGCGTTGTGATAAGACCCATCACCCATGGAATTTCAATTGCAAATTTGTTTTCCATTTTTTCGGTGTCAGGCCAAGCGATCAGGTTAAACGCTGCAGGTGGAGCATGCGTTTCCCACTCAGCTTCTACCGCGGCTAACTTGGTCTTCTGCACGTCACCCATTTCGTAGCCTGATTCATCACCAAGAACGATAACAGATAGTACAGCGGCAATACCGAAGCTTGCAGCGATTGCAAATGAACGTTTAGCAAACGCAAGGTCACGGCCCTTAAGCATATAGTAAGAGCTGATACCCAGAACAAACATCGCACCAGTACAATAACCAGCAGCAACTGTGTGAACGAATTTAACTTGTGCAACAGGGTTCAGGACCAGCTCAGAGAAGCTGACCATTTCCATACGCATTGTTTCGAAGTTAAAGTCTGCAGCGATAGGGTTTTGCATCCAACCGTTCGCAACGAGGATCCACAGCGCAGAGAAGTTAGAACCTAAAGCAACTAACCAAGTCACCGCAAGGTGTTGAGTTTTGCTTAAGCGATCCCAACCAAAGAAGAACAAACCAACAAACGTTGATTCAAGGAAGAATGCCATCAAACCTTCGATTGCCAGTGGTGCACCGAAGATATCTCCAACATAGTGGGCATAGTAAGACCAGTTAGTCCCGAATTGGAACTCCATAGTCAAACCAGTGGCAACACCTAGAGCAAAGTTAATACCAAATAACTTGCCCCAGAATTTAGTCATATCTTTATAAATTTGCTTACCAGACAGCACATATACCGTTTCCATGATCGCAAGCAAAAACGCCATACCAAGCGTTAGTGGTACGAACAGGAAGTGATACATCGCAGTTAAGGCAAACTGTAATCTTGACAGTTCGACAATATCAAACATCTTGACTCCTTGCTCCTAGCAGGAAGACACCGACTTGCGGCAACCCAGCTTCCAATACAATTAAAGAAAGCCTCTTAACTACCAGCAAAAAATGCCTCAAAACAACAAATAATTAACAAAATCAAAAACTCTAACGACACTATAATAATAGTACGCTTATCTTCACATACAATAAACTTCTTTTGCGTGATTCAGATTTGAATTCTGAATATATATCAATAATTATACCCTATAATAGAAAAATGAGTATTTGATCGCACACCAATTTAAGCAAATTATAAAAATAATGCTAGTACTAATGAATTGATTTACGTCAACTTTTTTGATTGTTGTTAAGCGATTATCCTTATCATCAATTAATGGTTATTTAAATGTTAATTGTCTGTTATTGATAATAGTACAAATATTCTTAATTTTCTAAAAGAGAGCCTAAAAAATTAACTTTTTATTTAAAACTTCATAAAAAGATAATTTAATTTATAATATTAGCCTATTTGGTTTTTATTATGAATTTTATTAATTACTAAATAATCTCTGCTTATTTGACTATTTTAGATTTATTAATTAAGACTAAGCATCCGTTATTAAAAATGGCACTTTAGTAGTATATTTAATCATATTGAGTGAAAAACACCCAATTTAAGACTAAAGTACAACATTTAAGCAGTATAAATAACCGTCAAACGGCGATAATTGGAACCCGTTAAAGGGTAGTTGCATAGTACAATTAAATCTAAAAAAACTAGGCCGCTAAAAAGAGTACGACACTCCATCTCACGTATCCACACTGCGATAATCCGCTAATTTATCGATAACAGCACCTGTGTTATCCCTCTGTATTTAGTGCTCCACGCACAACAAAAAAGGCCCGTATTCTTTTGGAATACGAGCCTCACTGTTTTAAATGTTTATGCTAAGCGAGAGCTTATTTTGCCAACATTGATTTCACAGCATCGCCAATGTCTGCCAAGCTACGTACTGTTTTCACGCCCGCAGCTTCTAATGCAGCAAATTTCTCGTCAGCTGTACCTTTACCGCCAGCGATAATCGCACCAGCGTGGCCCATACGCTTACCTTTAGGCGCTGTTACACCTGCAATGTAACCAACAACTGGCTTAGTTACGTGCTCTTTGATGTAAGCAGCCGCTTCTTCTTCTGCGTTACCACCGATTTCACCGATCATGACGATTGCTTCGGTTTGTGGGTCTTCTTGGAACATCTTCAGGATGTCAATGAAGTTTGAACCTGGGATTGGGTCACCACCGATACCAACACAAGTTGATTGGCCAAGACCTGCATCTGTCGTTTGTTTTACCGCTTCATAAGTCAGCGTACCTGAACGTGAAACGATACCGACTTTACCTGGCATATGGATATGACCTGGTTGGATACCAATTTTACATTCACCCGGCGTGATAACACCTGGGCAGTTTGGACCGATCATGCGTACGCCAGCTTCATCTAATTTCACTTTCACAGTCAGCATATCCAGCGTTGGGATACCTTCAGTAATAGTGATAATCAGTTTAATGCCTGCATCAATTGCTTCTAAGATAGAATCTTTACAAAATGGTGCTGGAACATAGATAACAGAAGCGGTTGCGCCTGTCGCTTCTACAGCTTCACGAACAGTATTAAATACAGGTAGGCCTAAGTGAGTTGTGCCACCTTTACCCGGAGTCACACCACCAACCATTTTAGTACCGTAAGCAATCGCTTGTTCGGAGTGGAAAGTACCTTGACCGCCAGTGAAACCTTGGCAAATTACTTTGGTGTTTTTATCGATTAAAATAGACATTATTTGGCCTCCGCCGCTGCTACTGCTTTCTTAGCTGCATCCGTCAGGCTGTTTGCTGCGATAATATTCAGACCGCTATCAGCCAGTTTCTTCGCACCTAACTCTGCATTGTTACCTTCTAAACGAACCACTACTGGTACATTCACGCCAACTTCTTCTACTGCACCAATGATGCCGTCTGCAATCAGGTCACAGCGAACGATACCACCAAAAATGTTAACGAAAACAGCTTTAACGCTCTTATCTGAAAGGATAATTTTAAATGCTTCAGTTACGCGTTCTTTAGTTGCGCCACCACCAACGTCTAAGAAGTTAGCTGGTGCACCGCCGTGCAGTTTAACGATATCCATGGTTCCCATTGCAAGACCTGCACCGTTAACCATACAACCGATGTTGCCATCAAGTGCAACATAGTTCAGTTCCCACTGTGCAGCTTGTGCTTCGCGCGCATCTTCTTGAGATGGGTCATGCATTTCACGCATTTCTGCTTGGCGATATAGTGCGTTGCTATCAACACCTAATTTACCATCCAAACAAACTAGGTCGCCTTCAGTATTGATAACTAATGGGTTGACTTCGATTAGAGCAAGGTCACGCTCTAAGAACATAGTCGCTAGGCCCATGAAGATCTTAGCGAATTGGCTAACTTGTTTACCCGTTAAGCCTAATTTAAATGCTAATTCACGGCCTTGGAAAGGCATAGGACCTGTTAATGGGTCGATAACTGCTTTGTGGATCAGTTCTGGCGTTTCTTCAGCAACTTTCTCAATCTCAACACCACCTTCGGTAGAAGCCATAAACACAACACGACGTGTGCCACGGTCAACTACTGCACCCAAATACAGCTCTTTAGCAATATCTGTCGCATGTTCAACAAGGATTTGGTTAACAGGCTGACCATTTGCATCTGTTTGGTAAGTAACAAGGTTTTTACCTAACCATTTTTCAGCAAATTCTTTGATATCGTTGATATTGCTTGTGACTTTAACGCCGCCAGCTTTACCACGTCCACCTGCGTGAACTTGGCATTTAACAACCCATGGGCCGTTTCCGATTTTTTTAGCCGCTTCTACAGCTTCATCTGCTGATGAGCAGGCATAACCCGTTGGTGCTGGCAAACCGTAGCGTGTAAAAAGCTGTTTTGCCTGATACTCGTGTAAATTCATGATGTTCTATCCATAATTGAGTCTGAAGAGGCGTTTATTCGCCTCCTGCAATTGTTACTGATTTAGCAACCGGCGGGAGCCGGTTGCATCGGTTACTTCAGACCGGACAGGTATGCCCCTGCCCTGTTATGTTGCTATACGTCCAGCAGTAAACGAGTTGGATCTTCCAGCATATCTTTGATAGCCACTAAGAAGCCAACTGACTCTTTACCATCAATTAGGCGGTGGTCATAAGATAATGCAAGGTACATCATTGGAAGAATTTCGACCTTACCATTAACCGCCATAGGGCGATCTTTAATAGCATGCATGCCTAAGATTGCACTTTGTGGTGGGTTAATGATAGGTGTGGACATGAGAGAACCAAATACGCCGCCATTAGTGATAGTGAAGTTACCACCAGTTAAGTCTTCAACCGTTAATTTACCGTCGCGACCTTTAACAGCCAGTTCTTTAATTGTCTTCTCGATATCAGCCATGCTCATCGCATCAACGTCACGCAATACTGGTGTTACCAGACCACGAGGTGTCGATACCGCAATACTGATGTCGAAATAGTTGTGGTAAACCACATCTGTACCGTCAATAGAAGCATTCACTTCTGGATAACGTTTCAGTGCTTCGACCGCTGCTTTAATGTAGAAAGACATAAAGCCTAAACGCACACCGTGACGTTTTTCGAACGCTTCACCATATTGCTTACGCAGATCTTTGATTGGCTGCATGTTAACTTCGTTAAAGGTTGTTAACATCGCAGTGCTGTTTTTCGCTTCCAACAGACGCTCAGCAATACGTTTACGCAGACGTGTCATTGGTACACGTTTTTCGCTACGATGTGCCAGTGGCGCTTGTGGAGCAGCAGGTGCTTGTGCTTTAGCAGCAGGCGCTGATTTGTTCGCTGCTAAATGTTTTTCAACATCTTCGCGAGTCAGACGACCACCAACACCCGTGCCTTTAATATCTGCTGGGTTAAGATCATGCTCTGCAACTAAGCGACGGATCGCTGGAGACAGTGCATCATTGCTCTCTTCTTCCAAGCTCGCCGTTTGACGTTGTGCAGGTGCAGCTTCTTGAGCAGGTTTCACATCCGCTGGCATGCCAGTGCTATCACCCAAACGAATACGGCCTAACAGTTGTTTAGATAACACTGTTGCACCTTCGTCTTCAACGATAGCTTCTAGTACACCCGCTTCACTTGCAGGAACTTCTAGTACAACTTTATCCGTTTCGATTTCAACCAGCACTTCGTCACGTTCAACGCTATCACCTGGTTTTTTATGCCATGTGGCAACCGTAGCATCAGCAACGGATTCAGGAAGATCTGGAACAAGAATTTCTACACTACTCATTTTCTATCCTTTAATTATTCAATGTTCAACGCGTCATTAACCAGAGCTTGTTGCTGCTCTTGGTGAACGGACGTATAACCAACTGCTGGAGATGAAGAAGCAGCACGACCTGCATAACGTAAAGTCGCCCCTGCTGGGATAGCTTCACGGAAGTTGTGTTGGCTGCAATACCAAGCGCCTTGGTTCAATGGCTCTTCTTGACACCATACGAAATCCTTAACATGCGCATATTGCGCCAGCGCTTGCTGAATATCTTCGTGTGGGAACGGATATAGCTGCTCAATACGCACGATAGCAACATCTGTTTGTTCATTCTTACGACGCTGTTCTAACAGATCGTAATAAACTTTACCTGAACACAGAATGACGCGTTTCACGTTTTTCGGATTGATTTCATCTATTTCACCGATTACTGGCAGGAATTTACCATTCGCCAGCTCTTCCATGCTTGATACCGCTAATGGATGACGCAGCAGTGATTTAGGTGACATCACAATCAGAGGACGACGCATATCGCGTAGTGCCTGACGGCGTAACATGTGATAAACCTGAGCAGGCGTTGACGGCACACACACTTGCATGTTTTGGTCTGCGCACAGTTGCAGATAACGCTCTAAACGTGCAGAGGAGTGCTCTGGGCCTTGGCCTTCATAACCGTGTGGTAAAAGCATTACCAAGCCACACATACGACCCCATTTTTGCTCACCTGAGCTAATAAATTGGTCGATAACCACTTGCGCACAGTTTGCAAAGTCACCAAATTGAGCTTCCCAAATCGTCAGAGCGCGTGGTTCTGTCGTCGCGTAGCCATATTCGAATGCCAACACCGCGTTTTCTGTCAGAACTGAGTCCCAAACATTAAACACGCCTTGCCCGTTATGGATATTTTGCAGCGGTACATATACTGAACCGTTCGTTTGATTATGAACAACAGCATGACGGTGGAAGAACGTACCACGGCCAGCATCTTCACCAGATAGACGAACAGGAATACCTTCATCAACCAAGGTTGCATATGCCAATGTTTCTGCTGCACCCCAATCAAGAGGTTTTTCGCCTTTTGCCATTTCAGCACGGTCAGAGTAAATTTTCTCAACACGAGACTGAGTGACAACTTCAGCAGGGATAGTACTGGTTTTAACCGCAAGCTCTTGCAAGCGTTTTAAATCAAATGTGGATTTGTATTCTTCATTCCATTCATGGTTCAGGTACGGTTCCCATGTATAAGAATGTAGCCCCATTTCACGCCACTCTTCAACGACACAGTCGCCTCTATCTAGCGCGTCACGGTACAAATTAACCATCTCAGTGACTTCATCAGCAGTCACAACACCACTTTCAATTAGACGGTCAGCATAGATTTTACGTGGGGTCGGATGTTTTTTGATTTTTTGATACATAATTGGCTGAGTTGCATTTGGCTCATCAGCTTCGTTATGACCATGACGACGATAACAAACGAGGTCAATCATCACATCACGTTTAAAGGTATTACGGAAATCTAGTGCTAAGCGAGTGACAAATGCTACCGCTTCTGGATCATCAGCGTTCACGTGGAAGATAGGTGCTTGGACCATCTTCGCGATGTCAGTACAATACTCTGTTGAACGAGTATCTTTCGGGTTAGACGTTGTGAAACCGATTTGGTTGTTAATGACGATACGTACAGTACCACCAACTTCATAACCACGCGCTTGAGACATGTTCAGTGTTTCTTGAACAACGCCTTGGCCTGCTACCGCAGAGTCACCATGGATGGTGATTGGTAGCACCATATTGCTACGGCCTTCATCAAGACGGTCACGACGAGCACGGACAGAGCCAATAACAACTGGGCTAACTATCTCAAGGTGAGATGGGTTAAATGCCAATGCTAAGTGAACACGTGAGCCTTCGGTTTGGAAATCAGAAGAGAAGCCTTGGTGATATTTAACGTCACCAGCACTTGAGTGGTCTTTGTGTTTACCTGCGAACTCATCGAATAGTTCAGCCGGTTTTTTACCTAAAATGTTGATAAGAACGTTAAGGCGACCACGGTGAGCCATACCTAGTACAACTTCACGCGTATCTTGTTTACCCGCATGGTGAATCAAATCTTTCAGCATTGGGATCAGTGAATCACCACCTTCCAATGAGAAACGTTTTGCACCTGGGAATTTAGCGCCTAAATAACGCTCTAGTCCTTCTGCTGCTGTTAATTCAGCTAAGAAGCGACGTTTTTCTTCTTTCGTAAATTGCTCAGCGACATTCACAGACTCGAGGCGTTGCTGGATCCAGCGTTTTTCCTCAGTATTTGTGATATGCATGTATTCAGCACCAATAGAACCGCAATAAATACGTTTCAGTGCATCATACAGGTCGCTAAGTTTCATGGTCTCTTTGCCAATCGCAAAAGAACCCACATTGAATGTTTCGTCGAAATCTTCTTTCGTTAGATTATGGAATGCTGGATCTAAATCGGGAACAGATTCACGTTTCCATAAACCTAATGGGTCAAGATTTGCATTTTGATGCCCGCGGAAGCGGAATGCGTTAATCAACTGCAAAACTTTTACTTGTTTTGCGTCGATTGCAGGATCGCTAACAGAGGTATGATAACGAGTCGAGTCTTTTGCTAAGCGACGGAAATATTCGCGTGCTTGTGAGTGGAATTGCTCAGCGTTGGTGCCTGCTCCAGGCAGTTGCTGGAAGATTTCTCTCCAGCCAGCATCAACAGAATTGGGGTCAGTTAGATAATCTTCATAGAGTTGTTCTATGTAAGTCTGGTTCGCGCCTGCCAGAAAGCTCGAATCCAGCCAGTCCTTCATTACGCCGTTCTGCATTGTGATCCCTTAAGCTTTTACAGCTTTAGTTTTCGCCGTGGTTAACTAATTGCCGCGTTTAAGCGGCCTCGATAAAGGTTCTTCTGGACGTGCTTTATGCATGTTCTCACTTTGGGTTTCCCTTTATCACTCCGGGCTCCCCTTTTAAGGAACCTTTAAAAACTGACTGCAGTTTTTAAAGGTTCCTCGAGTTTGCTCGCGTCTTCATCATTTGCAGTTTGGCTTATTACTTTCACTTTTTTGCTTTTACTTTTTACTATTTAATAACCTACGGTACTTTCGTACCGCAGGTTAAATCGGTTTTATGCACTATGTTTTAGTAACATAGATTTAATATGCCCGATAGCTTTCGTTGGATTTAGTCCTTTAGGACATACATTGACACAATTCATGATGCTATGACAGCGGAAAACACTAAAAGCGTCGTTCAGATCATCTAATCGAGCATCTGTTTCAGTATCTCTACTATCAATTAGGAACCTGTATGCAGCTAAAAGACCTGCTGGACCAATAAATTTGTCCGGGTTCCACCAGAACGATGGGCAAGAAGTTGAGCAACATGCACACAAAATACACTCATATAATCCATCGAGTTTTTCACGCTGTGCCGGTGACTGTAAATTCTCACGCGCCGGTGGGTTCTTATTATCATTAATAAGATACGGACGAATTTTTTCGTATTGAGTATAGAACTGGCTCATGTCGATAATCAGGTCACGAATAACAGGCAGACCTGGTAATGGACGGATCACAATTTTCTTTCCGCTACGAGTCAACGCAGACAGGGGTGTGATACAAGCCAGACCATTTTTACCATTCATGTTAACGCCGTCAGAGCCACATACACCTTCACGGCAAGAACGACGGAATGACAATGTTGGATCTTTCTCTTTCAGTTGGATCAACGCATCCAGCAACATCATGTCACGCCCTTCAGGCACTTCGAGCGTGTAATCTTGCATACGTGGCGCGTTATCTACGTCCGGATTATAGCGATAAATCGAAAATTCAAGTTTCATAGTTCATTTCTCCGCAACTGGATTAACACCACGCATTAATAAGTACGTACTTTCGGCGGGAAGGGTTCACGCAACTTAGGTTGCATGTTCACTTCACGACGCGTCATCGTTTCAGATTGCGGTAAATACAATGAGTGACACAGCCAATTAACGTCATCACGATCTGGATAGTCGAAACGGCTATGCGCTCCGCGACTTTCAGTACGGAAGTTTGCAGCTTGTGCTGTTGCATAAGCTGTTTCCATCAAGTTATCCAGCTCTAAACATTCAATACGTTGAGTGTTGAACTCGGTCGATGTGTCATCAAGACGTGCATTTTTCAAACGCTCGCGGATAACTTTCAGCTCTTCTAAACCTTTCGCCATTGCATCACCTTCACGGAATACCGAGAAGTTATGTTGCATGCAGGTTTGCAGCGCTTTACGGATTTCAACAGGATCTTCACCCGTACGTGCATTTTCCCAGCGGTTAAAGCGAGCCATTGCAGCATCAATGTCAGATTCAGATGCTTCACGCATTGAACCTTGCTCCATCAGTGACTCTTTCAGGTGTAGACCCGCAGAACGACCAAATACCACTAAGTCGAGCAATGAGTTACCACCAAGGCGGTTAGCACCGTGTACAGATACACACGCAATTTCACCCACAGCGAACAGACCTGGAATGACTTCATCCTCGCCTTTTTCGTTATAACGAATCGCTTGACCTGTAACCTTAGTTGGGATACCTCCCATCATATAGTGACACGTTGGGATAACTGGGATTGGCTCTTTGATTGGGTCAACGTGAGCAAAGGTACGAGATAACTCAAGAATACCCGGTAGGCGTGATTCCAGAACTTCTTTACCCAAGTGATCCAATTTCAATTTCGCGTGAGGTCCCCAAGGGCCATCACAGCCACGGCCTTCACGGATTTCAATCATAATTGAACGAGCAACAACGTCACGACCAGCAAGGTCTTTCGCGTTAGGCGCATAACGCTCCATGAAACGCTCGCCGTCTTTATTCAATAGGTATCCACCTTCACCACGGCAGCCTTCTGTTACCAGAACCCCTGCACCTGCGATACCTGTTGGGTGGAATTGCCACATTTCCATATCTTGTAGTGGCACACCCGCACGGGCAGCCATACCAACACCGTCACCCGTATTGATGTGAGCGTTTGTTGTGGATTGATAGATGCGGCCTGCACCACCTGTTGCAAGGATCGTTGCTTTAGCTTTGAAGTAAACTAGCTCGCCAGTTTCCATACAAATTGCCGTACAACCAACGATATCGCCATCTTGGTTTTTAACTAAATCAAGGGCATACCACTCAGAAAAAATAGTGGTGTGGTTTTTCAGGTTTTGTTGATACAACGTATGCAACAGAGCATGACCAGTACGGTCAGCAGCAGCAGCGGTACGAGCCGCTTGCTCACCACCGAAGTTTTTAGACTGACCACCGAATGGACGCTGATAAATACGACCGTCGTCCAAACGAGAGAATGGTAAGCCCATATGTTCTAATTCAAGAATCGCTTCTGGACCCGTTTTACACATGTATTCGATGGCATCTTGGTCACCGATATAGTCAGACCCTTTTACGGTGTCATACATGTGCCACTCCCAGTTATCTGGGTGAGTGTTACCTAGTGCAACAGTGATACCACCTTGCGCTGATACCGTATGAGAACGGGTTGGAAAAACTTTTGACAACAAGGCGCAAGATAAGCCAAGTTGCGAAATTTGCAATGCAGCGCGCATACCTGCGCCACCTGCACCGATAACGATAGCGTCAAATTCTCTTATTGGCAGATTCATTTATGCACCCCACACCACAATTGTTCCGTAAATTAAGTAAGCCAGCAGCGCAACAACAATAACAAGCTGCAACACTAAACGTAGTGCCAATGGCTTAACATAGTCAGTGAGCACCTGCCATAAACCAATCCAGGCATGCACTAAAATCGAGAACAATGTGAGGATAGTAAATACTTTCGTCACAGAAGATGCGAAGAAACCACGCCATGTTTCATAAGTGATATCGTTGATGGCAATAAAGCCAACAAGATACAGTACGTAGAGTACGATAACGATCGCTGAACCACGGATTAACAGCCAGTCCTGAATACCAGTGCGGCCTAAAGCTGAAGCATTACTTACCATACTAATATCCCCGCCAGAATTGCCAGAACGACAGTAATAACAAACGTGATTTTTGCAGATGAGTTACCTGCGGCTAGTGTTTCATCAACCCAGCCGAAGTCCATCAGCATATGACGAATACCACCACAAATGTGGTAAGCCAATGCTGTTAGAATTCCCCAAAGAATGAACTTAGCAAAAAAGCCGGTCATTATTTCGGATACGTATTGAAAGCCTTCTGGAGAGGAGAGAGATGTCCCTAACAACCAAAGCAGAATACCAACTGCGATGAAAGTAATGACGCCAGAGACACGGTGCAAGATCGAAGAGATTGCAGTGATCGGGAAGTGGATCGTCTGCAGATCAAGATTGACAGGTCTTTGTTTTTTCACAATTTTGCCCACACAGCTCTTTATTATTTTCCTTCCTCCGGACCTGGGGCGGAAATGGACAGCGACAGGGGTACAAAATGCAACTTAAGCTAAACGTTAGTCCATCATGTTCAAGTAGAGTTGCATACTGATTACGCTGGAACTCCTACATCAGGGTAATCCGGAGACCTGCTGCCAGTATAAAGTCTTCACATTGCTATTACAATTCCCACACAAAATGTTTGGTGACATTTAGCCCGAACAGTGAGAGGGATCACGATTTAAACATTTTATATAAATGTGCTTATCTTATTTGACAATGATTCAACATTTATCTTACATATATGGCTGGTAGAATTATCTGAACGTCGCCAATATCTCAATCGGCGTGAAAGAAAACTGAAAAGTTATGAAACTAGTTTCCCTTACTAAAAATAATGATATTGTAGGGAAAACAACAAAAAGAACATAACATCTACACACTCGTAAACAACCTAAAAGACATTGTCATCGGTAGTCAGATTTCAGGATTTAATGTGATAGCTAGCTGATTTCCACAACACACCGGTAGAACAATGTGTAAAGACGCAGTATAACGCTGAGTTCTGGTTGTTGGGTGTTGATTATCAAGCGCTAAGGAGACCGTAAATGGCTGATAACAAAGCTAAGCTAACGACTGAGAGTGCAAGTACAATTGAACTAGACATTCTAACCCCAACTCTCGGTCAAGACGTTATCGATGTCCGAACTTTAGGTTCAAAAGGGTATTTCACCTACGACCCTGGATTTACCTCTACTGCTTCATGTGAATCAAAAATCACTTACATTGATGGTGATAAAGGCATTCTGCTGCACCGCGGTTTTCCAATTGACCAATTGGCAACCGAAGCCTCTTACTTAGAGGTTTGCTACATCCTGTTATACGGCGAAGCGCCAACGCAAGAACAATACAATACCTTTAAGAATACGGTAACTCGCCATACCATGATCCATGAGCAAATTACCCGTATGCTTACAGGCTTCCGCCGCGACTCACACCCTATGGCAGTATTGTGTGGTGTGACAGGTGCGCTAGCAGCCTTCTATCACGATGCGCTGGATGTTAACAACCCTCGCCACCGTGAAATCACTGCATATCGTCTGCTATCTAAGATGCCAACGGTTGCGGCGATGTGCTACAAGTACTCCATCGGTCAACCTTTCGTCTACCCTCGTAATGACCTGTCTTATGCAGGTAATTTCTTGTACATGATGTTCTCTACACCATGTGAAGAGTATGTGGTTAACCCAGTGCTTGAGCGCGCAATGGATCGTATTTTAATCCTACACGCCGACCACGAACAAAACGCTTCAACGTCAACCGTACGTACTGCTGGCTCTTCCGGTGCAAACCCATTTGCATGTATTGCTGCGGGTATCGCTTCGCTATGGGGACCTGCTCATGGTGGTGCTAACGAAGCTTGTCTACGTATGTTGGAAGAGATCCAAACTGTTGAACACATTCCAGCATTTATTGAGCGTGCGAAAGATAAAAATGACTCTTTCCGTCTGATGGGCTTTGGTCACCGTGTTTATAAAAACCATGACCCACGCGCGACTGTTATGCGTGAAACCTGCCATGAAGTTCTAAATGAGCTTGGCCTGAACGATAGCCTACTCGAAGTGGCGATGGAACTGGAGCGTATTGCACTAAACGACCCATACTTCATTGAGAAAAAACTGTATCCTAACGTTGACTTCTATTCAGGTATCATCCTGAAAGCAATGGGTATTCCATCATCTATGTTCACCGTGATCTTTGCTATTGCACGGACTATCGGCTGGATTGCACACTGGAACGAAATGCATGATGATGGTCTGAAAATCGCACGTCCTCGCCAGCTATATACTGGCTACGGGAAACGTGAGTTTAACTCTAACCTATCAAAAAAATAATATTCTCACTAAAACGATTCGATTCCCTACATACCAAAGCCCCGAAAATCGGGGCTTTTCTATCGCATGATTTAGCTAGTTGATTGGTATTCTTTTGGTGTAACACCACTCATTTTTTTAAAAAAACTAATAAATGCGCTATCACTCGTTAGCCCTAATTCTTGAGTGATAAAATGGTAGGGCTTCCCTTGAGCAAGAAGCTCTACAGCCTTTATAAAACGCCACTGTTGGCGCCAAACCTGATAACTCATGCCTGTTTCACGCAAAAAAATACGTGTAATCGTTTTTTCACTTGCTCCAACAGTTTGGGCCAGCGCGACTAATGGTGGAGGAAGCTGCTCCATATTGACATGTTTCAGTCTGCGATCTTGCGGTATAGCGATAAACATCGGCTCTTTACTCGCATTTTGCAATTCATCGATAAACACAGGTAATAAATTGGCTAACCGCCCTGTTTGCCACTGGCTATCAAAAGGTGCAATAGCAATACGTTCAAGAAGCTCTCTCAATAGCGGTGTTACCGTTAACACCATGACTTCACTACCAATTTGCTGAGCAAACTGTTGGCTTAGATAAACGGAGCGATAGCCAACAGACGCCCGCATTTGCGCACGATGAACAACCTGTGCGGGGATCCAAGCCACTCTACCAGGAGGGAGTAATGATAAGCGGTTTTCCAATGAAATACGGATACAACCTTGCTGCGTAAACAGTAATTGCCCCATATCGTGAGCATGAAAACCTGAGTCGTGTTGCCCCATCTCCGCTGCAATCCCTAATATCGGAGCTTGATACCAATGTGTCTCAAACTTATCTTGCTGATTAAGCCATGCCATAACATGTCCTATTTTTGATGTTTATTGTCTTTATTATTGTAATAAGACAGTAAAAATACAACTAAACTGCTCGCCATCAGTGACAGATATAGGATTATTAATATGAAACGCCCTCTTTCATTATGGCTGGCTGTTGCCTTAATGATGTTTCCACAAATCGTTGAAACCATATACAGCCCAGCATTAACGGGGATTGCTATCGCTTTCCATGTTAATGCAGAACAAGCTTCACAGACGCTTTCACTCTATTTCTTTGCATTTGCATTCGGCGTCGTATTTTGGGGAAGAATGTGTGACACACTAGGCCGCCGTCCAACAATACTTGCAGGGCTTTTATTGTATGGAGTTGCCTCGATTGGAGCCTTATTTGTAACGCATTTTTATTTATTATTGCTTATGCGCATGTTATCCGCTTTTGGTGCAGCTGTAGGCTCTATTGGCACCCAAACAGCCATGCGTGATTGTTATCAAGGCCATGAATTATCTAAAGTATTCTCTATTATGGGGATCGCTCTAGCCATTAGCCCAGCAATGGGTATGTTAGCAGGTTCATTATTAGTCAGTAGTGGCGGTTATCAAGCCGTTTTTATTGGCTTAGCGGTTTTAGCTATTGGGTTATTGTTGTGGTCTTGTTATCGACTTCCAGAAACTCGACCAGCAAATGTGATACACAGCCCATTTTTAACCACTTTATTCACCATGATTAGGGATAAAGAAATTGTCAGAAATGTGATATTGATAGCATTTTTCAACATTAATTTATTCAGTTATTACCAACTGGCGCCCTTTCATTTTGAACAATTAGGGCTATCTCAACAACAATTTGGCCTAACTGGGATCTTATTAGCGTTAGGTGTAGGAATTGGTTCGACGTTAAATCGCCATTTATTGGGTAAAAATTGGTCACCAGAAAAATTAGTTAAGCTATCAAGCTTTGTTTCACTAATAAGTGGTTGCCTAGTTTTTATCCTAATGCATTCAGTGTGGTTTATCGCGCCTGTAATAGGGGTCGTCATTGGCTATGGTATTGCAATCCCTAATATTCTAGCTCATGCACTTAGCCGCTATTCCGACAATAAAGGCACTGCGGGTGCCATTTTAGGGCTATTTTATTATATAGGGCTTGCGGTAGGTTTGATGGTGGCAGGCTGGAGCCAACATTTAGGTGGGGTTTTGGTAATAGGCAGCATTATTCTCAGCCTATCATCCCTTCGCTATCGCACACAGTAAATTCAACTCACTGTCTATGTGCAGCGCCAATATTGATTGGGCTGCACATGTTTATTTTAAATAACGCTTAAGCAGGATTATCAATATCAATGAATACCGCATCTAGCCCGTGGTTATCTACCAGCCACTGAGTAAGTGCTTTGATCCCATAACGCTCAGTCGCATGATGCCCCGCAGAGTAAAAATGGATCCCCATTTCTCTTGCAATGTGGATCGTCTGCTCAGATACTTCCCCTGTTACAAAAGCATCTACACCAAATTCCGCGGCTTGCAAAATAAAGCCTTGTCCACCCCCTGTGCACCATGCAATTTGGCGAATTTCTTGTTTCCCCGTATCACCACAATGGAGTGCTTTACGCCCAAGGTGCGTTTCCAGTCGTTCAGTTAATTCAGCAGGCGTAATCGGCTGATCAAAGTAACCAAATGGCATTAATGGCTCAATATGACCATCAATTTTAACCCCCATGATATGCGCCAACTGGGTATTATTTCCTAAGTGAGGATGTGCGTCTAAAGGCAAATGATAGCCATATAAGTTAATATCGTTTTCGAGGAGCGTTTTTAGACGCTTTCTTTTCATCCCTTTGATCACAACGGGTTCATTTTTCCAAAAGTAACCATGATGAACAATGACAGCATCCGCATTCATTTCAACGGCTTTATCAAGTAATGCTTGGCAGGCAGTGACTCCCGTTACAATCTTTTGTACATGTGAACGCCCTTCGACTTGTAAACCGTTCGGCGCATAGTCTTGGAATTCGCTGACTTTCAGCTCATTATTAATAAGTTCTTCCAACGCTAAGTTACGCATAATATTGTCCTTTTACTGCATCGGTTTTGCCTGTTCTAGCAAAAATGGTTGGTTTTGTGACAAGCTATCTAGAGTGTCTAGCTTTTGACATCCTCCCCGCCCTAAAGGGTAAGATCCCTACTATATTCATAATGGTCGTGAGGATCAGCCATGAAGCCATTTTTGTATACAGGATATCGTTTTTCCTGCCTCATGGTTTTCATTTTGGAGCGCTAAGGAGGCGTGGTTGAAAAAAGCAACAAGCCCTGCAAAGTGCGCTATGTCATGCCATTACTGACTATTGAGTCTTAATTGAAATTTAAAGGCGCGCCGTCGCTTCATAGTCGGCATTATACTTTGGTCCATGAAAAAGGAAAAGTTATGCGCTAATGAGCGCCTCATCGGCATAGAAAAAGAGGGAATGGTGGAGATAGGTCAGGTTAAATAATCTAGCATTTGAAATTAATATTCCCCCCACAACCTAGTGTTGCGGGGAGCAGGATCACCAATTAGCGATGAGTATTCATGGTCATTTCTGAGCGCTCAAGCCAAACGGGTTTATCACTTGTTTTAGCCCACACTTTATAAAGGTAGCTATAAAACTTTGCGCGTTGTGGATGAAAAACCATAACCGGAAATGCAAGTATGCCAGCGGTTAACGCTGCTGTGCGGCGTAAAAGCACCTGATTCCGGGAGTATTCGTGATATGCGGACATCGATATCCTCCTGTCAGTAGCCACATTATTTGCCGATTTTAGTTTGCCCCTAACTTACACATAGTACCCATTCAAGAGTGACCAAAATCGTACAGATAGTATGAAAGATAAATTAACTGCCTTAATAATACTCTTCTATTGGTAATTTTACTACTGATCTGACCACTTAAAAGATAAAAAAATCGTCAATTTTGAGAAAAAATGTAGGTTTATTACAATAATTAACAGCAAAATGAATAAAAACAACAAAACGATCACAATAAATTAACAACATCGATTAACAAAGCGTCACACTGCCGCTTTTTATCGCGATTTTTATACTTTTTTTACACCCCTAACTGACTTTTTATCAGCTTCTTTACAACGTAATCCTTACCCTACTCCTATGGAAATAATAAGGAGAAACGACTGTGTCATTACTTTCCATTATTGGGGCAGTTTTCGTTGTTTTACTGCTGGTTTATCTCATTTATGCCCTGCTTAACGCGGAGGATTTCTAAGATGGCCACAAGTGCATTACTACTTATTGCCAGTTTTTTACTGGTGCTATTTGTACTCGCGAAACCACTCGGACTATTTATTGCCCGATTAATAGAAGGCGATATGCCACACTTTATCGCCAAAACTGAGACGATCATTTGGCGTTTCAGTGGGCTAAAACAGCCAGGTCGAGAAATGGCAGAGATGAATTGGTCACGTTACGCATTCGCCATTTTGCTGTTTAACGCATTGGGCTTTGCGTTACTTTTTATTCTGCTGCTATTTCAAGGCAACCTCCCTCTTAACCCACAAAAATTTCAAGGGATGAATTGGGATCTCGCTTTTAATACTGCAATTAGTTTTGTAACCAATACCAACTGGCAATCTTACAGTGGTGAAAGCAGCTTAAGTTACCTGAGCCAAATGGCTGGATTAACCGTACAAAACTTCTTATCCGCAGCAACAGGCATCGCAGTCGTGTTCGCTCTGATCCGTGCTTTTGCACGCCACAGCAGTAAGACGCTGGGTAATGCTTGGGTGGATCTCACGCGTATTACGCTCTATTTACTCTTACCGTTAGCGGTTATTTTTGCGCTCTTTTTTGTTAGCCAAGGTGTGATCCAGAATTTCTCGCCTTATGTCTTAAGCAATAATCTAGATAGTTCAGCTCAACTCATTCCAATGGGGCCTGTGGCATCTCAAGAAGCGATAAAACTCTTGGGCACAAATGGAGGCGGATTTTTCGCCGCAAACTCTTCTCATCCCTTTGAGAATCCAACGGCGTTGACTAACTTCGTACAGATGTTAGCGATCTTTTTGATCCCAACAGCCTTATGTTTTGCCTTTGGTCGCTCCGTGGGAGATAACAAACAAGGAAATGCCCTGTTATGGGTCATGGCGATTATTTTTGTCATCGCGGCTACAACGGTGATTTATGCCGAGTATGTTGGCAACCCTTTTTTAGCTGATTTTGCGGCAAATAGCTCAATCAATATGGAAGGAAAAGAGAGCCGATTTGGGATCCTTGGCTCAGCATTATACGCCGTTGTGACTACCGCAGCGTCATGCGGTGCCGTCAATGCCATGCATGACTCTTTTACTGCGTTAGGTGGTATGGTGCCAATGTGGCTAATGCAGATTGGTGAAGTGGTATTTGGTGGCGTCGGCTCCGGTCTGTATGGCATGTTGCTCTTTGTTTTACTTGCCGTATTTATTGCCGGTTTAATGATTGGCCGTACTCCCGAATATTTGGGTAAAAAAATTGAAGTGAGAGAAATGAAAATGGTGGCTATTGCTATTTTAGTTACACCGACATTAGTACTTTGCGGTACTACACTCGCTTTAATGACAGATGTGGGCCGCGCTGCCATTTTTAACCCTGGTGCTCATGGTTTTAGTGAAGTGCTATACGCTTTCTCTTCTGCTGCCAACAACAACGGAAGTGCTTTTGCAGGGCTTAGTGCAAACACACCGTTCTACAATGTTGCACTGGCAATCACCATGTTCTTAGGCCGCTTTGGTGTCATCTTCCCTGTTCTTGCTATCGCGGGTTCATTAGCAATGAAAAAACCTCAAATGGCAAGTACCGCCAGTTTACCGACGTATGGGCCTGTTTTTATTGGCTTATTAATTTTAACCATTTTACTCATCGGTGCTCTAACTTTCGTGCCCGCACTTGCGCTGGGTCCGATAGCAGAACATTTGCAAATTGGGTTAGCAGCATAATGAGGGAAATAAAATGAACAGTAAAAAAACTCAGCTTTTTGACCGTAAACTCGTTCGTCAATCGATTATTGATGCGATAAAAAAATGTACACCGCAAGCTCAATGGCGAAACCCCGTCATGTTTGTGGTCTATATCGGTAGTCTTATTACCACGCTGTTATGGCTAGCGATGCTCACCCATTATAGTACTGGGGATGCTTGGTTTAGTGGCATGATAACCTTATGGTTATGGTTTACTGTCTTATTTGCTAATTTTGCTGAAGCGCTCGCAGAAGGGCGCAGCAAAGCACAAGCGGCTAGTCTCAAAGGGGTTAAGAAACTCAGCAGTGCGGTACGTCTTGCTAACCCTAGCTTGGATGCCCCGCAAGAAACCGTCAATTCAGACCAGCTACGCAAAGGTGATATCGTTTTGATCCGTGCGGGTGAAACCATTCCTTGTGACGGTGAAGTGCTTGAAGGCGGTGCCTCCGTCGATGAAAGTGCAATTACGGGGGAATCAGCACCCGTGATCCGTGAATCTGGTGGGGATTTCTCCTCAGTGACGGGGGGCACCCGTGTATTGTCAGACTGGCTGATCGTTGAGTGTACCGTTAATCCCGGTGAAACTTTTCTTGACCGAATGATCTCCATGGTTGAGGGAGCGCAACGTCGCAAAACACCTAATGAAATCGCACTGACTATTCTATTGACCGCGCTTACCATTATTTTCTTGCTCGCCTGCGCAACCCTGTATCCCTTTACTCTCTTTGCAGCAGAATATGCAGGTGCTGGCAATGCAGTTTCTATTTTAGTGCTGATTGCGCTATTAATTTGTTTGATCCCAACCACCATTGGTGGATTACTCTCCTCTATTGGTGTTGCAGGGATGAGCCGCATGTTAGGTGCGAATGTCATCGCCACCAGCGGGCGTGCGGTTGAAGCTGCTGGGGATGTTGATGTGCTATTACTGGATAAAACAGGCACAATCACATTAGGTAATCGCCAAGCCTCTGCCTTTTTACCGTTATCAGGTGTCACTGAACAACAATTAGCTGACGCAGCTCAACTCTCATCGTTAGCCGATGAAACACCTGAAGGTCGCAGCATTGTAGTACTCGCGAAACAAAAATTTAATTTACGTGAAAGAGATATTCACGCCTTAAATGCCACTTTTGTTCCTTTTTCGGCAATGACCCGTATGAGCGGCGTCAATGTTGGTGACAGGATGATCCGCAAAGGTTCAGCCGATGCCATTCGCCGTTATGTTGAAGCTAATCATGGTAAATTCCCACTCGAAGCAGACAAGTTAGTCGAACAAGTTGCTCATCAAGGGGGAACTCCATTGGTCGTCGTAGATAACCAAACTGTTCTTGGTGTCGTCGCCTTAAAAGATATTGTAAAAGGTGGCATCAAAGAGCGTTTTGCTCAAATGCGTAGCATGGGGATCAAAACGGTAATGATCACTGGGGATAACCACCTAACGGCAGCCGCTATCGCTGCAGAAGCGGGTGTTGATGATTTCTTAGCAGAAGCGACGCCAGAAGCCAAATTAGCATTAATTCGACAATATCAATCGGAAGGCCGTTTGGTTGCCATGACAGGCGACGGCACCAATGATGCCCCTGCCCTTGCCCAAGCCGATGTCGCCGTTGCCATGAACTCTGGTACACAGGCCGCGAAAGAAGCGGGTAACATGGTGGATTTAGATTCAAACCCAACCAAACTGATTGAAGTGGTGCACATAGGCAAACAGATGTTGATGACTCGGGGATCGCTCACCACATTTAGTATTGCAAACGACATTGCCAAATATTTTGCCATTATTCCAGCCGCCTTTGCGGTAACTTGGCCACAACTTAATGCCCTCAACGTCATGCAGCTCCATTCACCAGCTTCCGCATTATTATCGGCGGTGATCTTTAATGCCTTGATCATTGTGTTTCTGATCCCATTGGCATTAAAAGGGGTCAATTATCGCCCTATGAGCTCACAATCGTTATTACAACGCAACCTTGGTATTTACGGCCTTGGCGGTCTGATCGTTCCTTTTGTTGGCATCAAACTTATTGACATGGTCATTAGCCTCTTTGGTTTATAAGGAATCAATTATGAACACGATCCGTTCATCCATTGTGGTATTAATTTTATTGGCGATTATAACGGGTGTCGCTTATCCTCTATTGGTTACTGGACTCGCGAATGTTCTATTTCCTTGGCAAGCCCAAGGTTCGCTCATCCAGCAAGAAGAGCGTGTTATTGGATCTACTTTGATTGGTCAAAATTACCAATCTGACCGCTATTTTTTCGGCCGACCTTCAGCGACGGCTGATTATCCTTACAATGCGTTAGCCTCAAGTGGGAGTAATCTTGCAATAAGTAACCCACTTTTAAACGAAGATTTCGCACAGCGTAGTCAACAGTTGAGGATGCAAAACCCAGATGCGGGACAAGCTATCCCTGTCGATCTACTTACCGCCTCTGCCAGTGGTTTAGATCCACAAATTTCTGTTGCGGCAGCACTCTATCAAGCACCGCGTATCGCAAAGAACAGACAGATCCCACTAAAAGCAGTAGAATCATTGATAGCGGCACAAACAGAAAAGCCACTCCTTGCCTTTATGGGGGAACCCGTTGTGAACGTGTTGCAACTGAACGTGGCATTGGATGAGTTTAAGCAGCAGGCCAATCTCCCTACTTACTGAGGTTAGTTATGGACAATCAAGATCCTGTACGTCCAAATCCAGATGAATTGCTGGCAAAAGCCAATGAAAGTGGTCGTGGCAAACTCAAAATATTTTTCGGCGCCTGTGCAGGCGTCGGAAAAACTTATGCGATGCTACAAGAGGCACAGCGCCTGCGGGCGCAAGGCCTAGATGTCTTAGTGGGGGTCGTCGAAACCCATGAAAGGGAAGAAACCGCCGCGCTCCTTGATGGTTTATCTCAGTTACCGCCGCGCCGCTTAAATCATCGAGGCCGTCGTATGAGTGCTTTTGATATTGATGCTGCTATTGCAAGGCACCCTGCTATCATTTTGATGGATGAGTTGGCATTTAGTAACCCAGCAGGTAGCCGCCATCCGAAACGGTGGCAAGACGTTGAAGAGCTTCTTGATGCGGGTATTGATGTTTTAACGACTATCAATGTGCAACATATTGAAAGTTTGAATGATATTGTGGGTAGCATTACAGGGATCCACGTACGTGAAACGGTTCCCGATCACATATTCGATGCCGCCGATGAAATCGTTTTAGTCGACCTTCCCCCAGACGATCTCCGCCAGCGCCTAAAAGAAGGTAAAGTCTATATCCCCGCACAAGCCGAGCGTGCGATCGAACATTTTTTCCGTAAAGGTAATTTGATAGCCCTTAGAGAGTTGGCTTTACGCCGTACTGCCGACCGAGTCGATGACCAAATGCGAGAGTTTCGCGATGGTAAAGGGCACGTTCCTGTTTGGCATACTCGAGATGGTTTACTGTTATGTATTGGTCACCATAATGGCAACGAAAAACTGGTGCGAGCGGCGGCAAGGTTAGCGGCAAAACTAGGCTCTGTTTGGCACGCCATTTATGTCGAAACACCAAAGTTACATCGCCTTCCTGAAGGGCACCGTAGGGCTATCCTTAAAGCGCTCCGCTTGGCTCAGGACTTGGGAGCCGAGACAGCAACGTTATCCGATCCTTACGAAGAAAAAGCGGTTTTACGCTATGCGCGCGAACACAATCTAGGCAAAATATTGGTAGGTCGGCGCACGAAGCGTCGCCGCTGGCTAGACTTTGGTACTCATACAAACTTTGCTGAACGTTTAGGCGCATTAGGCCCAGATCTTGATTTAGTTATTGTTGCACTCGAGGAGAGAAATGATTGGGTCAAGGAGCCTGAACGTAAGCCTTTTTCTGAAAAATGGCGGAGTGATGTTAATGGGTTTTTAGTGGCTATCGCTATCTGTACGGTGATTACCCTGTTTTCACGTACTTTTTTGCTGGCCCTCGATAAAGCCAACCTTGTTACGCTGTATTTACTGGGTGTTGTATTAGTCGCGCTTTTTTATGGGCGTCGCCCATCCATCTTTGCTGCGCTAATCAATGTAATTAGCTTTGACCTCTTTTTTGTACAACCCCATTTTTCACTCGCCATTATGGATATGCAGTACTTGGTCACCTTTACCGTCATGCTAATTGTTGGTGTCGTGGTCGGGAATCTAACTGCGGGTATGCGATATCAAGCGAGGATCGCGCGCTACCGTGAGCAACGAACTCGTCATCTATATGAAATGACAAAAGAATTAAGCCGAGCACTCACAGAGCAAGATATTGGTAAAACTGGCTATCACTTTATCAATAACGCCTTTCAAGCAAAAACCTGTTTATTGTTACCAGATGAAAACAATCAGCTCTCCCCTTTGTTATGTGAAGGTCATAGCCCTATGCAAATTGATCAGGCTATTGCTAAATGGAGTTTCGAGAAGCGGCAACCTGCTGGTGCGGGGACAGATACCCTCCCAAGTGTACCTTATCAATTACAACCCATTACAACCGCCGATCAAACACTGGCTGTACTCGCCATTGAACCCAACAATCTCCGTCAGTTGCTGATCCCTGAACAGCAGCGCATGTTGCAAACTTTTACAGGGCTGATTGCTAGCGCTTTAGCGCGTTTGCAATTGTCAAAGCAAGCGGAAAGTGCAAAATTAGATATTGAGCGTGAGCAGTTACGAAATTCGTTATTAGCCGCATTATCTCATGATCTTAAAACCCCCTTGACGGTGTTGTTTGGCCAGGCGGAAATTTTGACCTTGAATCTGAGCGCTGAAAATTCTCCTTATACTGAGCAAGTGAATCAAATGCGCCAGCAGATACTGAGCACCTCACGTTTAGTTAACAATTTATTAGATATGGCACGGCTGCAATCCGGCAGTATTCAACCTAATTTTGAGTGGCAATCACTGCAAGAGATCACAGGCAGTGCGGTTAGAACCCTTGATTACACCTTGCATAGCCACCCTCTATCTATTGATATTCCTGCCAACTTATTGCTCTATTGCGATGGCAATTTAATCGAGCGCGTATTAATTAACTTACTGGAGAATGCGACTAAATACAGTGATAAAGATACCCCGATGGGAATTTGTGCTCAAATAGAGGATAATCAAGTACATATTGAAGTTTGGGATGCGAGCAACGCTATCCCTGATGGGCAGGAAAAAATCATTTTCGATAAATTTTCTCGCGCCCAAAAAGAGTCGGCTATTCCCGGTGTAGGCCTTGGGTTAGCAATTTGTCGAGCCATTATTCAATTGCATGATGGCAACATTTGGGCCGAAAATAATAAAAAAGGTGGAGCTAGCTTCCACTTTGTTCTACCTTTTAAACAACTTCCAGATATTGAAGAGCTAGATAATTATTGTGAATCCCCATCAAATACTGATCATTGAAGATGAAAAAGAGATCCGTCGCTTTGTCCGATTAGCTTTGGAGGGGGAAGGCTGGAAAGTTTTTGAGGCGGAAAACCGTCATCGGGGGTTAATTGAAGCGGGAACTCGCCAACCTGATCTGTTAATACTGGATCTTGGCTTACCGGATGGTGATGGCTTAGATCTGATCCGTGATCTGCGCCAATGGAGTAGTATCCCGATCATCGTTCTCTCCGCTCGCGAAGAGGAGTCACAGAAAGTCGCGGCATTAGATGCCGGAGCAGATGATTACCTGACTAAACCTTTTGGTGTTAGCGAATTACTTGCAAGGGTCAGAGTCGCTTTACGTCGCTTCGGTAAAGTCACTCAAGAAAACGCAATATTCCAATTTGGTGATGTCACAATTGATTTTATCAATCGTCTCGTCACCAAACAAAATGAAGAGTTACATCTCACCCCTATTGAGTTTCGCTTGCTCAGTGAACTCGTAGCAAACAGTGGCAAAGTTCTAACGCAACGCCACCTATTGTTACAAGTTTGGGGGCCTAATTATGTTGAACATAATCATTACTTACGTATTTATATGGGGCATTTACGCCAAAAACTGGAAAATGATCCCGCTCGCCCTATTCATTTATTAACGGAAACGGGGATTGGCTACCGATTTATGCCATAACCTCTTATTCTCAGATTATTTCCTCTAGCTGCTGTAAAGTGACTCGCTATAATCTTCCTTATATCAAATTAAGGAGAGCAAATTTTGCAATCAAACATGACTTATCTAGTCCGCCGTTTTTCTACTGTTTTCGTTTTATTATTAGGTCTGTTTGTGGCCACACAAGCACTGGCACTAAGCCCTGAAGAACGCACGCGCACAGAAGCACTGTTAACTGAACTAGGTAAACAGCAGAATTTAACCTTTACCCGTAATGGCTCTGAGCACAGTGCAACCGATGCGGAGTCTCATCTACGCTTAAAGTTAAGCAAAACACACAAACGCTTGAGCACCACTGAACAATTTATTGATAACGTCGCGTCCAAATCCTCTATCACAGGTGAAGAGTATCAGGTCAAAGACAGCGAAGGGAAAGTCACTTCCGCGAATCAATATTTACATCAATTACTAAAAGAAAAAGTGGATACCCAAAAGCCTTAGTCTTGGTGATATCGGCTATTCTCCCATAAAAAAAGCTTCAGTGGCTGAATATAGCCCTGAAGCTTTTTTATTATACCTAACGTGTTCTCGCATCGAGCCATAGGAAAACCCTATAGACTCGACACACACAAGGGGGCAATTATTGTTTCTCTATCTTCGCCCAAGTATCGCGCAAGCCTACCGTACGGTTAAACACCAGTTTATCTGCGCTGCTTAAACGGTTATCTGCACAGAAATAGCCTTCTCGTTCAAACTGATATGGCTTATCTGTTGCAGCTTCACGCAAGCTCGGCTCAACAAACCCGTGTCGAATAACCAATGATTCTGGGTTAATGACCGATAAGAAATCTTCTTCCGCCGCTGGGTTTGGTACGGTGAATAAACGGTCATATAAACGAATTTCAGCAGGTAGTGCGTGCGCTGCGCTAACCCAATGAATAACGCCTTTCACCTTACGACCATCGGCAGGGTCTTTATTTAGGGTTTGTGGATCATAGGTGCAGTAAATCGTTGTGATGTTCCCTTCTGCATCTTTTTCCACGCGCTCTGCTTTAATAATATAAGCATTACGTAGGCGAACTTCTTTACCTAACACTAAACGTTTGTATTGACGGTTAGCCTCTTCGCGAAAATCTGCGCGATCAATATATAACTCGTTGCTAAACGGCACTTCACGAGTTCCCATCTCAGGTTTATTTGGATGGTTAGGTGCGGTCAAGATCTCTTCGCCTTCTGGCATATTTTCAATGACTAGGCGTACAGGATCGATCACCGCCATCGCACGCGGCGCGTTTTCGTTAAGATCATCACGAATACATGATTCCAGCGACGCCATTTCCACGTTATTGTCTTGCTTAGTCACGCCAATACGCTGACAGAATTCGCGAATAGATGCAGCGGTGTAACCACGGCGACGCAAACCCGAAATTGTCGGCATACGCGGGTCATCCCAACCATCAACTAATTTATCTGTCACTAATTGGTTCAACTTACGCTTAGACATGACCGTATATTCAAGGTTTAAGCGTGAAAACTCATATTGACGTGGATGACAGTCAATCGTGATGTTATCAAGCACCCAATCATATAAACGGCGGTTGTCTTGGAATTCCAATGTACACAGTGAATGTGTAATGCCTTCTAATGCATCGGAAATACAATGCGTGAAGTCATACATTGGGTAAATACACCATTTATTACCTGACTGGTGGTGCTCTGCAAATTTAATACGATACAAAACGGGATCACGCATAACGATAAAAGGTGATGCCATATCGATTTTTGCACGTAAGCAAGCTTTACCTTCTTCAAAGCCACCCGCACGCATTTTTTCAAATAGCGCTAAGTTCTCTTCAATACTACGGTCACGATAAGGGCTATTTTTACCCGGCTCTTTTAGAGTGCCACGATATTCACGAATTTGCTCTGGGCTCAGTTCATCCACATACGCTAAGCCTTTGTTGATAAGCTCAATAGCATATTGATATAGAATATCGAAATAATCAGAAGAGTAGTGAACCTTACCGCTCCATTGGAAACCTAGCCACTGAACGTCTTCTTGAATCGAGTTGACATATTCAACATCTTCTTTGACTGGGTTGGTGTCGTCAAAACGTAAGTTACACTGACCCTGATAATCCTGCGCTATACCAAAATTCAGGCAAATTGATTTTGCATGACCAATGTGTAAATAGCCATTCGGTTCAGGTGGGAAACGTGTATGCACCGAAGTGTGTTTCCCGCTCGCCAGATCTTCATCAATGATCTGACGGATAAAATTTGTTGGGCGAGTCTCTGCCTCATTCATTGTCATCATTCCTCAATGCCAAAAGCGCGTAATAGCAAAATATATTCTACCATAATCTGTCAAGAAACAACCGTTTGATCAACTATGTATTGATTAAACACATATTGCCCTGTATTTCGCACCTGAAACAATGATATTAAAGCAATACATTAGGTTAATAGCATAACACTTAACACAATAAGAAGGAGCAGTGGATAACTTTGAGCATGGCGCTTATCGCTCAAGTATGGCATCAATAAACTGGCAAAACGAATTCCTAGCCATGATGTCACAATCAGAATTAATGCCCCCTTGATATAAACCATCCCAATAAAGCCAGCACCTAATTGAACATGTTCCGTTAACGCAAAATAAAAGTAGGTCAACGTTCCTGTTATCGCCATCGGTAATGTTAGTGGGTTCGCAAACGCAGCAGCTTGGATCATCGTCGCCCCACGACGTCGCATTAGTGGCACCGTCATCACACTCCCCCCCACACCGAGAAATGCAGCAACCGCCCCTATGACTAAACCAATAGGTATATCAGCAAAAACACCGCCGCCTGAAGGCGTTATGCCCTCAGTGTGTGTTTTCATAAACCCGGGTCTTATCAGGCAATCTAAAATCGTAATAACAAGATAGCCAATAAAGAGCCAACGGATCCATTCACTATCAACAGAGAGCGCAATAAAAGCCCCCAAAATACCGCCTAAAGAGATAGGAATAATAAACGGGCGAATAATGCTCCAATTTAAATGACCTTTCCGATAATGCGCCCTACTTGATAGTGAGGCAGAGAAAATCATCACGCAGGTTGAAGTTGCGACGGCAATTTGCATCGCAACTGCACTTGCTTCGCTCTCTGGCCCCCACACCAAGGTAATGAGCGCATAGAGTAGAGGAACCGTAATAAAGCCCCCACCGAAACCAAAAAGTGCTGTCGTGATCCCAGAAATAAAACCAAAAAGACAAAGTAGTAGAGTCACCAATACATCTCCATTCAAGATAACGTTGTTATCTTATTGTGAAGAGCCGTGATTAACTTACGCATAACGGACAATGTGTTTTGAAATTTCGCCAAATTTAAGGGAATAAAAAAGGGAGGCTTACGCCTTAATGTTGATCAGTTAAGAACTAAATAATGGATTGAATGATCCTACAGTTCTGCAAAAATACGTAATCATCCGAAGATTACAGATTTTTTATGTTACTTAGCCAAGCTTTCGAGACTGTTCTGGCTTTCTCGCCAAAAGAATTTACAGCCCTTTCTGACCTCCTTTCCGCAGAACTCATTGACGAATGTCTCTTTTTCGTTCTCTTTCCATGGCTCAACTCGTTTTTCATCTCGATATTGTTTTACCGAGCAACCGACCTTACGTTGCACCAAGTGCCGTTGTTCAGGCTCGGCAACGGTTAGGGGAAGATGCCGTTCGCAAAGTATTTGAAAAAACAAGCCAGCTCTGGCTTGATAAACTGCCATTATCACACTGGAACGGATTAACCTTGATGGCTGTCGATGGCACATTATGGCGGATACCAGATCCCCGCTATGGGTATCTGATGCTGCATGGTTTGCTCAGAGGTGAAGGCCGAGTCCAGAACCGTAAACGTACATATCGCCTCTACATCGAGGAAGGCTTGCAGGTCAGGACGAAGAAGCGCAAGAAGCTAACCCAGTCAAAGCAGCCCATGGAAGTACCAACGGCTCCCAATTAACGTTGGTCTATAGCCTTTGTTTCAGACCAACTCAGCAATGGTCGGTGCTTTCGGGTACTGAATGTCGTGGATGATTATTCGCGGGAAATGGTCGGTCAATTAGTCTCTGTGGCCATCAGTGGCAGGCAGGTCGCCAGATCCTTGGACCAATTGATGGAAGAACGAGGCAAACCCAACAAGGTTACCTGCGATAATGGGACCGAATTTACCAGCAAAGCGATGTTTTTTTGGAGCAAGGAAACCGGTATAACATTGGGCTTTATCCAGCCAGAAAACCCCACGCAAAACGCCTTTGTGGAAAGCCTGAATGGTAAATTCAGAAATAAATGTCTGAACCCGCATGGGTTCAGAACCTTAGACGAAGCCAGATACGAAATCGAGCTATGGCGTGAACACTACAACCATGTTCGCCCACATAGTTCACTGAACGATATGCCGCCTGTTGCGTATGCCAAGCAAGTCACTTCACAAGCTTATTCACGGTTGGGATATATTTATCAAGAAGGAATTGGCGTAAAGCGTAACCTCGGAATATCAGGACAATATTTTATTCAGGCAAATGTAGCGAATACGCTTAATTCATTAAAAGGAAATAAATTTGACTGTGATATTTACAAAAATTGAGAATTCACAATAATTTGAATACTTCTAAATGTTTTTATGTGAGTCCAAAATCCTCAATGGTTTTAGATTCAGACTCACACTATGGCTTCGTTACATTGGTTTTCTGGTTTATATACATTTCCTTTTCTGAAAGAAAAATCAATACAATAAAATAAATGAATGAAATAACACCGATAACAATCGAAATCCAATTTAATCCAACTAGTGTATAAAAGTAATTAGATACTCTATTCAGTAAGAACATAATGAAACAGATAGCGATAGGATACCGATAGCCAATACTGCGCAATCGCTGGATTTCCAGTAATGAAAAAGTACAATAAGAGAGACCATAAATGATCAGAATAACCAAACCATAGGCAAATGAAATAGAAAACCCCAAATCCAAGTCAATACTTTTTGATAGGGCCTCATGAGTGTATCGATAATTAGCGCTTACAAATAAAGAATTAACCACCTTAATTGATAATGTCAATAAAATTGCAGTTAAAATATAATAACAAAAAAATGAAAGTGACTTTCTTTTAGTATATAAAAATGCGGTACCTATTTTTCCTTCAGTCATAACTTCCTTATAATATTGATTGAGTGTGAAATTTTAAAATTTAGGCCACCCAGTGAATATAAAATCATTACCAACATACAGTGGTGGCTCTGGAGGCGTATTTACTTCAGGTTCATCTGGCGGAAAATCCCCAGAGAGTGGTTCCATTAAACGAATATAAAAATAGTGATAATTTATTCCCTCTGCGCGCTGTATATCGTGGACAAACCAACTATAGAGCTCATTTGAAACAGGAACATATGATATCGGAAATGGCATATTATCATATCCCGCCGTGCCACAGTCGATATAGTATTGTGCCCGACGTTTAGCGGGCCAGTATATTTTATCAAAAATTTCAGGTGGAACAGGGCTAAGCTTTCGTGTTTTGACTTGCCATGCCATTTTTGCTACTTCAGATAACCACCCCCAATCTTTCTTCAATAACGCCATTTTTTCAGAAGCACCGAACGCAGCTTGTCTAGACTTAGCTGAAATATTAAAACCACCTTGATGTGAACCTGCGGATAATAATTCGGCTTTCTCTTGCTCCTCTAATTTTCGTAGCTCATTTTTATATTCATAATGCTTCTGACCTAACCACGCAAAATAACTGTCGAGGTGAGCATTCAAGGCCGTAAATGTCAATTTTTTTAATGGAATGCCTGATTGATAATAATCTACCCACTCTGTTGCCTTTTTTCCTTCCACCTTTTGTTCATCTTGGAAATAAAGCCACGTATCAAAATCCATCTCGCGCAATGCATCGAGTTCAGGAAATGCGGCTAAATGCATTTTATTTAAGGCGACTTTAGCGAGTTCTTCATTGGGCTTTTGTTCATTATTTCTTAATCCCCCGCCAATATCCTCGCTACAACCAGGTAATAGTTCTTCTTGATGATGCTCCCCACTTCTGCCCGTTAAATAGAGACAACGCCATTTGCGTTTTTCATGGGCAGCTACCAAATGTAAAGATTTTTTAACCTGAGTGGGAAGTGGAGTCATATGGTCAATATATTTACGCCCTGAAACCATAGTAATTAATGAGTCAATAGCAACTTCCGTTACCTTATTACTTTTTGCCGGAAGTGTTAGTATATTTAATCCATAATCTAATCCGTTATCCTCACTTTCAGGCGTGTCACGAGAGCAATCGAATAGTCCCACAAAAGGAATGTCAACCCAAGCACCACCGTGAACGCCCCCGTAAAAATAGAGACCCGTATCATAATCTTTTTGGCAAATTTGGTTAATTAAAACGCCAATAAAGTATCGCGCTAATGTCGCGCCCATATCAAAGCCAAACACAGAAACTGATATGCGATGAAGTGGAATGTCACCAGTATTTTTCGCTTCTTGGTAAGCCCTTTTTATGACCTCTTTTAAATCATTAATCCGCGTTTCAACACCAGTCACAAAATTATAAGCAATAAACTCGTTATCTCTTAAAAAAGGTGTTCCTCAATGCCTTTTTTGCTTATTTTGGCTGTATAATCGATAAGAGTCTCTCCCATCAATTTCATTTGACCTTTGGGAGACAATAATTCTTCAATATCTTTAACACCACCTTCCCCAAATAAAGAATCAATGCCAATATCTTTAAACGCATCAATCTCAGCACTGATAATTTCATCCAATGCCTCATCTTTAAAATCACTATAGATTTCCGATGCGACTTGACTGGCTTTTTTACCCGCTAGAGCTTGATAAGGAGTCCCTAGACCGGAAATATAAATTCTACTATAGGTATCGGTTTCTGTATTGAAATCATTATTTTTATATATTGCATATAGTTTTGCTATATTGCTCAATTTTTCATCTTATTTATCTTTTTCTAAGTTCCGGCCAACACCATCAAAAAATAAGCCTATATGTAAAGTCCGTGAACAATTCCCCAATTTACATTCTTGTGCTTGCTTTGCTTTGTTTGTTGCTGCAATGATCGAATCAGTACTAGCTCGTTTATCATTATTCATTATGTGTACCCTCAATTTCTTTACTTGAGCTAAAAGGGTTATATGAAGATGAGTTTTTATTATTCCATTCTAGTTTAATTGTATTTTCTGGTAAAAAATGAACATGTAATGTATCGTCCCCTTCTTTACGCTCAGGTAATGGTACCTTAATTTGATAATTTTCAGAACGCATTCCTGCGTCATATTGTGAACCTTTGACACCTAATCGCCACTTTATTACAGCTATTTTTCCTTTTATTATTCCGCAGCATGTCATTGCACCTGAACCATAGGCATAGGGATTGTATTTATAAGCGGGTGCATTCCCCCCCATAATGTTATTTAAACTAAACCATGAAATGGGCCTGTTTTGCCAATTATGAGTAACTAAAGCGACCTCTTTATTATCTAATGCATCATTTGCACTTGACTTTGATGCAAACAAAACAGATAGCCCAATTAAAAATGCAAATAAATACAACTTGAACCTCAGTAGCCTTTCGTGATTTTGTTGAATCCATGTCATGTTTTTCTCCTATATTTAATTTTATTGCAATATGCTTGTTAGTTAAATCAATAATTTCATATTGAGCTAAATAATAAATATTTGCTTTTTCATTCAGTGAAAACCCTTACTCGCCCAGCTCCATCAAAAAATAAACCCCGTTCTGTCTTTTGTCCAAAACCATAAAGTCAGCGCAAACCCCATAAACAAGATAATCAATAACACCACTAACCAGCGACGCGTATTGGGACGTGGCACTTTTGCGGCAACAGGCGGAATGGTATTGAGCCAAACAGGCATGTCAGCCTACCTTGGCGGGCGAAAAGGAGCTGATTAAGGTACAGCCACAACCGCATTTATGCCCCTGAAAAGCGACAGGGATACCGTTATCGAGGTAGTTAGGATTACCTTCAATGATGGTGGTCGGACCGTGCCCTTTTTTCGGGCAAGAAACCTGATCACCTTTGCGATCCACCCCAATCCCCCCGAATTTCATGGTATCAGAGCCTGTCAGCACGGTGCCACCGTGGGTGGTTTTATCGCCTTTACGAATAATTTGTTGCATGGTTTTAGTCCTTTAAGATTTCAGCTGGTTAATAGCCCGTTTCTTCAATAAGTAATAAGTGCGTTTGTATCTTCATTTCTTCAAATAAATAGGTTGATGACTCCATCTCTTTTTCCGCAACTATTTTAACTCTCTTATCAGTCATCCATTGATAATCGAAGGTTTCATCGCCTTTCGTTTTACTCTCGATTTAGATAGCTTAGATTTTTAGTGGGCAATTTATTTTTAAGTCTAGCATGTCGATAATCATCGAGGTTTATTAATGTGTTATAAGCTTGTGATAGGGTTTGGCTAGGAAAATAATAGGTATATTCTAAAGTACCGTCATATTCCTTTCCTTCGTCTAACTGTCGGCAATAGGATGAAAATGTTGCATTCTTTGATTGAAGTTGCTTTGTTTCAACATTATGATTATTAGCGAAAGCTTGTAATGGAAATTTAATATAAAAATAATCAGAAAATTTTTTAACAATAAATCAAAAGTATTCCACCTCCACACTTAATTAGACAATTTCAATTACTCCTTGGTTATAATTTAACTTTCATCAACAATCATCATATAATCTTTTTTATTAGCGTAAATTTTGGTGATGGTATATAGCATTGCTCATCATGATTATTCGACTTTTTCTTTATTACTCTGTAATATTAATGAATTAATCTATGCAACCTAGAGCACTTCCTTTATCACACTCAAGGATGTTGAGTAAATCATCAAGTTTATCAGTCTGTGTTTTAATACATTCATATTGATATTCTTTATTATTCGTTAAATGTGTGACTTGCAGGCCGCCGTCATTATTTTCACCTTCAATATTTTTATATAATGAATAATTAGCATCACCACTTGAATAAGTAACCCTATAGTATTCAGTGTTAAATCTAGAGTAATAACTGTACTTAAAATTGCTATTTTTTGATAAGCTTGAAGAGTAGTTAATGACAATGGAATCATTTTTTTTCATTGTCAGCATTAGTTCATCATCAATTGAATACACACTAATTACACCATCCTTCGTGGTGCAATGAAAAAACATCTGATTACTTGCAAAAGTGTTTGAAGATATAAGTGTAATGAAAATTATTTCTTTAAGTTCATTTAAAAATCTCATAATTTTTCTCCATTTTTTTATCATATCCTTTTTGCAAAGGGCCATTATATGTTTTTGCAAAAGTCAACCAATCCTTCTCTCTTATTGATTTAAGTAATTTATTATTTGATTTTATGAAATTAACAAATGCATTTAATTGGTTTTTTTCTGATTCAGACATAGCAAAAACAAAATCTTCCGGTGTTGAATAACCCGCTGATGAATAATTTGAACCCAATATTTGGAATTTTCCCCATGATGCTGATTTCAAAGCGGCAGTTTTATCCAAATTATATGCTTTTAATAATTTAGAATATTGTGTTGATATACCACCATAGCCACCAGCTTTGCCATTAGAGATATCTGCGTACTGATCAAATCTACCTGCTGTATATTTTCTAAAGTGGTGCCTTTCAAATAAGATTGTAGGAACGTAATCATCGTCATTTTGAAATTTAAAGTAGCTGCCATAACTTCCAGTTTCTGTCATTGCTACCGCTTTGATTGCAGCGACTTCACACTCCAAAATTTCAGCCGCAGCTAAGTAATCATTGTCATCAATAATATCGCCATTATAGAAATGTAAAAACTCTAAAGGTGTCAATGTATTTTCAATTGGAGTTACAGGATAATTTTGCATTAGGAAAGGTGCTAAAAACACCAGCGGATGCATATGCCACACTTCAGGACCTAATTTTTCACTAGTTACATCCTGCATCCAAACCATACCATCAAGAAACTCTTCGCTGTAAGAGCGCCATAATGGAGCTTCTTCACTGAGTATATTTAAAAATTTTTGCCATACACTATCGCTTTTTTTGTAATACCAATCACTAGGGTGTTTGACTATGGTTTTATTGACGATATGGGAAAACATCGGGTTATGGAAAGCGCGACGGTATTCTTCTGGATTGTAGTGCTCCGTTGCACTGCCTTTGATTTTATTAATTAAACGTTGATAATTATGGGCAATAATCCCTTTTTCAGGGCGTGGTGATACTTTAGCTTCAGCCAAAATAGTATCAAATATCGCACTGATATAAGTGGCTTTGGGTTGAATGTACCCGTTTAAATAATCAAACGTTGTTGTTTCACTGGTTAAGGCCCTAAAGCCTATTTTCTCTAAATCATAACGCGACAGAAAAAGCGCATGTTGGGTAATATTTTGGTATTCCGCTCGTTTTGTTTCATCGGCTTGAATTTCTTCAACACGCTTTATCAGTGAGCCGATTTTATCTTTATCTGTGTCACTGATATCAATCTGTTTGGGAAAATACCCTAGATGCTCAGGTAAAAAATAGTATTTTTGCTGTTGTTTGTCTGTTTCTATTTTTAATTCACTTAATTTATGCAGACTTTCCCATTTTGTTATCCGTTCTGTTTTAACAAATTCATTTTCACCTTTTTTTTCCCACAACATTAATCCAGGTAAGCATTTTAAATAGTATGGGTCATTAATACCAACGGCGTCAGGATTTTTTAAAAACTGCGGGAGATTGTCATCATGACTAATACATTCAATATGCACTTGATAGCGTGACTCAATCCCCTGCTCTTTGGGTGCTTGATAAAAGCCCATATGACCGATACTGTCCCCCGCTTTAATTGCTATCGGTGTGTTCAAACTGACGACTTTATCAAATTCCATCACATCCTGTGCGGGTGCCAAACGAAAACCCTTCCACCAAGACGGCGTAATATCATTTTCATCATGACGAGCAATGTTGTTGTTATCCACTAAAATCCAGACTTGCTGACGACTGCCTTCATTCGATTTAACGGTAACGAGTCCATACTCTCGTGATTGATTTTTTTTCGTAATGGTTAATTTGGTTTCACTTTTTTCTGGCGACCACTCTACCAGTGAGCCTTTCGCTAACGTAGTTGAACGCGGTGTTTTAGGTTGTTCTCGCCAGACAGCTGGGTAGGCATTAAGAGTATTTTGTAGCTTCCAAACTGGCGTTGTTTCTTCTTTTTGATACGCACTATGAGGCGCTAAGTGCATATACAACGTATAAAATCGCAATCGGCTACGTTCACTATCCCCTAACTGAAGCGTATGACGAACCAGTACAAACGAAGCAGATAATTGAAGTATAAAGTTTTTCCATGGGATTGTTTGATACTCTTTATTGATTCGATAAGCAATAATTTCACCGTCAGCCATACAACGTATCGATTGTTCTCCTGTATAGGCTCCCGCAAACACACTGCGTTCTTCAAATTTTTTAGCACTTAAGGCACACCAAGGGGTCGTCGCATTGGTAATATGGATACCGCTATGCCACATTCCATTACGGCCCAGTAAATAACTCCCCGTTGATTCACCATTGAGATGCGCCATAATGTCATCTAAATTTGAGAATTCTTGACCACGCTCATTTTTAGGAATGGGATACACAATTTTAATTAACTTGGCACCTGTTTTTTCTTCTTTTTTTTCGTCTGCGGGTTGATTGCCAGCGTAGCGATATAATACAAATGGAGTACTCTCATCTCGATACTCTTGGTTTGGATAAAAGCCTCTTTGTTGCACAAAATCAGAAACCCAATGTTTTCCATCAAACATAGCCATGTGTCCATGGATGCTTCTAGCATTTTTTGGGTTTTTAAGCCGCTCAATAATAACAACATCACCTTTTTGCTGACCTAAAACTGAATAACTTATGCCTTCTTTTTGTGCTTCAGCGCCGGGAACAGGGGTAAACCCATTTTCAATTAACCAAGGGCCGTAGTCTTTAGCTGAGTTTATACCTGAATTTTTTATTGATGCCCCTCCATGAATTAGTGCTTTTTTTACATAAGATGCGCATTGGCCAAGGCTTGAGGGTTCTGCATTATTCTTGATGTACTCAACTGATTTATTTTGATCCCACATAGCAATTACTTATCCCCCTGATCATATGTATTTATTACTTTATTTATTTTCCATTCATTTTTATCCTTCTTTAGTTCAATAAGAAGGTATCTATTCTCATCTGAACCATCGCCTAAAATAGAGAAAACATAAGCTAGATTTTTATTTTCTGAAATAGGGAACACATTAATATTCTTCTGCCACGATAAAGAATCGTCCTGTGACTTTAAAAAATAGTTAACATCAGTTTCAATCCACGTTCCCTGCCAGTTACAAATAGTATTTCCATTATTCACCTTACATTCTCTGTCTTTTTTACATATTTTTTTTAATTCATCTTTAGATCTATCTGAATCATAATTACAATCAGTCGAATCCGTCAGTTTCATTTCCAACTCTGATGTCATATATTCTTTTTGTAGTTTGAATAGGCTACCACTATTACCTGCTAGATATTTAGAGTAAAACTCAAAAACTGTACTCTCTGGAGACGTACTGCTTTTTCCTTGCACGGTAGAAACAAAGAAAATAGAAATCATTATTATCAATAAGTTGCTGATATGTTTGTTCACATTAATATTCCTATCTTTAATCATGCAATGCACGATTAGACACTAACTTCTGTGTTTCAATATCCGTCACATCGAACTGCAACGTTTCGCATGCGATATCGGCCCCCGAGCCTGGCACCACATAATTTGCGGCTTTGATGATGTAATCGCCTGATGAACCATGTTCAACACCTTGTCCGCTCAGTTTTAGGTATGAGCCGCCGCCGTTAAGGGTCAGCGTGTGGGGTGTTGATATCACAATTTCATCTTCGCTGCTGGTGATAGTGATTTGCTGCTGGGCAAATAAATCCATCGTATTATGTTGAGCACTGATTTCGACAGCACCTTGATTCGCTATCACTTTCACTTCGTCTTTGTGTGCAAATAACCCTAAGGCTTTTTCAACAGCGACGGATAAGTTTTGCATCGCGCCCATATCAAGATGTTGCCCTGCGTTAACCATCGTGTTACCTAAACTATTTAATTGAAGGTGTTCACCGGACGTTAATGCAATCCCTTGCGGCGCACTGGCAAGTAACACGGCAGATTGCAACTGCTGTAAGCGAAAGTCTAAGAGCTCAATTTGCGATTGAATATCAGCTGCGAGTGCACCGGCTTTTTCCGCCGTTTGAGACAGCGTTTGCATCTGTTGGTTAGCTTGCTGGATTTGCTGCACGGCTGGAGCCATATCTAATACCTCGCCTTGCGCTTTTAGTTGTTCATCAGCACTGATAAACAAACCTTTTCCTGCTCGAATAGCCCCATGCTCATCCGTCCGCAATTCAAACCCTGCGCCACGCTGTTCTCGTTGTGCGTTAACCAAGTGACCTAGATTGAGTTGAGTTTTGCCATACTCCGTCGCTAACTTGATGTGCTCTTCCTGACGCTTATCTTCCATGCGCAGCTTATTATTGGCAGGCGTACGCAACACATTTCGGGTATGGTTATCTCGTGTCACGTGATCGGGATGTTCAGAGTCATGCTGCGCATAAGCAATATATGGTCGGTCAAGGTCACCACCGTCAAATTGCACCGAAACTTCAGTTCCATCCAGCAGTGGTGCATGCCAACCGTAAGTCTCCCCGGCATAGGGCTTTGCTAAACGTAGCCATAAATAGGCGAAACCGGCCTCAGACGACTCTCTATCAAAATCCAACTTCACACGATAGCGTCCGAATTCATCGAGCCACGCATAGGTATCGCCTTTTTCACTGCTTTCCACTCGTGCGGGCAACGTACCGGCAATGATAGGTCGAGGGAGTAAAGGGGGTCTGAAACAGAAGGTTTCACGGTAGAGTTGCCCGGTAAATTGCACCTGAAGGCTAGAATCCCGAGCGCCACGATGGTGAACATGGGTGATTAACACACCGCCTTTCGCCAGCTGAGGAAAACCTCCACTCATTTCTAAGACTTGCCCTGGACCCAGTATCGGGCAGGTCGATTGCCCAGATACCAAAGATTGGCTATTGAGTAGGCGTTCATGGCGTAGCTGGGCAAAAAAGGCCCCACTCTCTGGGGTATCAATATCACCGACATTCAAGAAAGGTTCCGCGTAGTGGTACACTTCCCCTGTAGTGACTCCTTCAAACCCTGAAATCGCTTCGGTACTGTCCTGTGGTGTTAATGCCTGACGGTAGTTATAATCACGGGTTGCGACGCCCTTACTGACCACCTGATGCGAAATTTGCAATCCCCACACACTATCTTGACCACTGTCACTCATGCCAGACTCATGGCGATAAGGAAGTGAGACCCCAAACTGATAGTGCTCTTGTGCGTCATGGAATATCACTTTATCCAACTCTAATTGAGTGTCCATTTCCATTCGCCAATAGATACCAATTTCGGCGAGAAGCCGTTGAATAAAGGCTAAATCCGTTTCCCGCCACTGCGTAATCAGTTCTCTAACTGGATATTCACGAGAAAGCTGAAACTCAAAGTCGGCCCCTTCCAAACCATGACGGCGCAGTACCTTTTCAACCACTTCTGTCACCGATTGATTTAAATACACTTCACTGCGTTTGGTGTACTGAAGTAAGGCAACACGCGGAACTAATATCAAGCTGTACCAAGTTTCATCCGCAGACGTTTTCAAGTGTTTGAATTCACAGATAACTCCATACACCGTTCGTATCGATTGATTAGGAAAACCGGGCAATAATGGCGTTTGATAGGTAAATGTTCCCGACTTCAGTAGCATCTGCTCGGGAGTGATATGCGCATTTATACACGTTAATGTCACTTCATATCGCCAAGGTTGGCTGAGGGCCTCTTCAGACTCAAAGCTGAGTACATCTAAGAAATCAGGACAGTCTTGAACCGTTAAGTGATAACGGGCATGAGAAACTGCGTTCTTCACAGTTTGTGTTAATGCATTGATGACTGAATTAGGCATATTCTATTCCCTCAGAAATGGATAAGAAGTGAAATCGATGGACGAAGCGGTTACATCACAGAAAGCAATTGATTGAGCCATGTTTGACCGCCCCAAGTGATGACGGCAATACCAATAAGCAACAACGCGCTCCAAAACCCGAAAGAGCGTATTAATTTCAGGCTGGATTTTTGCTGATGTTGGATAACTAATGGCAAAGTAGACTCCGGCGGTGAAATCTGTGCAAAGAGTTTATCCATCAATACTTTCTGCTCGGAACTTAGCGTTTCAGTTGTTGCCTCATGGGCGCTAAAACCGAGCATCAAGACGCGGTGAAAACAGGTTAATACGGTATCGTCCGGTTGAGACTGTCCCAACACTGACCGGATACGATCCCATAACGCTTCCCCTGCATCCAGCGATGAAAAATAGCGCGTTTGCAAGGGCGCAACTCGCCAAGCGTAGAATGCTTCCCCCTCTTCATCACCTTGAGCCAATAGTTCCATCGCCGTTTTATCCAATAATGCACATTGCGCGTAAATAATGTGTTCAACATCTTCGGGAGCCAACTTTGTTTGTCCCAATGCACTTTTTACGACCTCAATTTGTTGACAACACGTATCGTAAAGGGACTCTGAATCGTGGTCATACCGACCGTATTTTAGCTGGGTCACCATCAGCCAGGTTTTTGCCATGAGTTTATCGATATCAATGTATTGGCTCATGAGCGTAATACCGCAAACAGTTCTAACTCTAAGAAACCAAATAAAGATGGCACATACAGCATACAGACGCCTTCTTCCAACATTTCACGCATCTCCGGCGCCTCCATATCCAGCGCAAAGTATTGGTTTTCCATGCGCACAGGCAGTGCCGCAGGCACGCGATCAACTGGGGTGAGTGGGATACCATTTAAGGCTTTGCTGTAAAGTGTGTTAACAGTATCGGGCGCACCAATTTTGCATAGCGTTGGGAATTTTTCGGCAATTTCCCACGCCGTTTTATCTGAACGGACAGACAGGTAAAAGTCCGCTTCCTCTCTGAGTCGGAGGTCATGCAATGAAGCTCGCCAAGTTTGTGGATCTGGGCGCGTCATTTCAAGTGCAATCACACGAGACGGCAAGCTGGTTTCTAACAAGGTGCTCAGCAAGTCAAACAACGGTGGAAACGTATTTTCGAGGTCGTCATGGACATAGGCAGGAATGGTCGCGAGATCATGCTCTAACGAAAAGGTTAATAAACTCCCCGCCAGACGCGTCAACTCAGCCCAAATGATTTCAGGGTGGCGCTGTGGGTAGCGTTCATAACTCATGAGGACATTAGCATGGGAGTTTAAGGCGTTTAACAACCAAAATAAGGAAACATCGGCGACGGCAAAATCAGCTAAACGTTCATTGCTCTCACGGCGCATGGACATCAGTCGTTGGCAACGGGAGCGTATTTGGCGATTCAGCAACGCTAACCGTTCCTGTAATTCTCGGCTTGCTGAAAATTGCGTCATGGAGGGGAATAAATGTTCTATCTATTGCCCAGCCACCTTGACCATCACGAGTTAGGCGTGCAATAGGACTCGTTTGCCACGCATCATTATTTTCATGCTGAAAACGGACAGCAATATTAAAACGGGCAACTGCCATGGATTCATCATCCTAACCAAACACATCCGGCACATTCACCCACTCTTCCTGATAACGAAGGGAACGTTCAGAAAAGCCCCCTTTTTTCTGAACATTGATGATCCCTTGTTGAAGGAGTGGCAAGGCCAGCACCAGCACAATGCTGTCAGTTTGAGATAACGCGGTGGAATTTAACTCTCGGGGCTCTGGAGTGATATCACTGACTTGGGTATCTATTAACGCCCCATCCGGCAACCATGCCCTTAGTTGATGAACTTGTAAACGACCGGACGACAAAAATGACTCATCCAGTTCAACTTTTCACTCCCCAGTTAAAGGGAGAGAATAAACCGGAAACACCTTGGTTAGTGAAAGCCTCCCATTGCGCTTGCTGTTGAAATTGTTGCGGAGAGAGCAATGCGCCTTCATTCCATAATGGGCGGTAAATTTTCATTCGATGAGCCTTTTATTTAAGCAAAGGCAATTGGCATTATGATTCATTTTCCCGAAACAATTCGGCGGCGAGGTGATGTATTCACTCAAATTTGGAAAGTAAAGCATTTCTGATGTTTTGATACGCTACCGCCCTTAGCCGTCACCCAAGGCTCATAAGGTTAAAATACGCTAATACTGTCCTGACAAATCAATCCAAATTAATAAAAAATGGCACTTAAAAATAACCCGTGGCCCATCAAATGATGAATGCAATTGATGGACCGCTTGAATCTAAACGTCCATATCCTAAATATAGTGCTCAAATTATAGGAATTAAGGATTAAGTCAGCAATTATTTTCATCAATTTCTCTTATGTAGTCACAAATACGCATAATGAGCATTATTCACTAGCCGAATTAGACATAAAATATATTGTAAGGTAACAGAATGAAATAATTTGGAGTGAAGACGGACTTAAGAAGCCATGTTGGCGCATTCAAGGCTGTGTTGTATGTTATCAATTAGAAAGGTAACATAAGGAAATTTAATGGTTGATACCTATTTTATATGTGAAAAATGTTTCTTTCCGGTTTGTCACTGCGATGCTGACTGTCATGAGTAGTCTCATTGTCACGTGAAGAGCATAAGAATAGTTGGGATATTATTCTTATGCCAAATCAAGCCGCCAATTTGCAGTATGGTTTCGGCTATACTTTATTGTTATAGATAAATTAGTTTTTAATTATCCATAACTTAGTGATTTTATCTTGAATTAATGACCATAAGGCCACTTTGCGATGATGTTTTGCATGGAGCATTGAAAAATAGCTCAATGCTTCTGTTATCGATTCTTCTGTGTTTATTGCGATACTGTAATCAAAACTTTTCTTTAAATCCGAAATCGCATACGCATAATAGCGACTTTGCGCGGTGAGTATCGCCCCTTCAGTAAGACAACGACGAAGTATAATGGCAACCCTTATATAGCCCTGAGTATATAAATAAAAAAGGGAGACTTACGCCTCCCTTTGACTCTGTCAATAACTGATTAGCAAACCACTATTTTAGCACGTTGTAGATCACGGTTTCACCCGCGGTCACATTTCCGTTAGCTAAAATTTCAACACCAGCAAAATCATCGATATTGCTGATAATAACAGGGCTGATCATCGATTTAGCGTTAGCTTCTAGGAAAGCGATATCCAACTTCAGAATCGGTGTACCGGCTTTCACTTCACTGCCTTCTTCCACTAAACGCGCACAACCTTCACCTTTTAGAGCGACAGTATCGATACCCATGTGAACAATTAACTCAACACCATTTTCTGTTTCTAAACAGAACGCATGATTAGTTTCGAAAATTTTCACGACGGTTCCTGATGCTGGTGCAAGCACCTCATCACTGGTTGGTTTAATGGCAATACCATCGCCAACGATACGACTAGAAAAAGCTTCATCTGGCACATCATCAAGGGAGTACACTTCACCACTGACAGGTGCTACCAGTGAAAGAATTGTTTCACCTTTTGTTTTCACAGGCTCGGCTATCTTGGCTTTTTCAGTTTCTGTTGCTGAAGCAGAAGCTGCAATTGGGCCTTTCGCAATCACTTCTTTCATCGCCGATGCGACCAGTTCAGCACGTGTACCTACAATGACTTGCACGCTTTGTTTATTCAAACGAATAACCCCTGAGGCACCAAGGCGTTTAGCCATCGCATCATTAACAATACTGGAATCTTTCACATTCAAGCGAAGACGAGTAATACATGCGTCGATACCTGTAATATTGTCACTTCCGCCGACAGCTGCGACATATTGACGGGCTTCTTTCTGAATATCACTATCTGTGCTATCAGCTGAGCTCAAGTTTTCATCATAACCGTCAATTGTTTCATCACCTGCACTCACTTCGCGACCTGGCGTTAACAGTTTGAACTTGGTGATCATAAAACGGAAAACAACATAGTAAATACAGAAGAAAACGAGACCTTGAACAATCAACATCCACCATTGCAGCGCAAGAGGGTTACGTGATTGCAGTAACATATCCACTAAACCTGCACTAAAGCCGAATCCTGAGATCCACTCCATTGTGGCAGAGATATAGATAGAAATACCGGTTAATAAGGCGTGGATCACATACAGTACAGGCGCCACAAACATGAATGAGAATTCAAGTGGCTCTGTAATACCTGTAAAGAAGGCAGCAAAAGCACCCGCAAGCATAATACCTGCAACTTTGGCTTTATTTTCAGGACGAGCGCAATGGTAGATAGCCAAAGCAGCGCCTGGTAGACCAAACATCATAATAGGGAAGAAACCAGCTTGATAACGTCCTGTGATGCCTGGCGTCGCTAAACCTTCTTCAATTGACTTCGCGCCACCGAGGAAGTTAGGAATATCGTTAATACCTGCAACGTCAAACCAGAATACAGAGTTCAAGGCATGGTGCAGACCAACTGGGATTAATAAACGGTTAAAGAAGGCATAGATACCTGCGCCCACTGAACCTAAATCTTTGATACTTTCACCGAATGAGACTAATGCATTATAAACGACTGGCCATACGTACATTAGAATGAAAGCAAGGATAATCATTAAGAAAGAAGTCAGGATTGGAACCAGACGACGTCCACTAAAGAATGATAACGCTTTAGGTAATTCCACCCCGCTATAACGGTTATACAGCTCAGCCGAGAGCACACCGACCAGAATACCCACAAACTGGTTATTAATCTTATTGAAGGCAGCAGGAACGTTTTCAAGCGGAACATTCATAATCATGGAGTAAGAAGCTGGTGAACACAGCGTTGTCACCACTAAGAACCCCACAAACCCTGTCAGCGCCGCTGCACCATCTTTATCTTTCGACATACCATAGGCAATACCAATGGCAAACAGCACAGACATATTATCAATAATAGCTGCGCCTGATTTAATAAGTAACGCTGCGATTGCACTATTGGCGCCCCACCCATCTGGGTCAATCCAATATCCAATCCCCATAAGGATTGCGGCGGCTGGCAGTACAGCCACAGGCACCATCAATGCCCTGCCGATCCGCTGTAAGTAGCTAAGAATATTCACGAACTCCCCCTTTAAAGCCCTATTATTGCCCCATTCACAGGATCTTATTGTTCATACACCATAATAATAATTTAGGTGTCTGAGTGTAGCAATTTCATAGTCTAGATGAATTTTTTCGCGATACAAAATAAATAGGTTCGATTTGTGATAAATGTCAATGATAATTTTCATTATCCACCTAAATTAGTGGCTATTATTGAAAACTTATTTTATGATTAAAAATAACTTATCTACTGGATTTAGCTGTATAGCTAATAGAGAATCGATACTCCCTGAAATTTCCTATAGTTAGTTAATAAAAAGTCAGGGGCATAGCAACTCAAAATAGCAAAGTTACATGCTGGCGATTGAGTACAATCGCTGATTTGCAACAAATGTCATGTAACTTAAGCCATAAAGAGTATGGCGATCTTTCAGATTTCATAGAATTAACAGACTGTTACTAGAGGTAAAGTATCATGAGGCTTCTCCCACTAAAAACTGCTCACGACGTTGGGATTTGGTCTGCACAATATATTGCAGATAAAATCAACGCTTTTAACCCAACAGCCGAGCGCCCTTTTGTTTTAGGTTTGCCGACCGGTGGAACTCCGCTTGCGACATACAAAGCGCTTATCGCGTTGTATCAAGCAGGCAAAGTGAGCTTTAAACATGTTGTAACGTTCAACATGGACGAATATGTGGGTATCCCAGAAGATCATCCGCAAAGTTACCATACTTTTATGCATGAAAACTTCTTTAACCATATTGATATTCAAAAAGAAAATATCAATTTGCTAAATGGTAACGCATCGGATGTGGATGCTGAATGCCAACGCTACGAAGATAAAATTAAGTCTTATGGCAAAATTAATCTATTTATGGGTGGTGTCGGTAATGATGGTCATATTGCCTTTAATGAACCCGGCTCATCATTACGCTCTCGTACTCGTATCAAAACATTAACCCCCGAGACGCGCATCGCTAACTCACGTTTCTTTGATAATGATGTCAATCAAGTACCGAAGTTTGCCCTTACTGTAGGTGTCGCAACATTAATGGATGCGGAAGAGCTGATGGTATTGGCAACGGGCGCCAACAAAGCCAACGCCGTTCAAGCTGCGGTTGAAGGTTCAGTTAATCATTTATGGACTATCAGTTGTGTGCAAATGCACCAAAAAGCATTGATCGTCTGTGATGAACCCGCAACGCTTGAGCTAAAAGTAAAAACACTCAAATATTTTACGCAGCTAGAATCTGACATTATCGAAAAATTTAACTCATAATCATTCGATCACCCGACCTGTGGAAGCAGGTCGGTGACCCGATGTTTTATCTCTCCAGAAGTCAGGAGCCAAATACCATGTACGCATTAACCCATTGTATTATTTATACAGGTCATGAAAGATTAGATAACCATGCTGTCATCATAGATGGTGCTCTTATTAAAGATATCTGCCCATTAGATGAACTTCCCTCTGATATCGAGCAGCACGATTTACAAGGTGCTATTCTTTCTCCCGGCTTTATTGATTTACAAGTCAATGGCTGTGGTGGCGTCCAATTCAATGATAACAAAGAAAATGTGACATTGAAGCATCTGGAGATAATGCAAAAAGCCAATGAGCGTTCTGGGTGCACAAGTTTTCTACCAACCTTAATTACCTGTTCCGATGAACTGATGAAGCATGGGGTAGAAGTGATGATGGAGTACTTAAAAACACATCGTCATCAAGCGCTCGGCCTACACTTAGAAGGCCCTTACATCAACATCGTGAAAAAAGGCACGCATAATCCTGAATTCATTCGTCAGCCTTCTGCGCAAATGATTGATTATTTAGCCGCTCATGCAGATGCGATTACCAAGGTCACCTTAGCACCGGAAATCGTGGGTGAGTCTTATATTCGCCAATTGACCAATGCTGGCATTATCGTTTCTGCGGGCCATTCAAATTCAACTTACGAAGAAGCGCGCCTCGGCTTTAAAGCGGGTATCCGTTTCTCAACCCATCTCTTTAATGCCATGCCATATATTTCAGGTCGCGGACCTGGTTTAGTAGGGGCAATTTATGATACTCCAGAAGTGTACGCTGGCATTATCGCAGATGGTCTTCATGTACAATGGGCAAATATTCGTAACAGTAAACGGTTGAAAGGTGATAAATTAGTTTTAGTTACGGACGCTACCGCGCCTGCTGGTATTGATCCTCAAACTGGTGAAATGGATCATTTTATCTTTGCAGGCAAAACCATATACTACCGGAATGGATTATGTGTTGATGAGAACGGAACCCTCAGTGGATCGTCACTAACCATGATTGAAGCAGTTAAAAATACGGTAGAACATGTCGGTATCGCATTAGATGAAACATTAAGAATGGCAACACTTTACCCCGCTAGAGCGATTGGCGTCGAATCCCACTTAGGGTCTATCGCGCCGGGTAAAGTTGCGAACTTAACTGCGTTTAACCACGACTTCCAAATCCTTTCAACCTATGTCAACGGAGAGGAAGTCTACAAAAAATGAGTATATAGCTGATGAACCATAGTCACTCGCTAAAGCAAATTGGTAATATTGATCTGGTAAAACAACTCAACGGTGCCGTGGTATATAGCCTCATTGACCAACATGGTCCTATATCTCGCATCCAAATTGCAGAGCAGAGCCAACTTGCCCCCGCAAGTGTCACTAAAATTACTCGTCAGCTACTCGAGCGCGGCCTCATTAAAGAAGTCGACCAGCAAGCCTCTACAGGGGGGCGACGTGCCATATCTATCGTATCAGAGCATAAAAACTTTCATACGATAGGTGTGCGCTTAGGTCGTTATGATGCCACTATCGCCCTTTATGATTTAAGCGGCAAGCTACTTGTCGATGCCCACTATCCAATCTCAGCGCCTTCTCAGCAAGCGGTAGAGCAAAAACTGATTGAAGCGATAGAAGACTTTATTGCGCTCAATCAACGCCGTCTTAAAGAGCTTATAGCCATCTCAGTCATTTTACCCGGCCTTGTTAGCCCACACAGCGGCATTGTTCACTATATGCCACACATTAAAGTGGATAACTGGCACCTTATTGATAATTTGCAGGCTCATTTCAAAATTACCTGCTATGTTGGGCACGACATCCGTAGCCTTGCCTTAGCAGAAAGCTACTTTGGAGCCACAAAAGATTGCAAAGATTCACTACTTGTTCGGATCCACCGCGGTGCAGGTGCCGGACTGGTCATTGATAATGAAATCTTACTAAATCACCGTGGTAACCTCGGTGAAATCGGTCATATCCAAGTGGACCCTCTAGGTGATTTGTGCCATTGCGGTAATTTTGGTTGCCTCGAAACTATCGCCTCAAATCAAGCTATTGAAAACCGTGTTCAACAGCGCCTAGAACAAGGTTTTACTAGCTCACTCACACTAGAACGTTGCTCTATACAGCATATCTGCCAAGCTGCAAATAAAAATGACCCTCTGGCGACAGAGGTGATACAGCATGTCGGCCGCCAAATCGGTAAAGCCATTGCTATCGCAATCAACCTGTTTAACCCTGAAAAGGTGGTTATTGCAGGTGATATTACGGAAGCCGAGCAAGTCTTACTGCCAGCTATCCAAAGTTGTATCGATACCCAAACACTCAAAGAGTTCCGTGAAAACTTACCGGTAGTTACCTCACAATTAGTGCATACCTCAGCAATCGGCGCCTTCGCCTTAACAAAACGCGCTATGCTCAATGGGGAGTTGCTCCAAAAACTCCTTGATAACTGATCTCACAATCCCACCAGCAAAAACCAGAAACTGTTGCTCCATTTCTGGTTTTTGCTCTGGATTAGATTCTTTTCCCTTAACGCCAAAAACAGGCAAATCGTGCGTTGATAGATCTTTTGGATCACCATTTCACTGTTAGTTTGGCATCCCAACATATTAAGATGGATACAATTACTCTCACGTGACATGTCACAGTTTTTTCGATGAATGACTTGTTTTTTGCTGTCTTTATCGACAAAATGATTATTCATCAAACAAACGGACGCATTTTCACAAAAATAGTGAAAAAAGCAGTTGACTGTCTTAGCTGTAATTAGCATAATGCGCCCCGCAACGCCGATGAAGGTAATGCAAAAAAGATGGCTATGTAGCTCAGCTGGTTAGAGCACAACACTCATAATGTTGGGGTCACAGGTTCGAATCCCGTCATAGCCACCATGTTTGCGGGAGTGGCGAAATTGGTAGACGCACCAGATTTAGGTTCTGGCGCCGCGAGGTGTGCGAGTTCAAGTCTCGCCTCCCGCACCATTTCCTTCTCGGTTATTGAATTTAAGATTGGGGTATCGCCAAGCGGTAAGGCACCAGGTTTTGATCCTGGCATTCCCAGGTTCGAATCCTGGTACCCCAGCCATCTTAAATTAACGAATTTAGAAGACATCCTCGGATGGGGTATCGCCAAGCGGTAAGGCACCAGGTTTTGATCCTGGCATTCCCAGGTTCGAATCCTGGTACCCCAGCCATCTTCTCCTCTTCGTAGGTTGTCTTGAATCCCATGCAGTGAAGTTAAAAAAGCAGTTTTACTGTATGACATGGCTATGTAGCTCAGCTGGTTAGAGCACAACACTCATAATGTTGGGGTCACAGGTTCGAATCCCGTCATAGCCACCATGTTTTGCGGGAGTGGCGAAATTGGTAGACGCACCAGATTTAGGTTCTGGCGCCGCAAGGTGTGCGAGTTCAAGTCTCGCCTCCCGCACCATCCCTAACTAGGGATAAAAAATCTGATATATTGGGGTATCGCCAAGCGGTAAGGCACCAGGTTTTGATCCTGGCATTCCCAGGTTCGAATCCTGGTACCCCAGCCATCTCCCCCCTACTCCACTTCAAAGTAAAATTTTCACCTAATATACCTTTGGGCTATCCCTTATACTTTCTCAAAAGAGACAACTTCATTTATCACTCAAGCTCAGTTACAGGTTTGCATCATCTATTTTTCTGAGCCTTAAGTAGACCAATGTACAGCCATTTCAAGATACTATTTTCGTTCCGTATACCCACTTAGTGTTCGTCAGCGGCAAAACGATGAACAGCACCTATCGTATAGATGACCTTGAGATATTTTCAGAGAAACAAAAATCATCAGACAGTGTATCCATTACAGTGTCATCCCTGTAACCAAATCTTATTGCCTGATTTATTCTCCTGTTCATCTAGCTCAATAAACAGGTTTCAAACCTACCATAAACACATCGTAGTGTTTTAAGCGGCATAGTGCTTTGCTTGAGGATAGAGGCTATTTGATGCTTCAAGAAAGCCCATTAGCCCATCGACACGAGCAATAAGGAGATCGCTTACCCCGAGAATTTGCCGTTTAATCACCACAGAAAGCCATAAATTACCACTCCACTTTCATAGAGGTAGAGCTGCTTATCTTTTAAATTTGAAACGAGAGCAGTTTAAGCAGCCTTCTTCACATCGCCGCCGTCTTCTTTCACTTTATATAGGATGGAGCGTATAAAGCGTTTCTTGTGGCTTCTGTTGCCACTGCTTTGGCGCACGCGGATAGTCGCGGCTGAGTCGCTTATTCTTAGAGCAAAAAGATGCTTAATTTTGTTTGATAGCCCTCAGCGCTTATTGGCTAGCTAAGCTAACTAGGGAGCCATTGATTCACCAGACTATTAGGTACAATAGTTTTGACTTACTCTAACGCCTTTTGCTGTATATCAAACACCAGAGAGAAATCATCTAACAGCAAAACCCTGTAGCCATTCCCTTTGGTATGTCAGCATTTTTCGCAGAAAACAAAAATATCTATATTTTATCCGCATACCTATCAGGTAATAACAAGGTAGCATTATTGACACGTTTTAATGAGAAATCATTGACTCATTACAAAATTGTTTCTCCCGTGATATCTCACGACCTTTGATTTATCTTAATAATTTTCCGTTAAGAATTAACACTGATGATATTAATACTTAGTTCGTAGGGCTAGCTCAAAACTGAGTTAGCCCAATTAACATTTCTATTAAAAATTTATTATTTTGTTATTAATGAATTATAATCCTTTATCAAGGATTCATAGTTTATAAAAATCGTATCAATATCATTCGACACATTCTTGCCTTCCTTAGCTTTTTTCTCTAACACTTTTAACTCGATAACAATTTGTTGATATTTTCTTAAATATTCTTTAACTGCATAATCTGAGCTTTTTATGTTTTCTTTATTGAGTAACACTTCATTGCCGAATAATTTTTCTAACTCGACTGACTCAGCTTCAATTTTAGCAATTTCATCAGAAAGTACTTTCAAATCAATTTTCTCTGGCTCCATTGACTCAATAGTATTAGACAGTAGATCCAATGAGTTCATAATTTGAAAACGAATAATTAAGCCTTTTTCCTTCACTAATTTAAGCTCTTCAACATGCATATCTTGATAATAATTTTCATATGCATTTTCTAATTTTTCTTTTTCATCAATAAGTTTGATGTAGGCTTTTTTAGCATCGTCGTATAACACTTGCATTTGCGCATAATCATCTAAACGATATGTTTTTTTGATAATGGCATAATCACCTAATTTTATCATTTTTTCATATAAATCAACATAACTTTTACCATAAGCAATACCTGCAGCGTCTAATTCAGGGATCTCTGGGGAAAGCGTCGCCATATAATCAAATGCTTCTTTGATATTATTTAGTTCTGAATTATTGAAATGCATTGAAAAAGTAATGTCCAATGACAGTAAGCTTCCACTTATTTCTGCCCTATTTTTTAGATCCGTTTTGTTATCAATTGCTTTAAAAGCCGGAAGGTTAAGTGTCATATTTTTATCAGAACTGAATGAATCTAATACACTTTTTGTATTATTTAAAATATTAGGATTTAAACCACCTGATATCACTGATGTTTTTTTCCTTATTATATTGCCAAATTCCTCCTCAATGGCATATGTCCATAAATTACCTTTTTCAATCTTTTGGGCCAATTTAGCTTCATTGAAGTTAGTGTTTTTCTGTTTTGACTCAGATTGTTCTGCTTTATTTTTCTGAGATGGAGTGGTATTTGAGCTTTCATTAGAATCATTACACCCCGTAACTGATATTAATAAAAGGCTTAATATCGAAACTAATATTTTCTTTTTCATAATCCCTCTGCATATTATTAGTTTTTTACTTCCAAGTAATTATCATAGCTCTTTTTTACGAGTAAAAAAACAATGAGCTTAACACTATCCTTCACACTCCTATTTTTTAATAACAAAGAAGATTAACATTTACGGTATTACATTTGACAATATTTCACAGTAATACATTAAAGATAAAAAAGAGCCGATCAGTATTCTCAATTTTTCAGTAACTATTTGAATGGCTTGTGCTGAAAATAAAAGAAGTGTGCTCGTAGTCAATTTTATTCAATATCTTAGTTTGGTGCTTTCTCACTTGTTGAGATTCGAAAGCAGCCTTATGTCACATGAGATCTTTACTCCAACATTCCCCATATGAGCTTCACTAGGCTTGTTGTTCGACGGGTTCCGCAGATAATGTGGCGTCATTGCGTTATTTAATCAATGAAGTCAAAATACTATCCTCTTAAAATACTTTTAGGATTTTACCGAAAATGAAAGATTGTGCCATGCATCATTCCTTTTTAATGTGTTTACTGAAATGACACAAAATATCTATCACACCTGAAAAAAGTATATTATAAAAGATATTTCAAATTGCTCGAACGGTATGCCCGAGCTGCTCTACAACTTCTTAGTGATACCAATCCAGTTTCGCGCATAGGTAAACGAACAAGTAGAAGAGAAAAACGAATATTACAATCTGGAAAAGTGCAATTAACTTTTATTTTACTCTCATTCTAATTAGCACTTTTCTCATTTTCATGTTTTCAATAAGAGATGTGAATTATGCCGTTAAATCGGGCTTATTACGCGATTAAGATAGCAGCCATTGCAAAACAACTGCGTCATGCTGGATTAATTAACCATACACTGAATTTGCCCATTATTTACCTACCAGGTATTTTAGGAAGTCAGTTATGCGATAGGCAGAAAAAAACCTTAATTTGGGGAGACTATCGTAGCTTAATTCGACAGAATCATTATCAATATACGGACTCCGCTGCTCATATTGGTGTCCAACAACTACACAGCTTCTCAGTTATTCCTGGTTTAATCGAGAATTTAATCACCGCACCGTTAAAGCAGCTCTTAGAAAAAGCATTAGGCTATCGCGATGGTATTGACCTATTTTTCCTTGCATATGATTGGCGCACAGATCACCGCCATTTAGCCGCTCAACTTGACGCCAAAATCCATCAAGTAAAACAACGTTATGGGGAGCAGCAAAAAATATTACTGATTGCTCATTCATCATCAAACTGTGCGATCCGCTACTATCTACAACAATCGGCAACACAAAAAAATCGCGACAGCATTGCTAAATGGTATGCTTTTGGTCCTCCTTGGGTTGGAACATTTCAATCTTTAGCCTTGATTCAATCGGGGTATTACCCAGCAGGGAAACTCTTTCATGGGTTTTCTGCTGATGATATTGCCAGTTGCCCTAGTGCCTACCAGCTGCTTCCTAGCTCTCCTCAAGTCATAGATAAAAAAGGTAATCTAGTCGAAGAATTTGATATTTATGATGAAGAATGCTGGAAAAGCTTCTCTCTCGGCCCTTATCGCTCACCCACAGCCAATATCTCTGCCTCCACGGAACACCTACGTGAAGAGCTAGCAAATAACCTAATGAGTGCAAAAGCCTTTAGTCAATGTGTGTCTATACGCCATGCCGCCGAACAGTCAGTTTCTCAAACCTGGTTTTTGAGTGATAACCATCAAACAGTCAAATGCGCCGTCTATGACCAAGGGCAACTATTTTTGAACGCAAAAGCGATACAAAAGCACTACCCTAATTTAGTTGAACAGGCGCTCACCAAAGGCGATGACCACCTTCCGATCGATGGTTTACTTAAAGGATGGGAGCACCCCATTTTATGTGAAACAGAAACACCGCCATTAGGTGAAAATTATGTGTTTATTAATCAAGCTCGTACTCACCGAGGATTAGTTGGACATATTCCTAATTTACGCACGCTCGCTTTTGATATTGCGACATTAAATCAAAAAGCGTGCTGATTAAGATGGCTTTCCGTTCGGACTTATCTCAAATATGTATTAAGTGAGCTCATATATAACTTTATCCGTAGATAAACATACATAATGATAAACAGCTAAACACTTATGATGTCGCAATTTAATGTGACACTGGCAAGATTGATTATTCGAATTTTATGTGTGTTTTTCAGGTATACACAAAGGTAAAAAAGTCTCATGGGTCAAAATAAAGAAGTACCTTTAGTTCTTGCAGGGAAGCCATTGCCCCTTTATTACCGCATAGTTTCATCAACTATTCGTCGCATATACTACCCAAATTGCTCCCTTGTCGGTCATGTGCCACTACAGCAAACTAATAAACCAACTCTCTTTTTGTGTAGTCATCGCAACAGTGCCTTTGATGGCTATTTAACCTTAAAAGTCTCTCCACTGGGGCAAGCACTCGCATCCATCCAACTGCTCAATAGCTTTATCATGCGCCTTTATTTCACGGGTATTCCCGTCGTACGCAAAAAAGATAAAGAACGCTTAGGGATCAGTGCAAGCAGCTTCGAAAACCCGGTTGATGCAGGTGTTGAGCATCTCAAAGCAGGAGGCTCACTGTTTCTCTTCCCAGAGGGAAGTAGTGAATGGGGCCACCGACCATTGCCTTATCAACGTGGTGCAGCACGGATCATTCGCACTTTACTCTCTCAACAGATTGAATTTAATATCGTGCCATTAGGGCTGTTTTATGCCATGCCCGACCGCTTTGCGAGTCATGCCGAAATCTATGTTGGCAAACCAATCCAGATTACTGCCCAAGAAAATGAAGAGTCCGATCGCGAATGGGAAAAACGCATCCATACTCAAATCTCACAATCTCTGGATGATGTTTCCGTTAATTGCCCTGATGAAGAAACCTTTAAACACGCTGAACAGTATGCTAGCCACGCTTTCATGCAAGGCGATTCCTATGCAGAGGCATTTTTACGTTACCAACACAACCCAACACCCCAATTACTTCCCGACGCTCGCCCCTCAACTCACAGTACAACTTGGCGTTGGCTTGGCTTCTTTTTAATGTTTATCTTTATTCCTATTTTACTGGCCTCTCGGTTTGCAGCGACTTATGCCGATGCACGTAACACCATCACTTTTTTTAAAATATTAGGAGGAGGATTAGCCAGTTTAGTTTGGTTACCCTTACTTGCTTGTTTTACCTTCATCTGGCCTACGGTACTTATTCCGAGTTTTATCAGTGCCTTTATTGGTTATAAAATTATTCAATACAAAGGCTCTGCTCCATGCTAAAAACACACTATCTACATTTATTTAATCGGCTATTTTCCATTCAATTATTTATTATCTGGCTTTTAGGGTGCATTGGGGTTTTTGGCTCAGATCTGACAGAGACTCTTTGGCCATCGGTACTCACTGGCGGCATCTTTTGGATCCTATTAGTCGCCTGTAGCAAACTTCCCAAATGGCAATCCCCGCGTTTCTATTGGGTAGGTTTATTACAACTTATCGCTTGCTGGTCCATCTTCCCACTGTTTAAAGCCATTCGAATTCATTTTTATTCATGGAGCGCGGATCATCTCTTATACACCATAGACAGTTATCTTTGGCTTAATAAAAGCCTTCCAGAGCATATGATCGCTCTTCAAGCCCCATGGTTCAGTGAGTTAATTGCTTTTTGTTATTTCAGCTTTTACTTTTTAGTCATTGGTAGTGCTCTATTTTTCTTTTTACAACGCAAAAAAAACACCTCTGAGCATTACTTTTTGGGCTTAATGTTGATGTATTTTTTTGGATTTATTGGCTATTTCATTTTGCCTGCTGTCGGGCCATACGGTGCTTTCCCGACATTATTTACTTACCCTGTCCACAATGGTGCAATAACCCTTTTTCTGACAGATATGGTGGAAAAAGGGATCACTGGAATGGATGTTTTCCCAAGCTTACACACAGGGATCACCCTGTATATCGTTGGTTTTTTATTCAAAATAGGCTACCGAAAAATCGCATGGTGCCTAACCCCTTTAGCAGCAGGTCTCATTGTTGCAACGATTTATCTTCACTACCACTACGGTATCGACGTCATTGTTGGTGCTTTGTTGGCATTACTTGTACTGCATTTCCTATTTAAGAAAAAGAAGGTGGAAAATGGAACTCATCTATAGTCTAAATGATACTCAAGCGGCAGATATTGCTATCAGTGGTGGTAAAGGGGCTAGTTTGGCAAAAACAATCCAAGCCCTCCCTGTTCCTGACGGCTTAATCCTCTCTTGCGAAGCCTACAAGCAATTCATTTCCCCTTTATTTGGACAAATTAGTTCACTCCTTGCTCAACACCCTGACAATGAACAAAATGCCAGCGAATCTATCCGACAACTCATACTCTCGGCGCCATTGCCTGATAGCCTGACCACCCTGTTATCAACCCGCTTACATGATAGTCAATTAACTCATGTTCCTCTGGCTGTGCGCTCTTCAGGGACACTAGAGGATATGCCAGGAGCCGCATTTGCAGGCCAACACGATACTATTTTAGGCGTACGCGATCTCCCGTCGCTTCATGATGCGATCCGCCAATGCTATGCTTCCCTTTGGCATACCCATGTCATGCTTTATCGACAACATTTACAGTTACCCCATCAACATGCCGCGATGGCGGTTGTATTACAGCGTATGGTAGACGTACGTGAAAATGAAGCCGCCGGGGTTGCCTTCTCAATTGATCCTGTACGGGGTAATTTATCATCTGTACTGATTAACGCTGCCTTTGGATTAGGAGAAACCGTTGTTGGTGGTGAAGAGCCTATTGATGAATACCAAGTTGATCGCGATTCCTTGCAAATCGTTCACCAAGAAATCGCCGAGAAGCAGCGTGCAATTGTTATGACTGATAAGGGAACGGACATACTCCCTTTAGTGAGCCCAGCCAAAAATCAAACAACACTAACTTCTGAACAATGCCAAGCAGTCGCCGAGCTCGCCATTCGTGCAGAGCAATATTTTCAGTTCCCTCAAGATATTGAGTGGGCATTTCATGACCAACAATTATGGTTATTACAATCACGTAATGTGACTCAAATTGCCCCAATTTGGACACGCGACGAGTCGGCAGAACGTTTCCCTAATCCAATCACACCTTTGACATGGGATATGTGTGAGGCGGGTTTCCATGCCTCTTTGAACTACAGTTTAAATTTAATGGGGCTACCTTCCTTTAATGGTAAATGGTTCACGATGAAAGATTATTATATTTATGGTAACCAAAACGCCGTTGCGCTTTACCATAACCGTCTTCCTACATCAATGATGAATGATTTACCCACTCTCTTATCTTCATTGCCTGAAATTGCCCGTAAATTTGCATGGGTACAAGAGCTACCTATTACTTGGATGCGAGACCTCGACCGATATTTGATTGGAATTGGCGCCCTTAACCAAGAGCCTCTCCAAGAGAAAAAATTGAGTGAACTGTGGGATTACATACAAAGGATCAATAAATTAGGCTCTGATTACTTTTTACCGAACATTGCGATTTCACTTACTCAACGCTCATTATACACAGCCTTAATCGCCTTACTGAAAATGCTTTATCAAGGGGATGAACAGTTAGCTCATAAGACACTTGATAGTCTAATTGCAATGTCAGAGACCAAAACAGGGCAAGTGAATAACGAATTATGGAGCTTATCACGCCTTGTTCGCCATGATGCGAAATTATTTGCGCTATTAAAAGCTATCGATGCAGATTCAATTATGGATACATTGAAGCAAGCGCATCCCGACTTTTTCACTGAATTTACCGCATTTTTAACTAACCATGGTCATCGTGAAATGGACTTTGATGCCTACCACCCTACATGGCTAGATGCCCCTCATATTGTTCTTACACAAATAAGCGCAATGGCGGATTTAGAAAATGATGGACAAACCAGCGATGCGTTAAGTAAAAAAATTGCTCAGTCAAAAACCGAATTTGAGATCATCTCGCAAACGCCAGAAGAGTTGCGTTATTTTATGCAAGAGTTAATTAGGTTGGCGCGGGTATACACTGCATTAGATGATTTAGAGCATTACCAAACCACTCGCCTGGCTTTACCTATGCGCAGGGGCTTACATGCCCTAGGTGAGCGCTTGGTGATCCGCGGTGTCATTGATCAAGCCTCGGATATCTATTTTGCGAAAGAACAGCAGTTAGCAGACGCTATTAACGCTGAAACTACTCAAGCATTTAACGAATTACGCCAACATATAAGCAGCAACAAAGCAGGCTATGAACAGGCTAGAAGTACAACACCGCAATGGGTTTATGGCGAAATATCAGAAGAAACCGAAGACGATGGGTCATCCCTAAAAGGGTTAGCTGGCAGCGCTGGCACCGTTGAAGGTGAAGTCTTTTTAGTTCATGGGCCTGAAGATTTTGCCCAATTCCCTCAAGGCGCGATTTTGGTTGCTCGTACCACTAATCCTGCATGGACAGCACTTTTTTATCGAGCAAGTGGCGTTATCACCGAAAGTGGTGGCCCGCTTTCTCACGGCGCAGTAACCGCTCGCGAATTAGGATTACCGGCGGTTATGGGTATCCGTCGTGTGATGAATACGCTTAAAAATGGTCAGCGTGTTAAAGTCGACGGTCAAAAAGGTATTGTTGAGCTGCTATAATCACGTATTCAATTCACTGGATAAGCTATGTTTATGATGACCTTATAGACGATGGCTTTATTCAGTGAATTGAACTTTTTGTTATAACTAATAACTATAAAGAATAACGAGCCGAATGGCCTAAATGGATATCTTTTCTCTTTTCCGCTTATCAGTACAGAAAAGTATCTCAAGATTAGGCTACGCCTGCTCTGGACGCTTGCTACTCCCTGTTTGACCTCTTTGTATCATCTCATCTTACTTCTCTATTTTTGACTTTCGAATAGTTATCTACACTTATCATTTAGCTTCGAAAAGTAACACTTAGTTAATTTTATTTACCTTTAGATAACTTCATTATCGAATATGTGACTTTAATCATTTTATCGTAACTAATAATAGTGATAATCTCCGCGTGAATTTTGGTTAGACTCGGTTAATGGCGTCAGGAGCACTCTGCCTTCTGCCATGACTCAAATTTCATCCAACCTATCATTCCCAAAATAAAAACGTTCTCAAATCCTAATAATTATAATTTGCAGTGATGCAATATTTTACAGAGAAGATTTATGCAAAACATTATAAAACAACCACTCTATAAGATCCTTTATGTCCAAGTTATTGTTGCCATTTTATTTGGTATCGCACTTGGTCACTTTTTCCCTGATATTGGAGAATCCTTAAAACCACTCGGTGATGCTTTCATTAAAATTGTTAAGATGATCATCGCACCTGTTATTTTCTTAACCGTTGTTACTGGTATAGCCGGTATGAGCAATATGAAGGCGGTTGGTAGCGTTGCAGGGAAAGCGATGCTTTATTTCATCACTTTCTCAACCATCGCACTGATTATCGGCCTAATTGTCGCGAATATCATTCGTCCCGGTGCGGGGCTTAACATTGACCCAGCAACACTCGATAGCAGTAAAGTGGCAGGATATGTAGAAAAAGCCCATGAATCCTCTATTGTTGGCTTTTTAATGAATATCATTCCTGATACCGTTATTAGCCCGCTCGTTAACGGTAATATTCTGCAAGTACTGTTTATTGCCGTCATTTTTGGTTTGGCTCTTGCTGCAACGGGTAAGCATGGCGAGCCTATCGTTAAATTACTGCAAAACTTCTCAGAGCCTGTCTTTAAGATGGTTGCCATGCTGATGAAACTTGCTCCTATTGGTGCATTCGGAGCTATGGCATTTACTATAGGTAAGTACGGTATTTCTTCAATCGGCAACTTAATGATGCTGATTATGACCTTCTATATCACATCATTACTGTTCGTTCTGATAGTGCTTGGTGCTGTCGCTAAATATAATGGCTTTTCGATCATTCAACTGATCAAATACATTAAAGATGAACTATGGCTAGTATTAGGTACCTCATCGTCTGAAGCCGCATTGCCTAGCTTAATGAGAAAAATGGAACATGCTGGATGTGAAAAATCCGTAGTTGGCTTGGTTATCCCAACAGGTTACTCATTTAACCTTGATGGAACCAACATCTACATGACCATGGCCGCACTGTTTATTGCTCAAGCGACAAATATTGATCTGACTATTTGGGAACAAATCTCACTGTTACTGGTTGCAATGATCAGTTCTAAAGGCGCAGCAGGTGTGACAGGCGCTGGCTTTATTACCTTGGCAGCGACTCTAATGGTGGTGCCAAGCATTCCTGTTGCAGGCATGGCTTTGATTCTAGGTATCGACCGTTTCATGTCTGAGTGTCGTGCACTAACTAACTTAGTGGGTAATGCTTGTGCTTGTATCGTCGTTGCTCGTTGGGAAAAAGAGTTAGATACTGAAAAATTAGCCAATGCGTTTGCCGCAAAAGGCGAAAGCATTGATTCAATTATTACTGAAGAAAATTTTGATGTTGTAGCTGACCAACCAAAACCGGTGGATATTAGCAAAAAATAAGAAGCGTATTTGTTAACTGCAAATAAGTTGGTTACCGCTCAAGTCATTACAGCGCATATCATCTGCGCTGTAATCATCCATACGACTTTGAGTCGGTGTGTATTTTTTCAATATTAATCATTGCCCAAGTTCTTGCGATTATTGAGGTTCTCGTCAAACTTTCTAATCGCAACTTGGGCATTAATGCAATTTCTATCCGCAACTTAGGTTATTTAGGATGAAATTTATAATCCTAATGCGTATTTTAATGCGATTTTCTTCGCTTCACCGGCACGTTGAGCAGCCATAAGACCAAGGTTTCTTAACATTTTCAAACCGGGTAGCGTTTCACTAAATGCCATATAAAATGCATCCATCCCCGCTTGCATGACTAAGTTATCTGGCAAGCGCCGACGTTGATAGCGTTTTAATACCTCTACGGAAGACCAAGGTTCAAGGTACTCTTTTGCCTGTGTAACCACTTTCAGCAAAACATCAACATCTCGATAGCCTAGGTTAACCCCCTGTCCTGCCAGTGGGTTTATGGTATGTGCGGCGTCGCCAACCAACGCAAGCCCCTCAATCACATAACGATTCGCATGGTGGCGTGTCAACGGAAATGCGCCGGAAGCATATGCGGTGACTTCCCCTAAACGCTCAGGAAAAGCTTCCGTAATCGCCCCAGTCAGTTGCTCCATCGACATTGATTGTAATCGGCGGATTTTGGCTGGGCTGTCATACCACACCAGCGAGGCCCAATGATCATAAAGCGGTAAAAATGCCCGAGGGCCTGACGGGAAAAATTGCTGCCATGTCTTATCTTGCTGCGGCCCTGCTGTTTGGACGGTGATCAACATGCAAGACTGGCGATATTGCCAACCACGGCTGCCAATTCCTGCTAATTTACGTACTTGGGAGTTTGCGCCATCCGCACCGATGACTAATTTCGCTTGTAGCTCACGCCCATCATCCAGAGAGACTACCCACTCTTTTTGGCCTTTAGGTTGATAAAGATACAGTAATTGAGCGGGGCAAATACGTTCAAGATTGGCGTATTTTTCGCACTCCTGCCACAGAGCCAGCTGCAATATTCGGTTTTCTACCATAAAACCAAGTTCAGGCAACCCTAAATCATGGGCGTCAAAAACAACGTTGCTCCCTTCTTCTTCCCATGTTTCAAGTTGTCGATAAGGCGCACTGCGCATTGCTTCAACATGTTGCCAAGCACCTAACTGTTTAAGTAAATCGACAGAGGAACGGCTAATGGCAGAAATACGGACATCAGGAGCACTATTGGCGTCAAAAGCGGTTGGCTCTGCTTTTTCCAGTAATGCAACTCGCATCCCTTCTTGAGCAAACCCAAGAGCCGCGGCGGCACCAGTCATACCCGCACCAACGACGACAACATCATAATATTCTGTTAATTTATTCATTACATTAGCTACTATTAACTATTTGATTTACGTAGTGTACCGAAAAATTGTTACGCTGACAGGGAATATCTCTTTCAGAGACTCTGGTCACTGATGCTGCAAATGAATACAATACAGGTTAATCTTGAAAAAATAGGCGATAACCTGTCTTTGAGACCGCGTATTACATAGCCTTTGGGTACTAACTCAGGCTATTTTGGCATTTTTCATATCATAGAGTGATGTTTATGATCAAAAATGCGTGCGCCTTCCCAAAACGGGACAGGACTTTGGATTTATATCCATTATATTTCGAGCAACTACGCATAAAGGCTCTATGCTCAAAGTATAACGGGTATACAACGCGTTTCGGAGTCCATTATACTAAGCCACTTCGAAAACACCGGATATAGACATGTCGACGAATAAAAAGTTATATATTAAAACATGGGGCTGCCAAATGAATGAGTATGACTCATCAAAAATGGCTTCATTATTAGAAAGCACCCATGGTTATCAGATCACTGAGATTCCAGAAGAAGCAGATTTACTGCTGCTGAACACGTGTTCAATCCGTGAAAAAGCACAGGAAAAAGTTTTCCATCAGCTTGGTCGCTGGAAATCGTTCAAAGATAGCAACCCTGATATCATTATTGGTGTCGGCGGCTGTGTTGCGTCTCAAGAAGGTGATTTTATCCGCCAGCGCGCACCAAGCGTCGATATTGTTTTCGGTCCACAAACGCTACACCGTCTCCCTGAAATGATTAATCAGGTTAAAGGAAGCCGTAGCCCTGTTATCGATATCAGTTTCCCTGAAATTGAGAAATTTGACCGTCTGCCAGAACCACGCGCGGAAGGCCCTACCGCTTTTGTCTCCATCATGGAAGGCTGCAATAAATATTGCACATTCTGCGTTGTTCCTTATACACGCGGTGAAGAAGTTAGCCGTCCTTGTGATGATATCCTGTTTGAAATTGCTCAATTAGCGGCGCAGGGTGTACGTGAAGTAAACCTATTGGGTCAAAACGTTAACGCTTATCGTGGCGCAACATTTGATGGTGAAATCTGTACTTTTGCTGAATTAATTCGTTTGGTTGCCGCGATTGACGGTATCGACAGAATTCGTTTCACGACTAGCCATCCAATTGAATTTACTGATGACATCATTGAAGTCTATGAAGATACGCCTGAGCTAGTTAGCTTCCTACATTTGCCAGTGCAAAGCGGTTCAGATCGTATTTTGACATTAATGAAACGCGCACACACCGCACTTGAATACAAGGCTATCATCCGTAAATTACGTAAAGCACGTCCGGATATTCTCATTAGCTCTGACTTTATTGTTGGCTTCCCTGGTGAAACCAATGATGATTTTGAAAAAACCATGAAACTGATCGCTGATGTGAACTTCGATATGAGCTTTAGCTTTATCTACTCACCACGCCCAGGTACACCAGCCGCTGATCTACCCGATGACGTGAGCGAAGATGAGAAGAAACAGCGTCTCTATCTCCTTCAACAGCGCATAAACCAACAAGCAATGAGCTACAGCCGTGCTATGTTAGGTACGGTACAACGTATTTTAGTCGAAGGCCCTTCACGTAAAAACGTTATGGAGCTTTCAGGTCGTACAGAGAGCAACCGTGTTGTGAACTTTGAAGGTTCACCTGATATGATTGGCAAGTTTGTTGATGTAGAGATCGTTGACGTTTATGCCAATTCACTACGCGGTAAAGTGATCCGCACAGAAGACCAAATGGGCTTGCGCGTTCACGAATCACCCGCTTCTGTCATCGCACGTACTCGTAAAGAAGATGAGCTTGGTGTTGGTAGTTACCAACCCTAACGATAGGATACTCAGTGACCGATAAAAAACCGTTGCAAATCGCAACACAAGAAATCTTTCTAGAGCCCGCAGATAACCAACGCTTAATGAGCCTTTGCGGGCCATTTGATGATAATATCAAGCAACTTGAGCGTAGACTTGCGATTGAAATTAATCGTCGTGATAACCGTTTCAAGCTATCAGGCAAACCACTCAATATCCAAGCGGCCAGTAAAATCTTACGCCAATTGTATGTTGATACCGCTCCAATACGCGGTGTGATCCCCGATATTGACCCTGAGCAAATCCACCTTGCTATCTCTGAAAGCCGCGTATTAGAGCAGGCTGCCGATAGTATTCCAGATTATGGTAAAGCCGTTAATATCAAGACCAAACGTGGTGTTATCAAGCCTCGCACACCAAACCAAGCGCAATATATAGCGAATATTTTAGATCACGATATTACGTTTGGCATTGGCCCTGCGGGTACAGGTAAAACATACCTTGCCGTTGCAGCCGCCGTAGATGCTTTAGAGCGCCAAGAAGTACGGCGTATTTTGCTGACTCGCCCTGCTGTTGAAGCGGGGGAAAAACTTGGCTTTTTACCCGGTGACCTCAGTCAAAAAGTAGATCCTTATTTGCGCCCACTGTATGACGCATTATTTGAAATGCTAGGGTTCGAAAAAGTTGAAAAACTGATTGAACGTAATGTTATTGAGGTAGCACCACTGGCTTATATGCGCGGTCGCACCCTCAATGATGCTTTCATTATTTTAGATGAAAGCCAGAACACCACCATTGAGCAGATGAAAATGTTCCTGACCCGTATCGGTTTTAATTCAAAAGCCGTCATCACGGGGGATATTACTCAGGTCGACTTGCCTCGCGGTAATAAATCAGGCTTACGTCATGCCATTGAAGTGCTTTCTGATGTTGATGAACTTAGCTTTAATTTCTTCCACAGCGAAGACGTTGTTCGTCACCCTGTTGTCGCAAAAGTTGTTATTGCCTATGAAAAATGGGAAGAACAAGACAACAAACGCCGTCAACAAATTAGAGAAGAAAAAGAACAGCAAAAAGCGTTAGAAAAGCAGGAAATAATTAAATGAGTGAAGTCATTCTTGATTTACAGCTCGCTTGCGAAGAAACAACAGGGCTACCTGATGAAGCACTGTTTCAACGTTGGTTAGAAGCCGTACTCCCTAAGTTTCAACCACAAAGTGAAGTGACAATCCGCATCGTTGATGAAGAAGAAAGTCACCATTTAAACCTGACTTATCGGGGGAAAGATAAACCAACAAATGTGTTATCTTTTCCTTTTGAAGCGCCACCAGAGGTAGAATTACCTCTACTTGGCGATCTGATTATTTGTCGTCAAGTGGTTGAACAGGAAGCCATCGAACAGCAAAAAAGTGCTGAGGAGCATTGGGCGCACATGGTTGTACATGGCTGTCTGCATCTGCTTGGTTATGATCATATCGAAGACGATGAAGCAGAAGAAATGGAGAGCCTAGAAACGGAAATTTTAGCTGAATTGGGCTATGCTGATCCTTATCTTGCAGAAAAAGAATGACCCACGGTCTATTTTTATGTTAAATATTAGCTGAATAAGTCTAATCGCGTTTTTTGGGAGTAAATACCATAGTTATCTCACGCCGTTGAATGTATATTTGGCAGAGTTAAAAACCTAAGCAATTGACTTATTTAGCTAAATTAACCATTATCATCAATTGAGGAATAATTAATAAAACGCCATGAGCGACGATAACTCTTCGAGTAGTGACAACCCTGGTCCTAAGAAAGGGTTCTTTGCACTATTAAACCAACTCTTCCACGCTGAACCTAAAAACCGTGGTGACTTGGTCGAGCTGATCCGTGATTCCGAGCAGAACGACCTTATCGATCCTGATACCCGTGACATGTTAGAAGGCGTCATGGATATTGCCGATCAGCGGGTACGTGACATTATGATCCCGCGCTCCCAGATTGTAACCTTAAAACGTAATCAAACTCTGGATGAGTGCCTTGATGTTATTATCGAATCCGCACACTCACGTTTCCCTGTCATCAGCGAAGATAAAGATCACATTGAAGGGCTACTAATGGCAAAAGATTTGCTGCCATTTATGCGTACAGACGCTGAGCCATTCAGTATTGATAAAGTGTTGCGCCAAGCGGTTGTTGTACCTGAAAGCAAACGGGTCGACCGGTTGTTAAAAGAGTTCCGTTCACTACGCTATCATATGGCTATTGTCATTGATGAGTTTGGCGGTGTCTCTGGTCTTGTTACCATTGAAGATATTTTAGAGCTTATTGTTGGCGAAATTGAAGATGAGTACGATGATGAAGATGATGTCGATATTCGTCAGCTAAGTCAGCACTCCTACTCAGTTAGAGCCTTAACCCAAATTGAAGACTTCAATGATGCGTTTGAGACTCACTTTAGCGACGAAGAAGTGGATACTGTCGGTGGCCTTGTTATGCAAGCCTTTGGTCATCTACCCTCTCGAGGTGAATCCATCACTATAGATGGCTATCAATTTAAAGTTGCCATGTCGGATAGCCGCCGAATTATTTTACTTCACGTAAAAATTCCAGATGGCGCGCCTGCACCAAACTTAGATGAAGAAAAGAGTTAATGAACTTAACGTCATACTATCAAAGTCAGTGGTTAAGACTACTACTGGCTTTCATTTTCGGAGCCAGTGGTACACTGGCTTTTTCGCCATTTGACCTCTGGCCTGCAGCTCTCCTTTCCATCCTATTTCTCCAACTACTGACCCTACAACGCTCCCCTAAACAAGCTTTTTCGATTGCTTTTGCATGGGGCTTTGGGCTATTTGGCTCGGGCGTTAATTGGGTGTATGTCAGCATTGCTGACTTTGGTGGAATGCCAGAGGTTGTTAATGTCCTATTGGTGATCCTGCTTGCAGCTTACCTTTCCCTCTACACTGGGTTATTTGGTTATCTACTCAGCAAATTCTTTCCCCAATCAACAATATGGCGATTAGTCTTTGCCGCTCCAGCCATTTGGCAGCTCACCGAGTTTTTACGGGGTTGGGTTCTTACAGGCTTCCCATGGCTTCAATTCGGTTACAGCCAAATTGATGGCCCAATGAAAGGCCTTGCCCCCATCTTTGGTGTAGAACTGATAACTCTAATATTATTTAGTATTAGTGGGTTACTCGTGCTTGCGTTGGTACGTCGCCGTATTACGCCGTTAGTCGCCGCTGCCGTACTACTTTTCGCCCCTTTAATTATCAAGAGCTATCAGTGGTATACCCCTCTGGAGTCAAAAACTACGGAAGTGGCGCTTGTACAAGGCAATATTCCCCAATCCATGAAGTGGGAAACAAGCTACTTACAAAAAATCAAAGATACTTATATTAAGCTTTCTAGCCCTTATATTGGCAAAGCTTCCTTAATTGTTTGGCCTGAATCCGCAGTGCCGTCAGTCGAATTAGATAACCAAACATGGCTAAAATCACTGGACAAAATATTAGCTGAATCCCAGACCAAACTGATCACGGGTATTGTTGACGCCCGTCCTATTGACGGTGACTATCAGTTTTATAACACCATCATTGTATTAGGGGATACAACTCCCTATCTGTACCCATCAAAAAATCGCTATAACAAGCACCATTTAGTGCCTTTTGGTGAGTTTGTACCGCTAGAGGATATTTTACGCCCTATCGCACCATTATTTAATTTGCCAATGTCAGGATTTAGCCGGGGCGATTATCAACAAGCTCAGCTTGCTGTAGGCAACATGCATCTAACAGCCGCCATCTGCTATGAAATTATCCTTGGAACACAGGTTCGCGATAATTTCCAACCTAATAGCGATTACCTCTTAACCATTTCTAACGATGCGTGGTTTGGTAAGTCGATTGGGCCATGGCAACATTTCCAAATGGCGCGCATGAGAGCGCTGGAGCTTGGTCGCCCACTACTTAGAGCTACCAATAATGGCGTCACCGCAATTATTCGAGCAGATGGTACCGTCCAAGCTAAGTTGCCTCAATTTACCGCTGCTACACTATCTGCATCTATTACCCCAACAACGGGGTTAACACCTTATGCACGCTGGAGTAATTGGCCAATGTGGGGCGTTGTTATCATATTTATGCTGATAGCCATATCACGAGGCCGCAGGTCAAAAACAAGTTCAGATAAATAACAAAAATCCCAGTCTTTGCATTAATTGCACACGACTGGGATTTTATTTTACATCGCCTAAATTTTATCATTTAACCAATCAATTGCCCTTGTACATCCGCAACGCTAATAGAAGCGATGCAACCTGCATTAAAATTTAAATAATCATCTTCAATGCCATCGGAAAAAATCACGCCATTTTCTGGCATCAATGATTCAAGTTGCAGCGGTGAATTCTCCTCAATCGCACCGAAAACAAATGAAGTTCCTGTTGTCTTACTAGGAAAAGGCTCCCTAACACTAAATTGAAGTCGCCTTTCTTGCCAAGAAAATCCTTGTGACAACGGGTGATGAGCTCCCCCCATAACGGCTTGAGCACCCGCTAAAATCGATTGAAACCACCCTGTCGACCCTAAGCCTGTTGAAATAATGATCCCCGAGGAGGATTGAAATTCTTGTTCCCCATTCCATCTCATAATATAGCGTGCCGATGTGTGGGTTTTAGGGCCAATAAATAGATCATTAACCGCAAGTAATGTTTGCCCATCATTAGTTGTCGCCTGAGCAAAAGTCACCGTTCTACTTGGCATCTTTTCCTTTAACGTATTCAAAACGACTTCACGCAGTTGGCCTATTTCAAAAGGTAATAATTTGCCATCCCATCTTGCAGGATCAGGATTAATTGCGATAACAGGCTGACCATTTAAATATTTCAATGTATTTGCCACTAAGCCGTCTTGTCCTATCACAATCACAATATCACGAGCCGTAAATTGGTAGCTAGGCAGTAAAGAACGTTCTAACAATTGAAATCGCCCCATTGATTTCAGAACCGCCTCTGCTTGTACTAATTGTTTTTGATAGTGATCGTGCTCTTCAAGATAATCGTTTACCTCAACATGATTATGCTCTAAATAAAATTTGGCTTGTGGCCAAGTATTAAAACGTTCAATCAGTGCCTGTAACCGCGTTTTACGCATAATTAAAACAAAACGGACATCCTCTCCTCTTTTCATACTTTAGCTCCTTTTTTAAATATTTGGCTAAAGAGATCGGGGGATATATTCAACTCACCAATTTTCCCTGCATTTAGCGCTAATGATTCAAACGCCATAGCCATTAACTGCTCCGGTGCCATTTTTGCCAATGCCATCGCTTTTAAATTCTCGACAGGCAGTTCTCGATAAGCACGCATTTTCACCTCAATAGCGTAAGCATCCGCATCCGATTGAATTCGTTGGTTTTCAACGCTTAATGCCACAAGCTCATTACGTTTAGCTTCGGCATTGACTTGAGCGGCTAACTTTTCCTGCTCAATTTCAGCCTGTTCACGCAATAAATGACGTTCATTTTCTAAACGTGCTTCTTCAATTTGTTGCTGCTTATTTTGAACGGATAAATCGGTTTCCAGCTCGGCTTCCTTAAGCATACGCTCTTGTTCGACAGAAAACTTACGTCTCGCATAAATCGCATCATCGGCCTCTTTTAGAATCGATTCTCTCGCCTCTGCTTCAAGAGCTTTCAATGTTTCAGGTGATGGTGTAATGGCTGCAATCGAAACATCAAGAATATCGATGCCTAATGCTTGTAGCGCCGAATGTATCGATAACTGATTGGCGACCTCTGTGATCAATGTTTGACTTATCAACAATGCATCACGCATCGCAGTGCGTTGGATTTTTGCCTGAATTAAAGTCTGTGCACTACGCACAACCCTATCGCTTAATTTTAATGGGTCCTCAGACGCATACGAGCTGCCATCTTGAGTCAGGTTATAATTCAATACCTCTGCTGTTTTTTCCGGTTGGCTAATTCGAAATGAGATTTGCCCTTGAATACGCAAGCTTTGAAAGTCCGCCGTTTGTAAATTAAAAATAAACGGCGCTTCAAGCGCATTTAATGGTAGTGCTGCAATAGATGTTGTTGCTGAGTTATACCAAAAACTTAATCCCTTCCCTTGCTTAATCACTTTTCCGTTGACGGATTTAATAATGAAAGTCGAAGAGTCTGCTTTGAAATAATTAATATTAAACATAGTTAACCTCATTAGTGTCCTTGTGACAATAATTAATTATTGTCTTATAGACACCAAAGTGTCAAGCATTAAGTGTCTTAATGACACAAATATTTTTTTAACGTATCATCGCCCTATTAACCATGAAATAGCTTAGTGGGTTGTCATCTCATGAATGAACAAGAATATTTATCTAAATACGATAGGAATGCATATCTTTCGCCGCTAGTGACGGTAGATGCGGTGCTATTTACTTACCATGAAGAGACGTTAAAGGTTCTCCTTGTTGAGCGTGCAAATCATCCAGATAAAGGGATGTGGGGGCTACCTGGCGGGTTTATCGATGAAGAGCAAGATAGCACTCTTGAGCAAGCTATCTTGAGAAAGCTAAAAGAAAAAACGGGCGTCATTCCCCCCTACATTGAACAGCTTTGTACTGTCGGTAACCATTTTCGTGATAAACGAGGTTGGTCTGTCACCGTTTGTTATACAGCCCTTATCGCCTATCAGGCATGTCAGCACTACATTGATAGTGTCGGATCAGCAAAATGGGTCGCTATCAGCGACATTGAAAACATGTCATTAGCCTTTGACCACTCGATGCTTTATCAGCAAGCACGAGAGCGATTAAAACAAAAATCACTTTATTCTATTGTTCCCGGCTTTGCCTTACCTGAAGTCTTTACTTTGACAGAGCTGCAACATGTGCATGAAGTATTAATCGGCAAAACATTGCAAAAAAAATCTTTTCGCCGTCGCTTAGAGCAGGCTGATTTACTGATTGATACAGGAGAAAAACGGCAAGAAACAGGCCGACCAGCTAATTTATATCGTCTGAAACCTGAGTCAGCTGATTACCGTTTTATTCGTAATTTAGAATTTTAACCCTGATGGGTAAAACAAAGGCCCCCTTGAAACATATCTTCAAGAGGGCCTGAAATAGCCTAGCGAGAAATTAACTAAAAAGAAGCCATCCACATACGTGTTTTTATTCCCCAATAGCTTGTATAACCACTGGTAAAACTGACCATTTTACCGTTATCGATGATCATAAAGGTCGGTGTGGCACTAATGCCAACCTGATTCGCAAGCGAGCCTTGTGTATCATTGATTACTGGGAAATTTAGCTCTTTTTTCTCCATCCCTGATAACAGACGTTCACTATTGCCAGAACGTATTGCCACAGAAACAACGGGAACACCGGCCTTAGCTAAGTCGGCTACCGTTGGAGAGGTTATTTTGCAAACCCCACACCATGTCGCCCAAAAATAGACTAAAACAGGTTGTTCTTTACTCAACTCTGCTAATGATACGGTTTCACCCGTCGCAAGTAATTGCGGCTCAAGCAAAATAGGTGCTAGGCTTTCAGGTTTACGCCAAAAATCCATTACGGTAAAGACGACGAACAAGATCACCACCAACCCAATAATTTCTTTTGACCACTTTTTCAGTCTAGCCATATTTACCTTATTTCACTTTTGCTAATTGCTCTTTAACAATCATTTCTAATTGTTGAGCATCTACAGCACCTGGGATCATTTCTTCACCAATGAGTGTTGCAGGTGTACCATTAACCCCTAATTTTTCGGCTAACATCATGTTAGTGCGAATAGTTTCTTCGCTCTTATCGTTAGCGACTAATTTTTCATTACCTGTCGCTTTCAACGCCTGTTTGATGTTTTCTTCAGTTAACATCCCTTGCTTTTGCATAAATTTTTGATGCAGTGCTTGGAATGCTTTTGGATCTTTTTCCCACAATGTCAGAACCAGTTGAGAAGACTCCAGCGATGTTTTGCCTTTAAATGGCAGAGGTTTTATCACCACAGCAACATCAGGGTATTTCTTCACAATCTCTTCAAGCTGTGGATCAAAACGCTTACAGAATGGGCAGTTATAATCGGTGAAGTTAACCAACACCAGTTTTGCATCTTTGGCACCCAGTCGTGGGCTTGCTGGATCATTAAACAGCTTATCGTGCTCGGCTTTAATCGTTGCCTTCATTTGAGCTTGCTGTTTTTCACCTTGCTTAGCCTGTAGTGCAACAATCGCTTCTTCTAAAATTTCAGGGTTTTCAACCAAGGTATCACGTACCAACTTACGCACTTGTGCTTCTTGGTCAGACGTTAATGGAGCCGCATGAGCAGTTGCACCTAGCATTAGCGACGAGAACAGAACAGCTACAATTGTTTTTTTCATTTTTCGGCTCCTTTGGCCTCATTCATAATTGATAATAAAACTTCACGATCAAGTATCGTTGACAGTATTTCACCCTCAGCCAACCTAGGGCCATAAATTTGATTAAATGGCACAGCCACCTGCCCACGTTTTTGTAAAAATGCGGTAATTTCTGGTGATGGCTTAGTCCAGTCACCTCTTAATGCGACCACATCTGGTTCATTCAAGAGTTGCTGAACATCATCTCTTAGCAATACATTATATTTATTTGCTTTACAGGTTACACACCAATCTGCCGTAACATCAATAAACACTCGCTTATTTTCTGACAGAGCCTGTGTAATCGCTTCCTCACTCAGAGGTTGCCAATCCACATTATCCTGAACAAGGGTTCGACTTCCTGTCGTTTGCTCCATCGTTGCCCAAACAAAGCCACCTGTTAATAATGCAAACAGGACAAACGAAATTGCCGCAGTGCGTAAACTGAATTTTTTGCCAATGAAAACCACCAGCAAAAGCAAAAAGACGATCACAATAGCTAAGGCAGCCATTTCACCAAAATGAGGGATCAGTAAGCTAATTAACCATAGACATGACAATAGCATCATCACACCTAAAACCACTCTCAGTTTACTCATCCAAGCCCCAGGTTTTGGTAACAGCCGAGAAATAGCAGGGAAAGCGGCGATTAATAGCCACGGCAAACTCATTCCGATCCCCAGTGCCGTAAAGACTAACCAGAGTTCTCCTATCGGAGCCGCTAGTGCAAACGCCACTGCTGTGCCCAAAAATGGTGCAGAACAAGGGGTTGCCAATAAGGTTGCAAACACACCTTGCCAGAAATGCCCACTGTTACCTTGACCACCCGCAGTCGCTAAACGAGTGCTCGCTTTACTTCCTAGATGGATCTCAAACAAACCAAATAGGTTAGCCGTAAATAATGCTGTCACTAATACCATAAACCCAATAAACCATGGGTTTTGGAACTGGATCCCCCATCCAACAGCTTGTTGCCCAACGCGCAACAGGGTCATTAATAACGCTAATAGCCAGAAAGAGACTAAGATCCCTGAAGAAGAAAGCAAAAATTGCCGACGGATGGTTTTCTGCTCCCCTTGCGGTACCATCAAGACCGAGCCTAACTTCATCGCGAGAACCGGCAAAACACAAGGCATAAGGTTTAAAATCAAACCACCTAGTAACGCAAAGGCCAAAATCTGCCAAAGAGGTATCGCACCACCAGCATTATCCTGCTGGATAGCGCCAGTAAAAGGTGTGATTTGCGCTGTTACCTGTTGTGAAAGCGCGCCATCCGTCACCACAAAAGAGAACGGTTTTCCTGTCAGGTCTGGCGCTTTATCTCCCCAATCATCACTCACCGCAACAGTCGCCGTCAGCTTGTCACCCGATAAACGAATATTTGGCACACCTAGCGTGGTTCCTTCTGGTGTATCAGTAAAAATCCCTGCTTTTTGGCTCCACGGCTCGCCAGCCACTTTTTGTAATTCAAGAACGAGTTTGTCACCATCAAACCCGACATTATGGTTTTGCACTAGCCCCGCTGTAGGAGGAATATGCCCCATCGCTTGATTAAATGCCCACTCAAAATTCTCAGGCTCAGGTTCAGTCAAATCGAGCTCGAAAGGATAATCCGTTAAAATACAGACATTGCTACAGGTGGAAAGTGTTAAAACTCCCGAAAGTTTATCTAGTTTTTCATCGGCATTAACGACGATAGGAAAAACAACGTCTCCCATATAACCTTGAGTTGAAATACCTGCAACATCAAAACGACCAGGGGCTGGCCACTGCCAATCCATATCTGTTACTGGTGATTTCCAATTGATTTCCGGCGCAATACCGCCTTCTCCTGGAGAACGCCAATAGGTTTTCCAACCATCTTGTAGTTGTACATCCAACAATAAAGCAACCTTCCCATCTTTTTGGGAAGCACTTAACAATCTTACTTGAGCATGGTCATTATGTTTATCTGTTAGCCAGCCAGTATCAGCTGCCTGTAGCACTCCCGAAAATAAGGCAGATAAAATAATTAACGCATTAATTAAAAAACGCATAATTCCTCCAGAATAAAATACACCAACAAGCTGAACGTGATGGTGTTCTAATCTCGAAGATTGCAATATTGTAAATGGAGCCTAACTCTTGGTGGGGGATGTTTATCCTCACGCTTAGCTCTGCGTGAAAATAAATGAGAGTAAAAAATACCTAACGCAGTGATAGAAAGGAAAACAAAAAAGAGAGGTTCAATAGCAGCAGGACTTAATGTCAGTAGTGATTTAGCACTCAATTCACAAGAAGACAATTGCGCGCTTTTTTCACTCGAAACAGCCGTTTTAAACACCATAGACTGACCATTGGATTGCATTTGCACGACAGGGTCTTGAGGCGAAAAATGGGCGAAAAGACGCTCTCCAACGGCTCTTTGATTAATACAAAGTAAAACCATCAGACAGGCGAGTACTACTAATCCTTTGCCTAATTTGAGTTGCCTGTTCATGCGTGTCTCTATTTCTTCGTCCTGAAATCACACTGTTAAATAATGATAAGTTAATTCAATATTTAAATTTAACCAATTTAATCAAGGTTACATCTTACACAGCAAACGACTCGGTACAAGTAGCATGAGCTAACTTTACAAACCCAATCCTATTTACACCCCTAAAGATAAAAATTGGCATACAAGATGCATTATACCCACGAGCAACAGGAAAATGAGATTATTTTTCACACTAGTGGTGCATAAATACCCTTTTTAGGAAAGTTTTCCCAGTAATAGTGCAACAAATTAGGAACTGCCCAAATAATATGCGAGATAGCTCCCGATTTTGAAACAATTCATTTTCATTGTTTAACATTTTTCTTTAATTTTTAACAATATTAAAACATACAGCAGGTGATCGTGGTATTGATAGCATCCACGAAACATCAGCAAGCACAACAAACGAGATAAATCTCCGATCTTAGAAAGGAGCTGTAAATATGCGTATGAGCAAGATTGTATTATCGATGATGGTGCTAGGAGCAACTTGTGCCGTTCAAGCAGAAGAACTAACAGGTACTCTAAAAAAAATTAACGACAATGGTGTGATTGTTGTTGGCCACCGTGAGTCATCCGTTCCATTTTCTTACTATGACAACAACCAAAAAGTGGTCGGCTACTCTCAAGACTACTCCAATGAAATCGTTGATGCGGTTAAAAAGAAACTCAACAAACCTAATCTCGAAGTTAAGCTTATCCCTATTACATCACAAAACCGTATACCGCTATTACAAAATGGTACCTATGATTTTGAGTGTGGTTCAACGACCAATAACTTAGAAAGACAAAAACAAGCTGCGTTTTCAAATACGATTTTCGTAGTAGGTACTCGTCTACTTACTAAAAATGACTCTGGAGTCAAAGACTTCGCCGACCTCGCGGGTAAAAACGTCGTTGTTACCTCTGGAACAACGTCTGAAATTTTGCTCAATAAACTTAACGACGAAAAAAATATGAAAATGCGCATTATCAGTGCAAAAGATCATGGTGACTCATTCCGTACCCTTGAATCTGGCCGCGCTGTCGCCTTTATGATGGATGATGCGTTGTTAGCAGGTGAACGTGCAAAAGCGAAAAAACCAGATATTTGGGAGATTGTAGGCAAACCGCAAACAGAAGAAGCTTATGGCTGTATGCTACGCAAAGATGATCCTCAGTTTAAGGCGTTAGTCGATGAAACTATCGCGAAGGCACAAACTTCTGGTACGGCTGAGAAATCATTTGACCGTTGGTTTAACCAACCTATCCCACCAAAAAATCTTAACTTGAAATTCACGTTATCAGATGAAATGAAAGAGTTGTTCAAATCACCTAATGACAAAGCACTTAACTAAATAAAAAGACAAACAGGGTGTTACTGAAGTGGGATTTGCAAGGCGGTCGTTCCCCGCCTTGCACTTTCTCACCAGTAGTAGGGTCAATCTAAATTGCCCACAGGAAGTAGAATTATGTCAATCAATTGGAATTGGGGGATTTTCCTACAGGAAGCCCCATTTGGGAATACCACCTATTTAGGTTGGTTATTATCTGGCTTAGAAGTCACTGTCGCACTTTCTATCTGTGCTTGGATCATTGCTTTTCTGGTCGGCTCGTTCTTTGGTATTTTACGTACCGTGCCTAATCGCTTTTTAGCGATGATAGGAACCGTTTATGTCGAGCTATTTCGTAATGTCCCTTTAATTGTTCAATTTTTTACTTGGTATTTAGTGATCCCAGAGCTGTTGCCCCGTTCTATCGGCGACTGGTTCAAAATGGACTTAGATCCTAACTATCAATTTTTTATCTCTTCAACACTGTGCCTTGGTTTATTTACCGCCGCCCGTATGACTGAACAGGTAAGAGCGGCAATACAATCATTACCAAGAGGGCAAAAAAACGCCGGTCTCGCTATGGGGCTGACCTTGCCACAAACTTATCGCTATGTGCTTTTACCCAATGCGTATCGTGTCATTTTGCCACCAATGACATCCGAGATGCTTAACTTAGTGAAAAACTCGGCGATAGCTTCCACTATCGGCCTCGTTGATATGGCAGCCCAAGCAGGTAAGTTGCTTGATTATTCTGCCCATGCTTGGGAATCATTCACTGCGATCACGCTTGCCTATGTCGGCATCAATTTGATCATTATGCTGTTAATGAATTTGTTAGAACGTAAAGTTCGCTTACCCGGCACATTAGGAGGGCGATAATATGTTCTATGAATTTGATTGGAGCTCCATCGCCCCAAGTTGGCCATTTCTTCTTGATGGGTTGGTCGTCACCGCTAAAATTACCATTACGGCTATTGTCGTGGGGATATTGTGGGGAACGGTTCTCGCCGTGATGCGCCTATCTACTTTTAAACCTATCAGTTGGTTCGCTGCACTGTACGTAAATACGTTCCGCTCTATCCCATTAGTCATGGTATTGTTGTGGTTCTATCTGATTGTGCCTAACTTAGTCCAAAATGTTCTAGGCATATCACCAAAAAGTGATATCCGTTTAATTTCAGCAATGGTAGCCTTCTCGCTTTTTGAAGCCGCCTACTACTCTGAGATTATTCGAGCAGGTATTCAGAGTATTTCACGAGGCCAAGCATCTGCCGCACTTGCACTGGGCATGACGCATATGCAAACAATGAGGTTAGTCATCTTGCCTCAAGCCTTTAAAGCGATGATCCCTCTGTTATTAACACAAGGCATTGTGCTATTTCAGGATTCATCATTAGTTTATGTACTGAGTTTGACGGATTTCTTCCGTACGGCAACCAATATTGGTGAGCGTGATGGTACACAAGTAGAAATGATATTGTTTGCAGGTTTCGTGTACTTTATTATCAGTTTCGGCGCTTCAATGCTGGTGAATTATCTTAAGAAAAGGACTGTTACATGATTACCCTGAAAAATATCTCTAAATGGTATGGCCAGTTTCAGGTACTCACAGACTGTACAACTGAAGTCAAAAAAGGCGAAGTCGTGGTTGTCTGTGGACCATCAGGCTCTGGTAAATCCACATTAATAAAAACAGTGAATGGCCTTGAGCCAGTTCAACAGGGTGAAATTTTTGTAAATGGTATCCAAGTCAATGATAAAAAAACTGATTTGGCAAAACTTCGCTCTAAAGTTGGCATGGTATTCCAACACTTTGAGCTATTCCCGCATCTTTCTATTATAGAAAATTTAACACTGGCCCAAGTAAAGGTGCTAAATAGAAATAAAAAAGAGGCTGAAGCAAAAGGGTTGAAATTACTCGAACGCGTTGGGCTAGCAAGCCATGCAAATAAGTTTCCTTCCCAGCTTTCGGGTGGGCAGCAGCAGCGTGTGGCAATTGCTCGAGCCTTGTGTATGGATCCCGTTGCAATGTTATTTGACGAGCCAACATCAGCACTTGACCCTGAAATGATCAATGAAGTGCTTGATGTTATGGTCGAATTAGCAAACGAGGGTATGACTATGATGGTCGTTACCCACGAAATGGGTTTCGCTAAGAAAGTCGCTAACCGTGTGATTTTTATGGATGAAGGAAAGATTGTTGAAGACAGTAAAAAAGAAGACTTTTTTGCTAATCCGCAATCTGATAGAGCTAAAGATTTCCTCGCGAAAATACTGCATTAATTATTGCAAGCCATAGGGAGAGACTACCTCTCTATGGCTTCCCCCCTGCACGACACTCTTATACCTTTCTATTTTGTTTTATCTAAATATTTGTTGCCCGACAATACATACAGATATAGATTAAAAACCTAATTAATATCAATCTAATAATCTAAGCCTCATGATGAAAAATGATCAACAAATAACAATTATCCCTTTACAAGACGATACTATTCTGGATGTTTCTGCCTGTAATTTTAATGTGATGATAACCGATGAGTTACTCCATCCCTATGACGATATAAACAGGAAAAAAGCAATTAAACCCTACCTAAAGGATTATCATTTCTCTCCTGAGCACTGGTTGAATGAACAAGAAAGTTTAGGTGTTTTATATGTTGCGAAATTGGGGGATAAAACGATTGGCTATGCCTGTGCAAGTCTTTGCTGGAATGGAATGGCTCAACTTGATGAATTGGCCATCGATGAGCCATATAGAGGTAAAGGTATCGCCAAACAATTACTAGAAAAAATTGAAGCTTGGGCAACCGACAATGGCTTACATCACATCAGATTAGAATCTCAATCTACGAATACCACAGCCGCTAAGTTCTATCACAAACACGGTTTTCGCATTCATGGTTATGATAAAGCGCTCTATTTATGCACGGAAAATGCCCATGAAGTCGCATTATTTTGGTATAAAACATTATAAACATTAGCGTTCAATGTTTACTTTTATAAATAAGTTGACCAACAACCCCTCCCTCTCTTTCGGAAGATGTCTTCCATCCATCACATTGACCGATGCAAAATCAAAGGGAGAGACACCTTCAATGCAAGCAACCTTTACTCCATACTCTTGTGGGGTTGAGCGTCTTTGATGAAAAGTATAAATTCCGCAGATTGAATAAAAAGAGGGCGGCTTGCTTTGTGTTAAAACGATATTCCGTTAGTTTATCTTTTCCTTCTAAAATAGTGTCTCTGACAAGAGCGCAAAGATTACGATTGCCCCACGCATTCGGCAAAAAGGGCAGTGACATCTTCTTGCTGTGTTATATCTATCAGTCAACGCAACCTTAAATTTCACTGTACCACAATGGCTCTGAACTTGTTTTTCAATCACAACGCCCTCCCTAATAGCATAGGCAAAAATGAAATCAGTGGATTAAGGTACTCAAACAACTCAAATAGGTTTTGTTAATTGATATAATTTATTGATGCTTTTTTATGTTTCTAGGGGATCTTTGCACTTTAGTGCTAATAAAATAGAGTGAATAAATACCCCTCCCTATGTATTGCCCAATATTTGCTGGCTTTTTGAGTTTTTTTGCGTGAAACACTACCAATCTTACTGTTTTTTAGTTAAGTTTGATGCTCATCGGAATAAAATATTCTGACACCGCCCCCCAAAAACAATATCCAGCTTTCCCCGTCGGTTCAGCTAATCAACTATTGTTGTTTTAGGGTAGGATCCGCTATGCTATGCGGATCTAACTTATAGAAAGACATTAACGCTACTGAGTAGCATTTATTCACCATAGGATTATCGGTGCCATGCAAGAACAATATCGTCCAGAAGATATAGAGCCAAAAGTACAGCGTCACTGGGATGAAAAAGCCACATTTAAAGTGACAGAAGACAACAGCAAAGAGAAATACTACTGCCTGTCCATGCTACCTTACCCTTCTGGTCGACTACACATGGGCCATGTGCGCAACTACACTATGGGTGATGTGATCTCCCGTTATCAACGCCTATTAGGTAAAAACGTTTTACAACCAATCGGTTGGGATGCGTTTGGCTTACCTGCTGAAGGCGCGGCTGTCAAAAATAAAACAGCACCTGCACCATGGACCTATGCCAATATCGATTACATGAAAGGCCAGTTAAAAATGCTGGGCTTTGGCTACGATTGGGATCGCGAAGTTACCACTTGTACGCCTGAATACTATCGTTGGGAACAATGGTTCTTTACTAAGCTCTATGAAAAAGGCTTAGTCTACAAAAAAACCTCTGCTGTAAACTGGTGTCCACATGATTTAACCGTACTCGCCAACGAACAGGTTATCGATGGCTGCTGCTGGCGCTGTGATACGCCCGTCGAGCGTAAAGAAATTCCTCAATGGTTTATTAAAATCACCGATTATGCTGAAGAGTTGCTAAACGATCTTGATAAGCTTGATGATTGGCCTGAGCAAGTCAAAACCATGCAACGTAACTGGATTGGGCGCTCTGAGGGTGTCGAAATCACCTTTAACGTTGCCGATCGTGATGACAAATTAACCGTATATACCACTCGCCCTGATACTTTCATGGGGGCAACTTATGTGGCGGTTGCTGCGGGTCACCCATTAGCACTCGAAGCCGCAGAAAAAAATGCCGAATTAGCCAACTTTATCGATGAATGCCGTAATACCAAAACAGCCGAAGCTGATATGGCGACCATGGATAAAAAAGGGATGCCAACTGGCCTTTATGTTATTCATCCACTCACCCAAGAAAAATTACCTATCTGGGTAGCCAACTTTGTGTTGATGGAATATGGCACCGGTGCGGTGATGGCTGTACCTGCTCACGACCAACGTGACTGGGAGTTTGCCCATAAATATAACCTGCCACTAAAAGTGGTTATTGCCGACGCTGAAGGCAATGAGCCTGATATTTCTCAAGAAGCGATGACTGAAAAATTTGCATTGATCAACTCAGGCGAATTTAGCGGCTTAGATAATACCGCTGGCTTCAATGCTATCGCAGACAAATTAGTCGCTATCGGCGTGGGTCAACGTAAAGTGAACTACCGTTTACGTGACTGGGGTGTTTCTCGCCAACGCTACTGGGGCGCACCAATTCCAATGGCAACATTAGAAGATGGCACAGTTGTTCCTGTTCCTGAAGATCAACTGCCAGTGATTTTGCCAGAAGATGTCGAAATGGACGGTATCACCAGCCCAATTAAAGCGGATCCAGAATGGGCGAAAACCACCATCAATGGTCAGCCAGCTTTACGTGAAACCGATACCTTTGACACCTTTATGGAGTCATCTTGGTACTATGCTCGTTACACTTGCCCTCAATTTGATGAAGGCATGTTGGATCCGGCTGCTGCGAATTACTGGTTACCAGTGGACCAATACATTGGTGGTATTGAACACGCCATCATGCACTTAATGTATTTCCGTTTCTTCCACAAATTGATGCGTGATGCAGGCCTAGTCAACTCAGATGAACCAGCAAAACGCCTATTATGTCAAGGTATGGTACTGGCAGATGCCTTCTACTATACCGGCAGTGATGGTCAGCGTGTTTGGGTTTCGCCAAGTGATGTCACTGTAGAGCGCGACGACAAAAACCGTATTATCAAAGCCGTTGATACCGAAGGACATGAGCTGGTTTATACTGGCATGAGCAAAATGTCTAAGTCGAAAAACAATGGTATTGACCCACAGTTGATGGTTGAAAAATACGGTGCCGATACTGTTCGCCTATTTATGATGTTTGCGGCACCACCAGAGCTAACCCTTGAATGGCAAGAGTCTAGCGTCGAAGGGGCAAACCGTTTTGTCCGTCGTGTATGGCGTATCGTTCATGAGCACTCACAAAAAGGGGCAACTCAGCCGCTTGATGTCAGCACATTAACGACAGAGCAGAAAGACTTACGTCGCGACTTACATAAAACCATTGCTAAAGTGACCGATGATTTTGACCGTCGCTATGCGTTTAACACTGCAATTGCCGCTATCATGGAGTTCATGAACAAATTAGTTCGTGCACCACAAGAGACCGAACAAGATCGTGCATTGATGCAAGAGTCACTTGAAGCGATCACCTTGATGCTGTCACCTATTATTCCACATGCATGTTTCGAAATGTGGAAAGCATTAGGTCACACCGATGATGTCGATTTTGCAAGCTGGCCTGTCGCTGACGAAAAAGCCATGGTTGATGACACTAAATTAGTCGTTATCCAAGTTAATGGTAAAGTGCGTGGTCGTATCACTGTACCTGCTGATGCAGTGCAAGACTTTGTGTTAGATATGGCAACAAAAGAGTATAGCGTCTCGAAATACCTCGAAGGCGTTACTATTCGTAAAGTAATTTATGTACCAGGTAAATTACTAAACTTGGTTGTTGGCTGATAAGGAGGCCAGGTGCGCTATCTGATAACTTTATTACTGAGCCTGTCGGTGCTAGTCACCGCAGGTTGCGGTTTTCGCCTTCAAGGAACGACACAGATCCCTGAGGAACTGAAGACGTTACAGTTAAGTTCTAATGCACCTTATAGCTCTCTAACCAGAGCCGTTAGGGAGCAACTCAGGCTCAATAATGTGACGCTTGTTGAAAATGGCAGCGCTGATATCCCAATTTTAAAAATTACGGGATCGTCAGAAAAAACAGAAACCGTATCGATTTACCAAGATGGTAAAGCGGCAGAGAAACAATTGACCTTTGTGCTCAATGCTCAAGTCATGATGCCAAATGGTTCGGTTTACCCGTTACAAAGCCAAGTTGAGCGTACTTTCTTTGATAACCCATTAGAAGCTCTTGCAAAAGATGCTGAAAATGAATTGGTTAAACAAGAGATGCGGGAACAAGCAGCGCGGATATTAGTCCGTAAACTGTTAATTGTTCATACTGCCGAACTTGAGAAAGCTAACGCTAAAGCTGTTGTTCCTGTTGTTGAACCATAATGATCCGTATCTATCCTGAACAGTTGGCCTCTCAGTTACAAGAGTCTCTGAGAGGCCGCTATTTAATCTGGGGCAATGAGCCCCTATTAATTCAAGAAAGCCAAGATGCCATCCGAAAAACAGCTCAAACTCAAGGGTTTGAAGAGCATTTCACCTTTTCACTTGAACAGCACACTGATTGGGACGAAATATTCAGCCTCTGCCAAGCCCTGAGCCTATTTACAAGCCGTCAATCACTGACGTTGATCCTGCCAGAAAATGGCCCTAGTGCTGCCATGGCGGAAAAGCTGATTCAATTATCTCAACTTCTTCACCCAGATATCCTGCTATTGCTTCGCGGGCAAAAACTCACCAAAGCACAAGAAAACAGTGCTTGGTTTAAAGCTATCAGCCATGAAGCTGTCTATATCAGTTGTCTAACGCCTGAATATCAGCGCCTACCTCAGTGGGTTGCAAAACGGGCGCACAATATGCAGCTCTCTTTAGAAACAGAGGCCAATCAACTCCTTTGCTACTGTTATGAAGGGAATTTACTCGCGTTGGCACAAGCACTTGAGCGATTATCGCTACTCTACCCCGATGGTAAATTAACCTTGCCACGTGTCGAAACTGCCGTGAATGATGCTGCACATTTTACGCCGTATCATTGGGTTGATGCCTTATTAGCCGGCAAATCACGGCGCGCTTGGCATATTCTCGAACAGCTTCAACGTGAAGATACTGAAACAGTCATCCTCTTACGGGCTATCCAACGTGAATTAATGCTACTACTGACATTAAAACGCCAATCGGTTACCACGCCATTAAAAACCTTGTTTGATCAGCATAAGATTTGGCAAAGCCGCCGACCGTTATTGAGCGCAGCATTACAACGTCTAAGCTTACATCAATTACAATCCGCACTTTTGTTGCTAACACAAGCAGAGCTACATGCCAAACAAGACTTTAGCCACTCGGTGTGGCCTGACCTACAATCCTTGTCTATGTTAGTATGTACCAAAGCCTTACCAGAGAGTTTTATCCATGACCTTTAAGACCAAAGGCCTTCAAGCGTTATTTGGTGGGACATTTGACCCGATACATTATGGCCATCTACGCCCAGTAGAAGCATTAGCCAAGCAAGTTGGCTTACAAAAAGTGATTTTGTTGCCAAATCATGTGCCGCCACACCGACCTCAACCAGAAGCTAGCCCTGCTCAACGATTAGACATGGTACGTCTAGCGATACAAGATAACCCGCTGTTTACCATCGATACCAGAGAGCTTGAGCGTAATAGCCCATCCTACACGATGGAAACCTTAACCTCATTACGTACTGAGATGGGGCCAGAGCAGCCGTTAGCATTCATTATTGGTCAAGATTCGTTATTGTCGATCCAGACATGGAATGGTTGGGAACAGCTGTTGGATAAATGCCATTTATTAGTTTGCTCACGCCCCGGTTATGCGACCAATTTCAGTGAGCCGCAAATGCAAGCATGGTTAAAAAAACACAGAACAGAGGATACCAATAAGCTGAGCCAAGCACCGAACGGTTATATTTTCCTTGGTGATACGCCACTCATTGATATTTCAGCCACCGAAATCCGTCATAGCTTAAGTGCCGGCCATCTAAATGATGATTTGATCCCCGCTTCTGTCATGGCTTATATCAAACAGCAGCACCTCTATCAAAATTGAAGTAATGCTCTGATTTTTTCACATCCCAGATATGGTGATAAGTAAAGTTGCTCACTGATATAACTATCAGGGTATTGAGTGAGCAACTGCAATATCATCGATAACGGATTATTAATAGAAAGATAACCCGCTTGATAATCATTGATTAGCCACCCCAAACGGACTTTTTCATCTCTTGTCGCTTTATATTTAAAATAGCCTTGTATATGTTGAAGCGCATTGACTTGTAACTTGCGAGCTGGTGTTGTGGCTAAAATAGCCAGTAGTTGATGACGATATTGGGTGTAAACCTCAGTGAGTTCGCTATTTTTTTGAATACCCGCCACAAATTTACCTGTTGCTTTATATCCCTTCGGGGAATAAGCCATCAATAAATATTTATGACGACTGTGAAAACAAATAATTTGGTGGTGCGTTAAATTCTTAGCTAATTGCGTTAATCGATATCCGGTATACAGTTGAATAAGAAACCGATCGAGATGCTCTGGACATGACCATTCCTGCGTGGTTAACAGTGGTGTGTTTTCAGGAAATTGTTCCAGGAGTTGCTGACGAGCTCCCTCATCACAAATTACCCCTTGATATGCAAACTTTATCTCTGTCAGGGCCGTAATGGGAATCAACTTAATATGTGACTCCGTTAATGAGGTGATATCCTCGGCAGGAAATTCAACATCCCCAAACAGAACAACATTAAACATTATTGATTCCACGCATGACTCCTTTGCTTTGTGAGATAAAACTCACGATAGCTGATTATTGATTTATCACTTTGTAAAGTTTGTACAAATTTCTTGCCCTGAACGCCAGTTATCCATATAAATCACACACCTTAAGGAATATAAAATAATTTAGCCGATTTTTCTGAAAATCTAGGGTAAAATGTCCCTGCCTTAACAGGTATATTACAAACAGTGTTTAACGTTATACCCGTCATACTTCGAGTTGTCTCCTAATTAGTGGCGCCAATAGCTTCTAAGGGATAGCTACTGGCATTATGTATTGGCTGAGTATAATTAGAATAAAAGGTGAACCTTTTGCAAGGAACTGAACTCCAACAATTTATTATCAATCAGCTTGACGATGCAAAAGCTGAAGATATCATCTCGATCGATGTTCATGGTAAATCAAGCATCACTGATCAAATGATCATCTGCACTGGGACATCAAGTCGTCACTTAATGTCTGTTGCAGACCGGTTAATTGAAGCTTGCCGTAAAAATGGCTTGCACCCACTCGGTGTTGAAGGCCAAGGGGTTTCTGACTGGATTGTGGTTGATCTTGGTGAAGCTATTGTTCATATCATGCAAGACGAAAGCCGTCGTATGTATGAACTTGAGAAACTCTGGAGCTGAGTTTGAAATTACAACTCATTGCTGTAGGTACAAAAATGCCGGACTGGGTTCAGACCGGCTTTATGGATTATCTCCATCGTTTCCCTAAAGATATGCCTTTCGAACTGATTGAGATCCCAGCAGGGAAACGCGGGAAAAACGCAGATATTAAACGCATTCTCGAGAAAGAAGGTGAACTGATGCTGGCAGCCGTCGGCAAAGGTAATCGGATTGTCACATTGGATATACCCGGTGAGAAGTGGGATACCCCAAAACTTGCTAACCAACTTGAAAATTGGAAACAAGATGGTCGCAATGTTAGCCTGCTCATCGGTGGCCCTGAAGGACTTGCACCTGCTTGTAAAGAAGCCGCCATGCAAAGTTGGTCATTATCTCCACTGACACTGCCCCACCCTCTTGTTAGAGTACTTGTTGCAGAAAGTCTTTATCGTGCGTGGAGTATTACGACTAACCACCCTTATCATCGGGAATAGTCAGTTTTTAATATGTTCAATATGGCAGTGGGATGAAAAATCAACGCACCCCTTTTCGCGACCATACAGCAGAATCAATGTTATTTATTCGCCGAGCATTAATTGCATTCGGCGTCATTGTGCTATTAACTGCTGTTCTTGTTACTAATCTCTATCATATACAAGTTGTTCGCCACGAGGATTATCAAACAAGATCGAATGATAACCGGATAAAACTCGTTCCCATTGCCCCTAGCCGCGGGATTATTTATGACCGCAATGGCAGACAATTAGCCTTAAATAGCACCTTTTACCAATTAGAAATTGTGCCTGAAAAAGTGGCCGATCTCCAAGACACGCTGGATAAACTGCGTGATGTCATCGGTCTAACCGATGAGGATATTGCTAACTTTGAAAAAGAGCGTAAACGCTCCCGCCGTTTTACCTCTATCCCCCTAAAAACACAGCTAAACGAAGTACAGGTAGCGCGCTTTGCCGTTAACCAATACCGTTTCCCTGGGCTTGAAGTAAAAAGCTACCAACGTCGCTCCTATCCTTATGGCTCGGCATTGACCCATGTCATTGGTTATGTTGCTAAGATCAACGATAAAGACGTAGAGCGCCTTGATAAAGAAGGAAAACTGCCTAACTATGCCGCCAGCCATGATATCGGTAAATTAGGCATCGAGCGCTACTATGAAGATGTGTTGCATGGGAAAACAGGCTATGAAGAGGTTGAAGTGAATAGCCGCGGGCGTGTTATCCGCCAGCTACATGAGCAACCGCCGCAAGCAGGCCGAGATATCTACTTAACTATCGATCTTGAACTGCAAATTTATATTGAAAAACTGCTGACAACGAGTCGTGCCGCGGTGGTTGTCACTGACCCGCGTAATGGTGAAATATTGGCATTGGTCTCTAACCCAAGCTATGACCCGAACTTATTTGTTAACGGTATATCAAACAAAGACTATCAAGCACTCTTAAACAACCCTGATAGGCCGTTAATTAACCGAACAACTCAAGGCCTTTATCCTCCCGCTTCAACCGTAAAACCTTTTATTTCGGTTGCGGCGTTAAGCGAAAAGGTGATCACCCCTTCAACGACTATCTTTGACCCAGGTTGGTGGCAGCTTCCAGGCTCTGAAAAACGCTATCGTGACTGGAAGCGTTGGGGGCATGGCAAATTAAATGTGGTGAAGTCAATCATTGAGTCTGCAGATACGTTCTTCTATCAAGTCGCCTATGATATGGGGATTGATAGAATATCCGATTGGATGAAGAAATTTGGCTTTGGCGATTATACTGGTATCGACCTTGCCGAAGAGCGAGCAGGTATTATGCCGACTCGAGAGTGGAAGCAAAAACGCTATAAAAAACCTTGGTATCAAGGGGATACTATACCTGTCGGCATTGGACAAGGCTACTGGACCGCAACGCCAATTCAAATGTCAAAAGCCTTGATGACACTCATCAATGACGGTCAAGTGAAAACCCCTCATTTATTGTATGGCACCAAGCTCGGCAATGCGATGGTGCCTTACGAAGATAAAGAGACGGCTCAGATTGGTGATATCCATTCAGGTTATTGGGAGCTCGCGAAGCAAGGAATGTACGGTGTCGCCAATGCACCAAACGGTACAGGAAGACGTAGTTTTATCGGCACGCCATATAAGGCAGCAGCGAAATCAGGAACTGCTCAGGTGTTTAGTTACGAAACCTATAACGCCAGCAAATTAGCCGAGCATTTACGCGATCATAAACTAATGATTGCCTATGCCCCCTACGATAAACCAACCGTTGCGGTCGCCATTATTTTAGAAAATGGTGGCGCTGGCCCTTCTGTTGGCGATATCGTTAGGCAAATATTTGACCATGTTTTATTAGGTGATAATAAAATAGAGGTTAATAGCGTACCAACAGGCACTGAGGAAGACCGTTAACACTATGACAGACGATAAGAAAAAATTATCACTCTCAGCGCGCCTGCACATCGATGTGCCTATGCTGTTAATTATTTTAGCGTTACTTGCTTACAGTGCGTTTATTATGTGGAGTGCTAGCGGGCAAGACCCTGAAATGATGGAAAGAAAATTGGGGCAAATCGCTTCAGGATTTATCGTCATGATCATCATGGCGCAAATTCCTCCGCGCCTATATGAAAACCTTGCCCCTCATTTATATATCTTTTGCGTTATTTTGCTAATTTTTGTCGATGTTTTCGGGCAAATCAGTAAAGGGGCACAACGGTGGCTCGATCTGGGGATTATCCGCTTCCAGCCTTCCGAAATTGCTAAAATAGCGGTTCCTTTGATGGTGGCGCGCTTTATGAACCGAGACCTCTGTCCGCCATCACTAAAAAATACCATGATAGCGCTCGTGCTTATTTTTACGCCTACCTTGTTAGTTGCCGCACAACCCGACCTTGGTACCTCTATCTTAGTTGCCGCATCGGGGATATTTGTGCTCTTTTTAGCAGGAATGAGCTGGCGTTTAATCACTATCGCCGCAACCGCCCTTGCCGCTTTTATTCCGCTATTGTGGTTTTTCTTGATGCATGATTACCAACGAACCCGCGTCATGATGCTACTCGACCCTGAAACCGACCCATTAGGCGCTGGCTATCATATTATCCAATCAAAAATCGCGATTGGTTCTGGGGGGCTGATGGGTAAAGGCTGGCTACATGGAACACAATCACAGCTTGAGTTTCTACCTGAGCGCCATACTGACTTTATTTTTGCCGTATTAGCGGAGGAGCTTGGCTTAATTGGTGTATTGGTCTTACTCGGCTTATATCTGTTACTGATCATGCGTGGGCTTTATATCGCAGCAAACGCACAAAACACCTTTGGTCGCGTCATGGCTGGTGGCTTAATGTTGATCCTCTTTGTTTATGTATTCGTTAATATTGGCATGGTTAGTGGTATCTTACCTGTGGTTGGAGTACCTCTACCGCTCGTCAGTTATGGGGGATCGGCACTGATTGTTTTAATGGCCGGATTCGGTATTATCATGTCTATTCATACACACAGAAAATTTCTTTCCAAGAGTTTATAAAAGAGGCTTAGTATGCGTTTTCAATGGATTATGCTTGGCATTACGACTGCATTGCTTAGTGGTTGTGTCACAGAAGAGAACATTAAGCAGCCTAGTAATGTACCGGCTGTACCTGCTCAAGACGTGCTTGGCGCAGAGCCTCATTATGAGCCTTTTCATCCAACAGCCAACAGTGACTATCAGCGTAACGGCCAGCAATACCAAATTGTTCGCGACGCATCGCAATTTTCACAAGTAGGTTATGCCTCTATCTTTGGTTCAGAGTCAGCAGGGAATATGACAGCAATTGGTGAGCGAGTTAACCCTATTGAATTAACAGCAGCCCACCCGACTTTACCTATTCCAAGCTATGTGCGTATCACTAACATGATGAATGGCCGAATGATGGTTGTTCGTGTGAATGATAGAGGCCCTTATACACAAGGCAAAAGCATCGCTGTTTCTCGCGCCGTTGCTGATCGCCTCAATTTAATGCCAACCACACGCATCAAAATTGATGCTATCCAAGTCGCTCAAGATGGCTCTCTATCAGGACCAGGTACGGTTGGCTCAAACTTTGTTAAACAAAGTTATGCCCTGCCAGGGCGCCCTCAGCTAGGCTCCGGCCCAATGGGAACGCCTGTAATGGAAAATTTACCAACCCCTGAAAATGTGCTCCCCGTGAAACAGCCAACAGCCCCAATGGAACCCGTTGTGCCTGAAAGCAGCTTAAAAACCCCTGAGCCAGAAGCCCCTCAAGCGACGCCAAGTACTCCTGCCGTTCCTGAAAGAGGTTATTTAGTTCAAGTTGGTGCTATCGGAAATCAAAGCAACGCCAAAACTATGTTGGAAAAATTGAAAAGTCAGTTTGGTGTTCCCGGCCGCTTACAGCCCTACAACAATATTTATCGTGTTCAATTAGGGCCATTTGCAGATAGGCAACAGGCTGTGGATCTACAAGGCCGAATTCAGGCTGAACTAAATCAAACGTCGATGGTTGTCGCTCCATAAGGTAGGTATTCATCACTATTCAAATTATCAGTACCAACAATAATGACGCCTCTTAACCTAAACATATCAAGGGGCTTTTTTATTTGCTCGATAACCGACTAGTAACTTGAAATGTGATCTGTATAAAATATTGTAAAAACATTGGCGCAAGCATTAATCAATCCTTGTACTTTTGCTAAACTGCGCCTCCTTGTGTTAACCGAATTCCGGATGTAACAATACAAACATGAAAAATTTTGCCCCATCACGCACCCTTCGTCATACCTTGCTAGGTGCATCGCTACTTTTCACTATGACACAGGCAAATGCTAACGAGCCATTCCCAAATAGCCCTGTTCCAGCAGTACCTGAAATTGATGCAGAAGCCTATATCTTGATTGATTACAACTCAGGTAAAGTGCTTGCTGAAAAGAATGCGGATCAACGCCGTGACCCTGCGAGTTTGACTAAAATGATGACCAGCTATGTTATTGGTCAAGCGATCAAGTCAGGCAAAATCGGTGCAGAGGATATTGTCACTGTCAACGAAGATGCATGGGCAACAGGTAACCCAATATTTAAGGGTTCCTCATTAATGTTCCTGAAACCCGGCGACCGCGTGAGTGTTTCTCAATTAACTCGTGGAATTAACTTACAATCAGGTAACGATGCTTGTGTTGCCATGGCGGACTATGTTGCGGGTGACCAAGCGAATTTCATCCAATTGATGAATGGCTACGTCAGCAAACTGGGCTTACAAAATACTCATTTTCAAACCGTTCATGGTTTAGATGCTGAGGGCCAATATAGCTCAGCACGTGACATGGCATTACTCGGGCAGGCTCTGATACGTGATGTTCCCGATGAATATGCTATCTACAAAGAAAAAGAGTTCACTTTTAACAATATTCGCCAAACTAACCGTAATGGTTTGTTATGGGATAAAAGTCTCTCAGTTGATGGCATTAAAACAGGCCACACTAATGCTGCGGGGTATAATTTAGTTGCCTCCGCAACAGAGGGCCAAATGCGCCTTATTTCCGTCGTAATGGGCGGTAAAAGTATGAAAGGCCGTGATGCAGAAAGTAAAAAACTGCTCACGTATGGCTTCCGCTTTTATGAAACCGTCAAGCCGCTACAAGCGGGGGTTGAGTTTGCCTCCGAGCCTGTTTGGTTTGGTGATGAAAATAACGTTAAACTTGGGGTAACAGAAGATCTGTTCTTAACTATCCCTCGTGGACGTTTAAAAGATCTTAAAGCAAGCTATGATATCTCAACATCCGAGCTAGAAGCACCACTGAAAAAAGGGCAAGCAGTTGGAACTATTAATTTCCAACTTGATGGTAAAACCATCGAACAACGCCCTCTGGTCGTGCTGAAAGATGTGGAAGAAGGTGGCTTTTTCAGTCGTTTAATTGACTATATTAAGTTACTGTTCCATCGCTGGTTTGGCTAACCCTTGAATCAGATATATATCATCCCCATATAGTGTATATCTGAAAGTTTGAAGGGGGGGAATCCCCCTTCAAACACTATTATTGTTATTAGGAGCGCCCATGAAAACGAAATTAAACGAACTACTTGAGTTCCCCTGCTCATTCACTTACAAAGTGATGGGATTAGCGGAGCCGGAGCTGGTTGATCAGGTCGTTGAAGTGGTTCAGCGCCATGCTCCGGGCGACTATTCTCCAGAAGTGAAGCCGAGTAGCAAAGGCAATTACCACTCCGTTTCGATTACCATTAATGCAACGCATATTGAGCAAATCGAAAAATTATATGAAGAGCTTGGTGCATTAGAGCGCGTTAGAATGGTTCTGTAATTCACTTTGTGTCTTATCAAAAATCGGGTGGCTTAAACCCACTCGGTTTTTTCCTAACGTCTTTTATGTTACTCCCTCCTATATAAAAACTTTCATCGTTTCTAGGTCCAAATACCCGCCTTTTTTTCCCGCTAGATAGCGTTACAGGTTACTTTGCATAGCACAAATAGATTGCATCAACCCTCAATATAACATTTTCATAACATGACAAAACTGGCGATAACCCGCTACCAGCGTTATACTACTGGCACATTTCTAATGTGGATGTTAAAACATTGTCAGCACGAACCATTATTGTACGTCAATTAGGGCTTGCCCCTTATCAACGCGTTTCTGATGCGATGCACCAGTTCACTGAAAACCGCGACAAAGAGACCGCCGATGAGCTATGGCTTGTCGAACATCCTCGCGTCTTTACCCAAGGCCAAGCAGGTAAGGCTGAACATCTGCTCGCTCCCGGAGAGATCCCCGTGATCCAAAGTGATAGGGGCGGCCAAGTCACTTATCATGGCCCTGGTCAGCAAGTGATGTATGTCATGCTTGATCTCAAACGTAACAAGTTAGGCGTTCGCGATTTAGTCACGGCTCTTGAAACGACGGTTGTGAAGACACTTGCACATTACCAAATTGAAGCTTATCCACGCCCTGATGCCCCCGGCGTGTATATCAATGGTGATAAAGTTTGTTCGCTAGGTCTACGCATTCGAAAAGGTTGCTCTTTCCATGGATTAGCGCTCAATATCAATATGGATCTAGAACCTTTCAACCGCATCAACCCTTGTGGTTATTCGCAATTAAAGATGACACAGATGTGTCATTTCATTCCCAACCTGACATTACCAGATGTTCAACCCGTGCTAATTGAACAGTTCTGTGACACACTGGGATTTCATATTGTTCAATAATGATGCTATAATTTTTTAACATTTTTAAAAAAAATTTTAATGGATAAGTCACGGCTCCCATACTTTTATTCCTAGTATCAACTTATCCAATAACTCAAAAAGATAACTGGAACCGGTATAATTATGAGTAAACCAATTCAGATAGAACGCGGAATTAAATATCGTGACGCCGATAAAATGGCGCTGATCCCTGTTAAAAACGTTGTTACAGAACGTGAAGAGATTCTACGTAAGCCTGATTGGATGAAAATTAGGTTACCGGCTGACTCGACCCGTATTCAGGGGATCAAAGCCGCTATGCGCAAAAATGGCCTGCACTCTGTTTGTGAAGAGGCCTCTTGCCCTAACCTATCTGAATGTTTTAATCACGGTACAGCCACTTTTATGATCCTCGGTGCTATCTGTACACGCCGCTGCCCATTCTGTGATGTTGCCCATGGCCGCCCAAATGCCCCCGATGCTAACGAGCCAGTTAAACTTGCTCAAACCATTAAAGATATGGGGCTTCGCTATGTCGTGATCACCTCGGTGGATCGTGACGATTTACGAGACGGCGGAGCACAGCACTTTGCAGATTGTATTAGCGCTATTCGTGAAAAAAGCCCCTCGATTAAAATCGAAACATTAGTGCCAGATTTTAGAGGCAGAATGGATCGTGCTTTAGAGATCTTGACCGAAACACCACCGGATGTATTTAACCATAACCTTGAGAATGTGCCGCGTCTTTATCGTCAAGTACGTCCCGGCGCAAATTATGATTGGTCATTAAAGCTACTTGAAAGGTTCAAAGAAGCGCATCCAGACATCCCAACCAAATCAGGTTTGATGGTTGGCTTAGGTGAAACTAACGAAGAAATTATTGAAGTAATGCGCGATTTGCGCCGTCATGGCGTTACCATGCTAACGCTTGGTCAGTACCTCCAACCAAGCCGCCATCACCTTCCGGTTAAGCGCTATGTTAGCCCTGCTGAATTTGATGAAATGAAAGAAGAGGCTATGGCGATGGGCTTTACCCACGCGGCTTGTGGTCCGTTCGTACGCTCATCTTACCATGCAGACCTACAAGCCAAAGGCGAAGAAGTTAAATAGTCACGACGTTTATCACCCAGTCTATCAAGCCTCGAAAATTCGAGGCTTTTTTATTTGTGACCCCAAAATCTAAGAGGCAAATAAAACTCGCCCCAGATAAACTGGGGCGAGTTTAGAGGCTGTTCGTTTCTATTTGTTTAAATTACAGAGAGACAACGTTTACAGCAGATGGGCCTTTAGCACCTTCAGTGATTTCAAATTCAACTTTCTGACCTTCTGCTAGGGTTTTGAAACCTTCGCTCGCAATAGCAGAAAAGTGAACAAACACATCTTTGCTGCCATCTTCTGGAGTGATAAAACCGAAACCTTTAGACTCGTTGAACCACTTAACGTTACCTTTAACTTTAGACATCAAATTATTACCTTTAAATAAAAATAGACACACCATCAGTGTCAGGTTCAGTACAACAGATATACAAGTAACTTGTCTACAACCTAGATCACGAAAATTGACAAAATATATAAAAAAATATTATTTATTGGGATAAATTTCTCATTTAACATGAATTATTCTTTATAATAGTAATTAATCCCAATAATAATATTAAACTCACTGAACTAATTAGCATATTCCTTTTCATGCGCTAATAACCAATCCTTGATATCTAACCCTCCGGTATAGCCGACCAGCTTGCCGTCATGACCTAATACGCGATGGCAAGGAACAATCAACGAAATCGGATTACGTGAGTTTGCCATCCCCACCGCGCGGCAATAATTCACAGAACCGAGTTTTAAAGCCAGATCCTTATAGCTCCAACGCTCACCAAAAGGAATACTACAAAGGTGCCCCCATACTTTCTTTTGAAATTCAGTGCCTTGTGGATTTAACTTTACCGTGAATTCTTTACGTTGATGGTTAAAATATTCTGTCAGTTGTTTAACACACAACTCAGAATGCGTATTTTTCTGTTCTGGATAACTCTTTTGCTCAACAAAATAGATACTGGTTACCCCCTCGTCATCCGCCGTGATTTGTACCCACGGTTTAGGAAATTTTTCCGGTGCAGCCAAATATTGACAATACATAATATCCCCTTAAGAGAGTGCGATTATCTGATCGTATATACAGTTATAAACTGTATTATTTCTACTTGGCAATAATATTTTTTCTCAGACTTGATAACAGAACTATTCAAATCCTCAAAATTTAATTTTCCAATATAAATAACTACCTAGCCATTAATTAGAATAATTATCATTCAATATTTCCATACCACTATATATTGTGTGGTTGAAAAAAATTAGATCTATATATAGTCTTTAAATACCAATCATCACACTACTGATAGTATTCAGTACACCTAAAGGTACTTAATATGGCCATTATTACGATTTACAGTAAACCCGACTGCGTTCAATGTCATGCCACTTACCAAGCCCTAGAACGTAAAAGCATTCCATATCAGGTCATCGACCTCACTCAAGATGATGAAGCTCTACAGTTTGTTCGCAAATTGGGTTACCAGCAAGTTCCTGTTGTCGTTGCTGATCAAGAACATTGGTCCGGCTTTCGCCCTGATATGATCAGCCGCCTTTCAGCTTAGGAGCGGATTATGCAAACGGAATCACTCATCTATTTTTCGAGCCGTTCTGGCAACTGTCACCGTTTTGTTGAAAAGGTTGGGCTGCCAGCAACGCGTTTGCCTATCGGTGAACAACAAAGCAGCATCATTGCCACCACGCCATTTGTCCTGCTCCTTCCGACCTATGGGGGAGGTGGCAGCCGAGGTGCAGTTCCGAAAGAAGTGATCCGTTTTTTGAATATTGAATCAAATCGACGATTAATTCGTGGGGTTATTGCCGCTGGTAACACTAATTTTGGCGAAGCTTATGCGATTGCGGGCGATATCATCGCCACAAAGTGCCAAGTTCCCTACTTATATCGATTTGAATTATTAGGCACGGAGCGCGATGTGCAACGTGTCCGTGATGGACTAAATGCCTTTTGGCAACAAAGACATAATTAGAGCTAATTCAATGGAAAACACCAAAAACAAGACCACTGTTGATTATCATGCACTTAATGCCATGTTGAATTTGTACAACAGTGCGGGCGAGATCCAGTTTGAGAAAGATAAAGAAGCGGCTCACCACTATTTTCGCCAACATGTAAATCAAAATACTGTCTTTTTTCATGACTTAAAAGAGAAGCTCGATTTCTTAGTTAATGAAAATTATTATGAACCACAAGTCATTGAACAATATGATTTTGCCTTTATCAAGAAGCTTTTTAAGCAAGCCTATGCACATAAATTCCGTTTTCAAACTTTTTTAGGTGCATTCAAATACTACACCAGCTACACCTTAAAAACCTTTGATGGCAAACGTTACCTTGAACGCTATGAAGATCGTGTTTGCATGGTCGCGCTAACACTCGCTCAAGGTAATCAAGCACTTGCTAGCTATTTAGTCGACGAAATTATCAGTGGACGCTTTCAACCGGCCACCCCTACTTTCCTTAACTGTGGGAAAAAACAACGCGGAGAGCTGGTTTCCTGCTTCTTACTGCGTATTGAAGACAACATGGAATCAATTGGTCGTTCCGTCAATTCAGCGCTACAGCTATCAAAACGTGGTGGTGGTGTTGCTTTTCTGATGACCAACCTGCGGGAACAAGGCGCGCCGATCAAGCTGATCGAAAACCAATCCTCTGGCGTCGTTCCGGTCATGAAAATGTTAGAGGATGCCTTTTCCTACGCAAATCAATTAGGGGCGCGACAAGGTGCAGGCGCTGTCTATCTGCATGCTCACCACCCTGACATCATGCGTTTTCTGGATACTAAGCGGGAAAATGCCGATGAAAAAATTCGCATTAAAACATTATCACTTGGTGTAGTGATCCCTAATATTACTTTCCAATTGGCGAAAGAAAACAAAGAGATGTATCTGTTTTCACCTTATGATATTGAACGTGAATATGGCGTTCCCATGTCAGAAATCAGCGTGACTGAAAAATATCATGAGATGGTCAATAATAAGGCCATAAAAAAATACAAAATCAACGCACGCGAATTCTTCCAAACTCTCGCCGAAATCCAATTTGAGTCTGGTTATCCTTATATTTTATTTGAAGATACGGCGAATCGTGCGAACCCAATAGCGGGACGCATTAATATGAGTAACTTGTGCTCAGAAATTCTGCAAGTTAATCGCCCTAGCTTCTATGAAGACGATTTAAGTTACCGCGAAGTCGGGAAAGATATCAGTTGTAACTTAGGCTCCATGAATATAGCCAAAATGATGGATGCTCCCGATTTTGCCCAATCCGTTGCCATTGCGGTCAGAGCGCTAACGGCGGTCTCCGATATGAGCCATATTCGCTCTGTGCCTTCTATCGAACAAGGTAACCATCAATCCCACGCCATTGGGCTTGGGCAAATGAACTTACATGGCTATCTTGCAAGAGAGCGTATCCACTATGGTTCAGAAGAAGCGCTTGATTTCACTAATATCTATTTTTATACCATCACTTATCATGCTTTAAAAACTTCAAATCAATTGGCAATTGAACGCAAAGCCACTTTTAAAGGTTTCGAGCATTCTGAGTATGCCAATGGTCGTTATTTTGATAAATATATCAACCAAAGCTGGCTACCAAAAACACAAACCGTTCAGGAATTATTCCGACGTTCGGGCATCGAAATTCCAACTCAGGCGGATTGGCTATCATTGAAACAATCAGTGATGGAGCACGGTATTTATAACCAAAACTTACAGGCAATTCCGCCTACTGGTTCAATATCTTATATCAATAACTCAACATCGAGTATTCACCCGATAGTTGCCCGGATAGAGATCCGTAAAGAGGGGAAAATAGGTCGCGTCTACTACCCTGCCCCATTTATGAATAATGATAACCTTGAATATTATCAAGATGCTTATCAAATTGGCCCTGAAAAAATCATCGATACCTATGCCGTTGCCACACAACATGTCGACCAAGGGCTATCTCTAACCTTGTTCTTCAAAGACGATGCAACAACTCGCGATATCAACCGCGCTCAGATCTACGCGTGGCGTAAAGGTATAAAAACCTTGTATTACATTAGGCTTCGCCAAACCGCCCTAGAAGGCACAGAAATTGACGGTTGTGTTTCATGTACGCTTTAAAAGGAAAATCAGTATGACAACGCACATTTCATCTGCACCAGTTAAAGCGATCAACTGGAATCGAATCGAAGATGATAAAGATTTGGAGGTCTGGAACCGCTTAACCACCAACTTTTGGTTACCAGAGAAAATACCTCTATCAAACGATATCTCTTCATGGAATACATTAACGGCTGCCGAGCAACAGTTAACTATCCGAGTCTTTACTGGGTTAACGCTACTCGACACAATTCAAAATACCGTTGGCGCACCGAGCCTCATGTCCGATGCCCTTACACCACATGAAGAAGCGGTATTATCAAATATCAGTTTTATGGAAGCAGTACACGCTCGCTCTTATAGTTCTATATTTTCAACGCTTTGCTCAACTAGCGATGTTGATGATGCTTATCGTTGGAGTGAAGAAAATTCTGCGCTACAAAATAAGGCAAAAATCATTATGTCTTATTACTGTGATTCACATCCATTAAAGAAAAAAGTCGCAAGTGTTTTTTTAGAATCATTTTTATTTTATTCGGGATTCTATTTACCTATGTATTGGTCCAGTCGAGGCAAGTTAACCAATACTGCTGACCTCATTCGTTTAATTATTCGTGATGAGGCAATTCACGGCTATTATATTGGTTATAAATTTCAGAAATCCTTATTAAAATATGATGAAAAAACACAGAAGGAAATTAAAGATTTTACTTTCAGTTTACTTTTTGATTTATATGAAAATGAAGTGAATTATACACAAGAATTATATGACACTGTTGGTTGGACAGAGGATGTTAAAAAGTTCCTTCATTATAATGCCAATAAGGCATTAATGAATTTAGGTTATGAAGCCCTATTTCCCGATGTGGTTACTGATGTTAGCCCAGCAATATTATCGGCACTTTCACCGGATGCAAATGAGAATCATGACTTCTTTTCGGGTTCAGGATCTTCATATGTCATTGGCAAAGCAGTAAGCACCGAAGATGATGACTGGGATTTTTAATCAATCAATTTAGTTAACTGATCGTTTTAAACATCCTAAATAAGCATATCCCGCTGAATAATAATAACTTTATTTAGCGGGATATCTTTTAGTATAAAAAACCATCATGACAACTCGAGATTTACATGTTTTACTGTTAAATAATTCATTTTTAATATGCATATCAGGCAATAATTTTTAAGAATAAGTATTCTCGCTTAAAAATTAATTAATATAACTAATCAATAAGGCCTTATATTGAAATTATTTTCAATTTTATTTGCTAATTGACCTAACCGTTATAATCTCTATTCTTTTTAATTTGTTATGGTTAGTTTTCAAATGCACAATAGTAAAATAAATGTATATACAACAAAACGTTAACCTATTTATTTTGAAAATAAATCACCTTAATGTTGAATCCCATAAAAACAACACTTTCCTAATTTGTATTCTATTTTTACTCGCTATTTTTTTGATTAATACTCCTTAACCAAGGGTTGTCAGCTCAATTTATTATGCTAGGTTATATTGCTTGTTTATTTTTCTAATAATTTTAAGTGGAGCCGTTGAATTCAAATCATAATTATTAAATTCACCTTAAGCGAAATAGGAATATCTACCCTAAATATTTTCAACCAATAGTCTAAAGCTGATAATCGAGTTTTTGGCCAATTGATAAAAAGACCAGTTTCATTCGATAAGTGCTTTGAACAATTTATTAATTGAAAAATGGGTAATTACTGTATGCCAATAAAATTAGAAGTTAAAAATTTATATAAAATTTTTGGGGAACACCCTGATCAAGCCTTCAAACTTTTAGAATCAGGAATGAGCAAAGATGATATCTTTGAAAAAACAGGCCAAACGGTTGGTGTTCAAGATGCAAATTTAGCCATTAATGAGGGTGAAATCTTTGTTGTGATGGGGCTTTCGGGATCTGGGAAATCAACATTGGTACGGCTTCTCAATCGCCTAATTGAACCCACCAGCGGACAAGTGCTGATTGATGGTGAAGATATCTCGAATATTTCAGAAAAAGCGCTACGTCAGGTCAGACGCACAAAAATCAGTATGGTGTTCCAATCCTTTGCGCTCATGCCACATATGAATGTTCTCGATAACACCGCTTTTGGTATGGAACTCTCGGGGATCTCAAAAGAGCAACGTCATCAAAAAGCAATGGATGCCCTTCGACAAGTTAACCTTGAAAAATGGGCTTACTCTTATCCTGATGAATTATCCGGTGGTATGAGGCAGCGTATTGGTCTTGCACGAGCCTTGGCAAATGATCCCGATATCTTGTTAATGGATGAAGCCTTTTCTGCGTTAGATCCCTTGATCCGAACCGAAATGCAAGATGAGTTGCTCTCTCTTCAAGGTGATAAACAACGCACCATTGTGTTTATCTCCCACGACCTTGATGAAGCCATGCGCATAGGAGACCGAATTGCCATCATGCAAGGTGGTGTCGTTGTGCAAATAGGCACTCCCGATGAGATACTCAATAATCCCGCGAATGATTACGTCAAAACCTTCTTCCGTGGTGTTGATATTAGTCAGGTCTTTAGTGCCAAAGATATTGCGCGACGAAGAGCCGATGCCCTATTGCATATTGCGCCTGGTTTTGGCCCACGTTCCGCATTGAAAGTGCTTAATGATGATGACCGATACTATGGTTATCTCATCTCTCGAGGACACACATTTGCAGGTGTCGTATCTGTTGAATCACTCGAAAAAGCGCTACAAAACAACCAAGGCATTGAATCAGCGGTGATTTCTAGCATAGAACCAATTCAGGGAGAAACCCCACTCAATGAGGTCATCTCAACCGTTGCACAAGCTCCCTGCGCCGTTCCCGTTATTAATGAAAAAAATCGCTATCTTGGTGTGATATCGAAGGGAATGCTACTACAGGCGCTGGATAAGGAGACTTCTAATGAGCAATAACACGAATGAGCGTAAAGCTGACTATCAGGATCCGTGGGCAGAAACCCAAGCAGATGAGACATCGCAACAAAATAATGCGACGGATACCACTTCAGGCAGCGACCCTTGGTCAACAAGTTCTGAAAGCCAAACATCAACAGAGAGTGATCCGTGGGGAAGTACAGCAGATACTTCAACACCGTCAGATACCGGCGGAAGCGATTGGCTGGATGCGGCTCCCACTGAGGGAATAAATACAGAACATTTTGATATTATGGATCCTTTTCAACATACTCTGATCCCACTTGACTCTTGGGTCACTCAGGCTATTGATTGGATCGTGTTGCATTTCCGTCCTGTTTTTCAGGGGATCCGTATTCCTATTGATTTTATCCTTAGCGGCTTTGAGCAGCTTTTAACCTCACTACCGTCACCGATTGCGATTATTTTATTTGCGTTGATAGCATGGCAACTGGCAGGCCGTGTCATGGGCATTGCAACATTTGTGTCGATGATTGTGATTGGTGCTATCGGGGCTTGGTCAGAAGCGATGGTAACACTCTCTCTGGTGCTAACCTCGTTACTCTTTTGCTTAATTATTGGCTTACCACTCGGCATATGGCTAGCCCGTAGTGATAAAGCCGCCAGCATTGTTAGGCCGATCCTTGATGCGATGCAAACAACACCAGCATTCGTATATTTAGTACCGATTGTTATGCTTTTTGGTATTGGTAATGTGCCCGGTGTTGTCGTCACCATCATCTTTGCGCTACCACCTATTATCCGTTTGACTATTTTAGGTATCAAACAAGTTCCCGCAGACTTGATTGAAGCAGCAGAATCCTTCGGCGCCAGCCCTCGTCAGCTACTCTTTAAAGTCCAACTGCCTTTGGCGATGCCAACCATTATGGCTGGTGTTAACCAAACCTTGATGTTAGCACTTTCCATGGTCGTTATCGCCTCTATGATTGCCGTCGGTGGCTTAGGTCAAATGGTATTACGTGGTATCGGTCGTCTCGATATGGGACTCGCGTCCGTCGGTGGTGTGGGCATTGTTATCCTCGCGATTGTGCTTGACCGATTAACGCAGTCACTTGGCAAAAATTCGCGTAGTAAAGCCTCAACTCGCTGGTATCAACAAGGCCCCATCGGCCTTATCACGCGCCCATTTAGCCGAAAATCACATTAAGTTTTTGCTCTTCTATTCACGATAGAGCCGACAATCGGCTCTTCGCTTGCCAAGGCAAGCCAAAACGACAAACAGAGGTATCAATAATGAAAAAACCAATGATATTGGCAACTGCCCTGACAGCCTTACTTGCCGTTCCATTTGCTCATGCAGAAGATCTTCCCGGCAAAGGGGTAAAAATCACCCCGGTACAAAGTACCATCAGCGAAGAGACGTTCCAAACGCTGTTAGTGGCAAAAGCCCTTGAGAAACTCGGTTATGAAGTCGAGCCGATTAAAGAGGTCGACTACAATGTGGCTTATGCTTCCATTGCCAATGGGGATGCAACCTATTTGGCGGTAAGCTGGGTGCCATTACATGATGCACAATATAACGCGGCAGGGGGTGATAAGGTCTTTTACCGCCAAGGTGATTATGTCGTGAATGCGGCACAAGGTTATCTCATCGATAAGAAAACCGCCGAAAAATACAAAATCACCAATATTGATCAGCTAAAAGATCCAAAAATAGCCAAATTATTCGATACCGATGGTAATGGTAAAGCAGACCTAACGGGTTGTAACCCAGGCTGGGGCTGTGAAGCGGCGATTAACAACCATCTAAAAGCTTATGGTTTAGAAAAAACCGTTGAGCACAATCAAGGCAACTACGCCGCTATGATGGCAGACACCATCACTCGTTACAAAGAAGGTAAACCTATCCTGTACTACACATGGACGCCTTACTGGATCAGTGATGTGCTCAAACCAGGTCGTGATGTGGTTTGGTTAGAAGTACCGTTCTCATCAATGCCAAATGATGACAAAACCGACACCGCATTACCGAACGGTAAAAATTACGGCTTCCCACCAAACACAATGCATATCGTCGCCAATAAAAAATGGGCCGAAAAGAACCCTGCGGCAGCTAAGTTATTCGAGATCATGAAACTCCCTATTGCAGATATCAACGCACAAAACTTGAGAATGCATAATGGAGAAGCTTCGCAATCAGATATTCGCCGTCACACCGATGCGTGGATCAAAGCCCACCAATCCACTTTTGATGGTTGGGTAGAGCAAGCACGCAAAGCTGCTGAAAAATAATATCTGCCAGTGATGAGTCTTCTAAGCCACCTTTTTAGGTGGCTTTTTTGCACGCTTCCCAACTTATAGAAATATTTTATTAATAGATAAAATGTTCCCATTCATAACTCAAAATTGTTTTATAGTAGAGGCCTTATGAATGATGAGTAGATATTGAATGAATAAGGCACCACAAGCAGAACTCACTCCGGGTTTAGTCATATTAATGGCCATCGCAACAGGCCTCGTCGTTGCTAGTAACTACTACGCGCAACCCCTTCTAGACACTATCGCCACTCAATTTAACCTGACCACAAATATGGCGGGGTTTATTGTGACTGTCGCCCAATTAGGCTATGCAGTAGGTCTACTTTTTTTAGTTCCCCTAGGTGATATCTTTGAGCGTAAAGGCCTGATATTAACAATGACATCCTTGTCAGCTATCGGCTTACTTATCACCGCGCTCTCAAATAATATCTGGCAAATTCTTGTTGGAACGGCACTCACAGGGCTATTTTCAGTTGTTGCTCAAGTGCTCATCCCAATGGCAGCCTCGCTGGCAAAACCTCATCAAAGAGGGAAATCTGTCGGTATCATCATGAGTGGATTGCTATTAGGGATCTTACTTGCTAGAACAATTTCCGGCGCCGTCGCTATGGTAGGAGGATGGCGAACCATTTATTGGGTCGCTTTTACCCTACTTATTATCTTAATTATTGTGCTTGCGATTAAACTGCCTCGTTATCATCAAAAAGCAAACCTAAATTACTTCCAGTTGCTGTTTTCAATAGGTCGACTCTTTTTTGGAACCCCTGTGTTGGCCGTTCGTGCGCTATTGGGCGCCCTATCCTTCGCCAATTTCGCATTACTTTGGACTGCCATGGCTTTTCTACTTGCCAGCCCACCTTTTAGTTTTTCAGAAGGAACTATCGGCCTTTTTGGCTTAGTTGGTGCTGCCGGAGCATTCATGGCTTCCCAAGCCGGTCATCTCGTCGATAAAGGTAAAGGAAAACGAGTGACAACCATTGGCTTAATTTTATTGCTTCTGTCATGGATCCCAATTGGATTTGCAAAGGATTCACTGATTGCTTTTATTATTGGCGTCTTAATACTTGACCTGGCTATTCAAGCTGTCCATGTCACTAACCAAAGTACTCTATACCGTATTTTACCTGATGCGCGTAATCGTATTACCGCAGGCTATATGACGAGCTATTTTATTGGTGGTGCACTTGGCTCTTTATTATCTGGCTATGCTTACGAAAAAGCAGGTTGGGAAGGCGTTGCTATCGCTGGCGGCATATTATGTGTGATCAGTTTGATTATTTGGGCAATAGGTATTCGCTTTGACCCCACCATATACCCATCCGATGAATAAAACATACTCGCAAGGAGTGTCTTTTTTTAGGCACTCTTTATAAACCCTGCCATAAATCTATCAGAAAATATAATGCATCGGTAAAAATACTTAATTTATACTTAATATCTCATTCTCCGCTTCCTCTCTTTATAATCACAAATTTTTGCCAATGATTTTATTTTGCAATAATTACATAGGCAAAAATCATCAAATGACACAGTTAAACAAAAAATATACCTTTCTATAAAGTTATAATGTAATTTATATAAATTACTATTTCTTGTAGTTATTGTAATCAATATGTTAGTTGTCACCTAACAATACTAAGTAACAGAGGAAAGGTTTACAAATGTCATGAAATCATGACAGTAAGGAGAGTGCAGCAGTATAATTACGTGATTTTATTTTGTTTTACTCGGTTATTATCATGATGAAAAATAAAGCAAAATGATGATTTTATTATACGTAAATAATTTAAAAGGCAGAAGAGTATAATTAAGCTATACTAAATTTAGCAAATTACATTCATAAAATTTATGAATTATGTATCATTATCAAAATAAATTTGATGGTATCAATTAACTACAATTGCTAATTTTAGCTTTTGATATACCATTTAGATGGTTGATGACAGTTGTAATCTTACCAACTGAAACTAATAAGGTATCTAAATAATGGAAAGTTCATTTACTCCGACTGAAGAGTTACTTAATGCTCGCGTCGCACAGCAAAGTTCACACAGCAATCCCATTCCCTATCAGGAGATCCTCCTAACACGCCTTTGTATGCATGTTCATGGCAAGCTCCTTGAGTCTCGTAATAATATGCTCAAAGCTCAAGGGATTAATGAAACACTGTTTATGGCGTTAATGATCCTAGATACAAAAGATTCCCGCAGTATTCAACCTTCTGAGCTAAGCGCTGCTTTGGGATCCTCACGCACTAATGCAACCCGTATTGCCGATGAACTGGAAAAAAATGGTTGGATTGAACGTAAAGAAAGTCACAATGACCGTCGTTGTTTGCATCTTCACCTAACTGAAAAAGGCTCTGAATTTTTAGCAGGGTTATTGCCTCCTCAGCATGCAGCCTTAAAAGATATTTGGTCAGTATTAGATGCTGAAGAACAACAACAACTGAATAAGTTGATGCGTAAGTTGCTAATAAAGCTAGATACTGTTAAAGATTATAGTAAATAATTAACCATTGTATTTTTGTGGGTAATGTATTTGAGGCATTTATAAGCAAAAAGGCGAAAAAAGACTTTTCTGTCTGAAAGATTTCGTTATCCTTTCTAACTTGTGCTTACGATATCCCATCAAGCAAATATTTCAATTGTTGTCTTAGTTTCCAGTGGTTAATGTTAACTGCTGGGAACATTCGTGATCTAAAATGCCGATGAGCGGAGAAACACCCAATGAGTGCCCATGAGGAAATGCAACCAACCCAAAATCCACAACCAAATAAAAAAAGAAAACGCAGAAATGCTTTAATGTTTCTCACATTCCTTTTTATTGCTATTGGCGTTGGCTGGGCAATATACTGGTTCCTTGTTTTACGCCATTATGAAACGACTGATAACGCTTACGTTGCAGGTAACCAAGTTCAAATTCAATCTCAAATTTCTGGCAGTGTTATGACGGTGAATGTCGATAACACCGATTTCGTCAAAAGCGGTACAGTATTAGTAGAGCTTGACCCTCGAGATGCTCAACTTGCATTAGAAAAAGCCAAAACCACTTTAGCAAACAGCGTTCGTCAAACCCACCAGCAGATAGTGAATAGCCGCCAATATCAAGCGAATATTGATATGAAGCGCTCTGAGCTAATTAGTCTACAAAACGATTTAAAACGCCGTGAAGTCCTTGGCAGCAGTAACCTAATCGGGAAAGAAGAACTGCAACACGCTCGCGAAGCCGTTGTCAGCGCTAAAGCAGCGCTCGAAGTGGCTATTGAGCAACTCAATGCAAACAAAGCGATCATTCTAGATACTCCTCTCGAAAAACAGCCGGCTGTCGAAGCTGCCGCAACAGAAGTTAGGAACACATGGTTAGCATTGCAGAGAACTAAAATTGTCAGCCCTGTGGATGGTTATGTCTCACGCCGTAGCGTACAAGTCGGCTCACAAATTACGACTTCAACACCGTTGATGGCTATCGTTCCTTCTGAAGGTATGTGGATTGATGCCAATTTCAAAGAAACCCAACTTGCCGATATGCGCATTGGACAGCCCGTTAAAGTAACGACTGATTTTTATGGTAAAAATATTGTCTTCAATGGCACCGTAGCAGGGTTAGATATGGGAACAGGTAGCGCATTTTCATTACTGCCTGCTCAAAACGCTACAGGGAATTGGATCAAAGTAGTTCAACGTTTACCCGTCCGTATCGTATTAGACCCGGCCCAATTGGAGCAATATCCATTACGTATTGGCTTATCGACAGAAGTGACGGTAGACACGCTTAATAAAGATGGCAAAGTGCTATCAAAAGGTATGCGTGAAGCGCCTGCATATCACACCTCTGCACTTGCCATAGATATGTCTCCTGCAGACAAAATAGTTACTGAGATTATTAACAATAACTCAGGCAACAAATAATCCGAGGTGTAATTGTGACAAATACACCGTTAACAGGATCAAAACTCGCGTGGATGACCATTGCTCTGTCATTGGCCACATTTATGCAAGTACTTGATTCAACAATTGCTAACGTTGCCATTCCAACGATTGCAGGTAATCTTGGCGCCTCTAACTCGCAGGGAACGTGGGTAATTACCTCTTTTGGTGTGGCAAATGCGATTTCAATTCCTATTACTGGATGGTTAGCCCGCAGGATTGGTGAAGTTAGGCTATTTTTATGGTCGACAGGCCTATTTGCACTAACTTCATGGTTATGTGGTATCTCTGGCAGCCTTGAAATGCTGATTTTATTCCGTGTGTTACAAGGGCTGGTTGCGGGGCCATTAATTCCCCTATCCCAAAGTTTATTGCTCAATAACTACCCCCCTGCCAAACGGAATATGGCCTTGGCGCTTTGGTCAATGACCATCATTATCGCGCCAATTTGTGGGCCAATATTGGGTGGCTACATCAGTGATAATTATCATTGGGGTTGGATATTCTTTATCAACGTTCCATTTAGTATCGCAATTATCTTTGCCATTATGCAGACACTAAAAGGGCGTGAAACCAAAATTTCTATTCAACCCATTGATACTATCGGGCTAGTACTGCTAGTTATCGGTATTGGTGCCCTGCAAATCATGCTAGACCAAGGGAAAGAGCTAGATTGGTTTAATTCCACTGAAATTATTGTGCTGACCGTCATTGCTGTTGTTGCGATATCGTTCTTAATTGTTTGGGAACTCACTGACGATCACCCTGTCATTGATCTTTCGTTATTTAAGGAGCGCAACTTCACCATCGGTTGTTTATCGCTAAGTCTTGCATATATGCTCTACTTCGGAACAATCGTACTACTTCCCCAACTCCTACAGGAAGTTTATGGTTATACAGCAACCTGGGCGGGTCTTGCTTCCGCCCCAGTAGGCTTATTGCCCTTGTTGATCACACCAATTATTGGACGTTTCGGTAATCGCATTGATATGCGTTATATCGTAACCTTTAGCTTTATTGTTTATGCTGTTTGTTACTATTGGCGTGCTTATACATTTGAGCCGGATATGGGATTTGCCGCCGCGGCATGGCCACAATTTGTGCAGGGGCTAGCGATTGCCTGTTTCTTTATGCCATTGACGACCATTACTTTATCAGGGCTTCCTCCTGAAAAAATGGCCTCAGCATCAAGTTTATCTAACTTCACACGGACATTAGCGGGTGCGATTGGTACATCCATTACAACCACAATGTGGACACAACGCGAAGCGATGCACCATGAGAATCTGACGGAGTTTATTAACCCGTACAATCCAAATTCTCAACATATGTACAGTGAATTAGCCCAAATTGGTATGAATGAGCAGCAAAGTGCCGCCTATTTAGCGAAAACCATTACCGACCAAGGGCTGATCTTATCTGCAAATGAAATTTTCTGGTTATCTGCTGGGATCTTTATTTTGCTCATGGTCATTGTTTGGTTCGCCAAACCACCTTTTGGCGCAGGCTCTAAAGGTGGCGGAGCACACTAAACTCTAATTAATAAGGTCTCATAGATTCAATATGAGACCTTATTTTATTCACCAACATGACAGTATTTATACACTATAACGAGGAAAAAAATGTTGAAATCATGGATTGAAAATAGCGAGTTACTTGCCCTAATTAACTCAATCAGCGAAGGAGAAGCAGAGCAATATCGCCGTAAACTTATTACCTATGTTAATCGCTATCAAGAAGAACATTCCTTTGATATTCTTGAAGATGTTTTCACTTATATGCAGCTAAAACTTGAAGAAGATGATCTCGATTTTACTACTTTACCCCAACAAATTAGCGACGCCATTCAGGTAGGCTACTATGAATATTGTCTAAGTTTAAATGAGATTTCAGCTGCTTATAAAATTATCAGCAAGCCCACGCCCCTCACGCGTTTAGATATCAAATCTTTTATCAATCATATATTGGAAGCATTTTCCTGCAATTACCCTAAAGAAGAGTTTTTAGACCGTGAACTAAATTATCTCACTGAATTATTAAGCGAGTTCTAAATTCACAATTTCATGCTCTATACCTTGCGTATCAATCACAGAAAGTGCAAAGGCATCAAAACCGTCACATTTGACTTGCTCCCATGGCATACTCAGCCCATTCAATAGCATAACATTTCCCATTGCATCAAACTCATAGCTCTCTTTTTCATCTTCATAATCAATATTATAAAAAAAGGAGAGCTTCAAAATCGCAGGGGGAAAGTCATATTTTATTGGTGATAACTGCTCAAGAGGCTCATCATAAGGTTGATCACAAAACATCGCATCATACCCATGAATTGTGCCATCAAACAGCAAGAATGTTTGACCTGATACAGAGTGTTTAGCAATTATTATTAGGGGATGACTATCAGTTTCCATGATATAAGGCTGTGCTTCCTCATCGACAGAAACCACCTCACCCGTGAACCAAATTTCAAACGTATCCTCTGTCGATTGTGAGCCAAAATAAACCTCGGTCAATTCTCCGTTACCCTGTATTGAGCGGAAATCATGGGTTAAGTACGACGGAATTTTCATTCCTATCTCTCCATCAAATAATATTGTACGCACATTGCTTAGAGCCTAATAATAAAAAAACTGCATATTAATTGGCGATAATTTAACCTTTCATATGCAGTTTTATTTATTAATTAAAATAACTAGTTAGCTTTATTCTGTTGCCACCATTGTGCCAACATAATCCCCGTCGCAACGGAAACATTGAGGCTCTCAACTTTACCTGTACCACCAATATACAGGCTCATATCCCCCTCGTTCCATACGCTGTCGCTCAAGCCATCACGCTCTTGGCCTAAGACTAACACCATTTTTGCAGGCAACTTAGCCTTCGAAATATCTTGGCTACCTTTATGGCTTGATGTCGTTACAATCGTATAACCAGCTTGGCGGAATTGGCTTAACGTGTTACTCAGACCATCAGCATCAATCGCTTTGATATGTTCAGCGCCACCTTCAGCCGTTCGAATCGCAGCACCAGACTCCACAACGCCTGCATCTTGTAAAATCACACCTTGCACGCCAAAGTGCGCACAACTACGCATGATGCCACCTAAGTTATGTGGATTACCGACATCTTCTAACGCCAAAACACAATCTGTTGCGGGTGCTTGTTGCAGATAAGTTTCCACACTCATACCACCGCGTTTTTTAATCAGAAAACAGACGCCGCCGTGGTGCTCTGTTCCAGATGCTTTCGTTAATTCTTCATCATCAACCACATGGTATGCTTTACGGTTAGCAGCCATCCACTTTAGCGCATCACGAAAACGTGGTGTGACTGATTGTAGGAACCATGCACGAACAATCGCTTCTGGGCGATTTTTAAACATCGCCTGACACGCATTTTCACCATAAATACGCGTTTCTTCTAAACGCTGTTTACGCAATTGCTCAGGGTCAATCTGGCTTTTACCGGCAATCCCACCATGATCATGGATTAACTCATCACTATTTGGCTTCGATACGGTGCGCCAAGCGGAGTGCTCACGAGGTGGTTGGCTTTTTCTATCATCAAAACGACCTGAACGCTCATTGCGACGTCCGCCGCCACCTCTTCTATCATTCGTGCGCTTATTATCTTGTTGACGCTTGCCTTTGCTATGACCAGCATCTTGGCCTTCGCTACGGACATACATCACTTTTACTTTACCATTCTTACCATTAAAATCATTCGAGTCGTTCATTGCTATCCCCTACAAAGCTATGGCGCGAAGGTTACATGATGTTGCCGAGCTACGCCACTGATTCACGCTATTATTGCATCTAAAAGATGCCGAATATACTTCTATCGTCATTTAACGGATTTACGTACAATACGCGCTTTGTTTTATCAAAACCGTACAATATCAAAAGCTGCACCCAACATGACTAAAAATGCCGTTTATACATTACGCCAAGAACGCCTGACCGCCTCAACGAAACCCTTTAAAGCACGAGGGTGTCGCGTTAAACGCTGTCATTATTGCCTACTTCCCGTTCCACAATGCCTGTGCCAAGAAATTGTTCCGGTCCACGCTAAGAGCCAATTCTGTTTAATCATGTATGAGGGAGAGGTCTTTAAACCAAGTAATACAGGAAAACTGATCGCAGATATTTTACCGAATACGCTGGCTTTCCAGTGGTCAAGAACCGATCCAGACCCACAACTCCTTGCTGCGATTCAAGACCCAACACGGCAGCCTTATATTATTTTCCCTGAAAGTTATGCTCAAAGTGGAAGAACGGTAGTCAACCAGCCAACCGTTTCAGATAAACCTGCATTATTTATTTTATTAGACGGTACATGGCCAGAAGCCCGCAAAATGTTCCGTAAAAGCCCTTATCTTGACCAGATCCCTGTATTATCAATCAATACAAAAGCACGAACAGATTATTTATTGCGTACCCCTTCAAAAGAGGATCAACACTGCACAGCAGAAGTTGCAGCAACACTCCTTGAGCTAGCAGGAGATACTTCCGCTTCTAAACAGCTCTTCAACCATTTTAACCTATTTAGAGACAAATACTTGGAAGGCAAGCCGCATCATCCACTCGCACAAATGCGCCAAGCAGAAAAGCAGCTAACTCAAAGTGAGTAGAAAAAATAAGCGATTGTTTATCTACAAAGATGAACGTCATGCAACTTTAGGATAGTTAGCAGTTTAAAACGTGAACATCATTAGATAATTCCATTAAATAAACAGGATAAACTAGCACTAATTATCAGATACGGCATAGTATTACTTGGCTTCTCAATATTCTTTGAACGGTGTTTTCGCTCACTAAAGCAAAAGGTTATCTGCCATGGGTTTACTGAGTCAGTTAGAATCGTTATTTAGACCAAAATCGATCGCTGTGATTGGTGCTTCTGAAAATCCGAATCGTGCAGGTTCGGTAATGATGAAAAACTTATTAACTAATGGTTTTAAGGGGCCTATTCTCCCTGTCAACCCTAACCGAAGCTCTATTCTTGGCGTGCTGGCTTACCCATCCATCGATAAGTTGCCTTTAAAACCAGATCTTGCGGTCATCTGTACTCACCATTCGAAAAACCCTGAATGTTTAAAACAGCTCGGTGAATATGGCTGTAATGTGGTTATTATTTTATCATCTCCTTCAATTCAATTCGCTGAACTCAAGAAAATCGCCCAGCAATATCAAATAAGGCTACTCGGTCCAAATAGCCTCGGTATACTGGCTCCATGGCAAGGGCTTAATGCGAGTTTTTCACCGATCCCAATCCTAAAAGGGAAATTAGCCTTTATCTCTCAATCCGCTGCCGTTTCTAATACCGTACTGGATTGGGCGCGTCACCGAGATATTGGCTTTTCTTACTTTATCGCCTTGGGTGATAGCATTGATATCGATATTGATGATTTACTGGATTATCTGGCTCGCGACAGTAAAACGAGTGCTATTTTGCTCTATCTTGAAAATATTAGCGATGCACGTCGTTTTCTTTCCGCCTCACGTAGCGCATCACGGAATAAGCCAATTCTAGTAATAAAAAGCGGTCGTACCCGAAAAGCTCAACAACTACTCGGTGAAAAACCAAGTCTTGATGCGGCATACGATGCTGCCATCCAGCGTGCAGGGCTGCTTCGAGTACAAGATACTCATGAAATGTTTTCTGCGGTTGAAACCCTAAGCTATATGACGCCTCTACGAGGGGAGCGCCTATCCATCATTAGTAATGGCGCCGCCCCTGCGGCGATGGCTTTAGATGAGCTACTGCAACGAAACGGTAAGCTCGCTACCTTAAGTCAAGAAACAGAAAATGAACTTAGTTCACTCCTTCCCCTTGACCTCTCAACCCAAAATCCTATCGACCTAGGTGATGATGCCACCGTTGATCGCTATATTAACGTATTGAACAAAATGCTCGATAGCCATGACCATGATGCACTGTTATTGATCTATACACCTAGCGCCATAACAGAAAGCAAGACAATGGCAGAAAAAGTCATCAAAACCATTAAGCAGCATCCAAGAGGTAAGTGGTTAACCATACTAACTAACTGGTGTGGCGAATACTCATCACAAACCTCACGTCGGCTCTTTAGTGAAGCAGGGATACCAACATATCGTACACCTGAAGGCGCGATAACCGCATACATGCATATGGTCGAGTACCGACGCAACCAAAAACAGTTAAAAGAAACGCCAGCGCTTCCAATTGGTATCACAGCCAACACTCAGCAAGCACATGAATATATTCAACAGGCTCTACAAAATAACAACTTACACTTAGACACACATGAAGTTCAGCCTATTTTACAGGCTTATGGTTTAAACAGCCTACCGACTTGGATAGCTCATTCTAGTGATGAGGCAATTGAAATTGCAGAGAAAATTGGCTACCCCGTCGCATTAAAATTACGTTCACCAGATATTGTGCATAAATCAGAAGTACAAGGGGTAATGCTCTACTTACGTAATGCTAAAGAAGTGGGAGATGCTGCTAAAGCCATTATGGAGCGTGTATCCACCAATTTCCCCAATGCACGTATCGAAGGTTTACTGGTGCAAAGTATGGCGAACCGTGCTGGCGCCCAAGAGTTGCGTATTGCCGTTGAACTTGATCCCGTCTTCGGCCCATTAATTATGCTAGGGGAAGGCGGTATTGAATGGCAACAAGAGAGCCAAGCTGCGGTCGCTTTACCACCATTGAATTTGGCCCTAGCGCGATACCTAGTTATTCAAGCCATTAAAGGCTATAAAATCAAAGCGCGCAGTGCACTGGCACCACTCAATATCCCAGGGCTGGCGAGTTTGCTGGTGAGGGTTTCAAACCTAATTATTGATTGCCCAAATATTGCACGACTAGATATTCATCCGTTACTCGCCTCTGGAGATGAATTCACTTTACTTGATGTCTCAATGACATTAATTCCAGAGCAAGAGAACCAAAAATCAAGGTTAGCGATCCGCCCTTATCCAAGCGAACTAGAAGAAACTATCTCACTCAAAGATGATCTCACTTGTTTGCTAAGACCAATATTGCCGGAAGATGAACCACTATTAAAATCATTTATTGAGCAAGTGACTAAAGAGGATCTTTATTATCGTTATTTTAGTGAAATCAGTGAGTTTACGCATGATGATCTCGCCAATATGACGCAAATTGATTATGACCGCGAAATGGCATTCGTGGCTGTTAGGGATCCTGATTCAAACCCTGAAATTATAGGGGTGACTCGCGCAATGGCAGATCCTGATAACCAAGAGGCAGAATTTGCGGTTCTCGTCAGATCGGATATGAAAGGGCTAACTCTTGGCTATCAATTAATGACTAAATTACTGAGCTATACCCGTTCACATGGTATAAAAAAATTGACAGCAATCACGATGCCCGAAAACCGTAATATGATCAGCCTAGCGAAAAAGTTAGGTTTCGAGATTGACGTTCAATTTGAAGATGGGGTTGTAAACTTAACATTACATTTATAACCCGATAGCCTAAATAAACCTGTACAACAATTAAACAGGTTTTTAATTTATTCTAAATGGTTTGGCTAAGTATGCTATCATCGACAGATCATTCGCTTACCAATACCTGAGAGTATATTTATACAAGCGATTTGCTATTAGACTAATTAAGAGAAAATTTACACTGTGATGTTGTCAAAATTAAAACAAGCAAAACATCAACAATATTTAGCGAGTTTACCTAAACTGGCTCAGTCTATTGCTGATGTTAAAACGCTATATAAGACAGAAGATTTTCGTGATGCTCTACTTGAACAAATATCTATTGCTCAACATTGCATCTACATCACTGCGTTATATTTAGAGCAAGATGATGCAGGTAAAGATATTCTTCATGCACTGTATGCCGCTAAGCAAGCGAATCCATCATTAGAGATTAAAATACTTGTTGATTGGCACCGTGCGCAACGAGGAAGAATTGGTGCAGCCGCTAATTCAACGAATGCAGACTGGTACTATGATGTTTCGCAACAATACCCGGACATTGATATCCCTATTTATGGTATTCCTGTGAATACACGGGAAGCCTTAGGTGTCTTGCATCTAAAAGGTTTTATCTTTGATGATACTTTATTGTACAGTGGCGCTAGTATTAATGATGTCTATCTACAGCGCCATGAAAGATATCGCTACGACCGGTATCAGCTGATCAAAAATAAGGCATTAACGACATCAATGAAGACTTATATTGATGATGCCTTACTAAAATCGGATGCGATTCAGCTATTGAATAAGGCAAACAGACCCAAAACCGCCGAATTCAAAAATATCATCAAACAATTCCGTCTTTCACTTAGAGGAAGCTCATATCAATTTAAGGGTAATGCAACTAATGGTGAATTAGCCGTCACGCCTCTAGTTGGTTTAGGCAAAAAAAATGACCTAAACCGAACAATTACCCATCTAATGAGTTCAACACAAAATAAACTCACAATCTGTACCCCTTATTTCAATCTTCCAGCCGTATTAGTTAGGATTATTAGCCGACTATTACGTGAAGGTAAGCAGGTGGAAATTATTATTGGTGATAAAACTGCTAATGATTTCTATATTCCCCCTGAAGAGCCATTTAAAATTATTGGGGCTTTGCCGTACCTCTATGAGATTAATCTACGGCGGTTTGTTAGCCGCTTACAAAAATTTGTTGATAGTAAGCAATTAACAATTCGTCTGTGGAAAGATGGTGATAATACTTATCACTTAAAAGGGATGTGGGTTGATAGCCAATGGCAACTTATTACAGGCAATAATCTTAACCCACGAGCGTGGGGATTGGATCTTGAAAATGCGGTTTTAATTCACGACCCAAATCAAGAGATGCAAGAGCAGCGTCAGCATGAACTTGACTGTATTCGCACTCATACAAAAATTGTGAGTCATTATCGTGAATTAGATAGTATCCAAACCTATCCAATCAAAGTGAAAAAACTCATTCGCCGCTTAAGACGAATTAGAGTAGACCGCTTAATCAGTCGTATTTTGTAATTTATCCGTATCTTGTATCTATAAAAAGCGCCACGACTGTGGTGCTTTTTATATTAGACCCGTTGATAAACAAATGAATCTGCTAAAAACATTATTATCTTATTTACTTATTGGCTTAATTTTTACGATAACAGGCTGTTCAGGGGCCCACTGGGCAAATGATAATTGGCAAGGTAAGGATAAGGCACAGCATTTTGCTTTTTCAGCCGCAATGGCGATGGCCGGCAATGCTTATGCTGATAGGCAAAATTGGCAACATCGAGATGCTGCGCAATTTGGCGTTTTATTTTCCATTACCCTAGGAGCGGCAAAAGAGCTGTATGACAGTCGACCTAATGGTACGGGATGGAGCTGGCATGACTTTGCTTATGATGTCGCTGGAGCCGTTGCTGGGTATAGTTTATATCAAAGTTTAAAATAAGAACCAGTAATGATTTAGCAAATTTATTTGCTCCCTACTTTTTATTCGCATATAGCGCGTATTCTTCACGAGTCATACCGCCGAATTGCCGATTAAAATCATCAAATGTTATATCTTCAGATATACCAAAATGAGCAAAAGCCAGTTTTTCCAACGGTGTTTTACGACTTTCTACTGTTTTTATTTCTGAAAAACTGACACCAAAATTAACACCATGTCTCAACAATTCCATATCTTGAATACCACTAGGTAGCATTGATGCGTGTTCATTTGGATGGCTTTTTATTCCAACTCCCCAACATAATCGAGTAAAAGAGTCATTAGATAGTGATCTTCCCGCTTGAATGGGAAAATCAATATCATCGGCAGTTAAAAGTTTATTTCCAATAATCTCGTATACACCTCTCATAACATGGTCATCCATCATGAAAAATGAATCCGATAAGCTGTGCTGTATAATTTCTTCAATAGGCATATTTTTTTCTTGGCTTTTGAACTGATACGTTCGAACAATTAAGGGAACCGTCATGAGATCATTCCAAATATGCTCTTGCTTCAGCACGCCTGCTTTTTTTATCTTAGTGATCTGACCTATAATCAGAGCAAATCCATAATATTCTAGGTCTATTTCATAACAAAAAATATCGCCATTCTTATATTTAACATTTTTTCGTGGGGCATTTTTCATACGTTCCACTTTAGAGAAATAACGTTCATCTCTTGAAGACACAAATGTGGCTAACCATTGGCGAAACGCATCAACAGTTCCAATTTGCTGAGGAAATGGAATAGGTAAACGAAGGCTATTTTGGCTATTCGTCACATTTAACGTCGCACCAATTCCTGAAGTGCTTAAAGTTAAACTAAAACGACAACCCGTACTTTTCATTCCATTAATCGATGTATAATTTAATTTTTTCTCTTTGCCTTTTGCTGTTCTAGGCAAAACAAACTCTCTATTTCTCGTTTTAATCAAATTATCTTCTTCAATATATAGGGTATTGATAAAACCCTCACCACTATGCTCATAGTTATAGATAATTTTACAGATAGCATCACCATCAAAATAAACAACCATCCCTTTTTTGATTTCAACTCTATCCCATTTAGCGGATATCAATTCCAAGCCAAAAAGCTCTCTTTCATCATTGGTGAGGATGATATTTTCCATGTATTGACTACCCATAACCTATACCTCTATAAATCTGAATATTTGAACTGTAAAAATACCTAAAATGTAGGTAATCAACATCATCCATTCCCTCTATCAATACCAGAAAGTTTTTTTATTTTTGCTAGTTATTTACCTATAAGTAGATAAAATTGATATCGAGTACTCTGTATGATAAAGCGATCTAAACCATTATGTTATTTAGATACAGATTGCTATCCATAAAAAATAAATACCAGTCATTCCATATAAAATGGTATCAAACATTAAAATAATGTCTAATGGTGAGTCATTCCTTTATCTCTACTCAATATATTTGCTACCAATATGCAGTTCGCTGGCACAGGATTGGTGAGAAAGAGCCATCAATGGGGTTAGTGGTGACAGTGGAGGTAAAAGGATTACAGTATGACGTGCT